>JAJFUK010000165.1 GCA_021372435.1 Actinomycetes bacterium | reverse complement strand
GGTGCTCGGCTCCGACCCGACCATCAACGGCTGGTTGCTGCGCGAGAGCGGGCTGAGGCTGCAGGTGGTCAGATCGTCGATCGGATACATCGATAGCCAGAAGGAGCGGGCTCGGGAAGGCAGGCTCAACCTGCTGCAGGCGCTCTCGATCGCCGGAGATCTCGAAACCGCTCTGATTGAGGAGCAGTTCTCGCGGATGAGCGGCTCATCGCACGTTGCCGCGACCCCGATCCTCACCGAACTCGCGGTCGAGACCGAGCGGCATCGCAGGATACTCTCCGAGGCGGTAGAAGCCGAGAGGCGGGCACTCTCGTAAAACGGCGCGATACGGTAGAGTTGATATGCGGGCCCGTGTTCGCGGAGACCGTCGTCGTCTGCATCTCTGTCGCGGGTACGTCGGCGAAGAAGCGTACCGACGGCCACGATGTCGACGACCGGCGTAAGGCGGTACGGCTGGCAGTACGGCTGCATACTCAACGCGATGGTGTCGGAGTCAAACGGTCACCGGCAAGCACGGAACGCGGGAAAGGAGGCGCTTCACACACATCGGCAGGTCGGGAGGCTCTCGGGAGGAAAACGGCCTGGCCCCCCTTGGGTAACGTGGAACGAAGGAGGTAACGTTGTGAGGATTTCCGGTCGTCTGGTTCTCGTGGCGCTGGCGATCGCCGCTTTAGTGGCGGGGATCGGCGCCGGTGCCGCGCTCGCCTGGCCGGATGTGCCGAATCCGGGCCCTACGTCGATAGTGAAAGACGGCTGGCCCTGGGTGAGCTCGTCCGCCGTCACCGGCGAGGAGAAGGCCGATCTGGTGCTGACCAACGGTGTCGTCTACACAGTGGATGAAGACCGCACGTCCGCTGAAGCGGTCGCGATCCGGGGGGACACCATCGTCTTTGTCGGTAGCTCGACGGATGCGGCAGACTGGATCGGCGATGGCACGAAGGTCATAGACCTGGCCGGCAGACTCGTCCTGCCGGGGCTGATCGACAGTCACGCCCACGCCACCTCGGGTGTGTCCGACCTCTATGAGGTGCCCCTCTACGGCATCGGCTCGGTGGAGGAGTACCAGCAGACCATAGCCGACTTCATCGCAGCGAGGCCCGGGCTGGTCGCTCTGCAGGGCGGAGGTTGGATCAACTCGGTGTTCGGAGAGCACGGTCCCACCGTCGCGATGCTGGATGCGGTCTGTGCCGATATCCCGGCGGCCCTCTATTCGGAGGACTATCACTCGGTGTGGGTCAACAGCAAGACCCTCGAGTTGGCGGGCGTCACCGCCGCCACCGCGGACCCTGAAGGGGGCGTGATCGAGCGTGATGCCGACGGCAATCCCTCCGGCACACTCCGCGAGAGTGCGGT
The DNA here is from genome assembly GCA_021372435.1 of Actinomycetes bacterium. Lineage (GTDB taxonomy): Bacteria > Actinomycetota > Thermoleophilia > RBG-16-64-13 > RBG-16-64-13 > RBG-16-64-13. The sequence continues at coordinate 72,791 of JAJFUK010000165.1, read as the reverse complement.
AGACCTGATAACGGACGTCATCCCGGCCTATACCACCGAACAACTGGTAGAAGGCCTTACCTATTTTCAGGACTTCGCTCACTCGTTGGGCCTGACCACGGTCTACATCCCCAGTCTGCCCAGCGGAGACGCGGCCGGTCTGCAGGCGCTCCACGACTTTGATGCCTCGGGAGCGATGGCCATCCGCTTTCCGACGGCGATGAACGTGGAACCGACCGACGATGTCTCGATAGTGGACAAGATCGTCGCCGCCAGGACCGCCGAAAAAGGGGGCCTCTACGAGATCGTGGCGGCCAAGATCTTCATGGACGGGGTCCTGGAGGGCATGACCGCGTACCTGGAAGAGCCCTACGACATCCGGCCGGACTATCGGGGCGAACTGCTGTGGGACCCGCAGGCCTACAACCGAATGTGCGCGGCGCTTGACAAGGCAGGCATCCAAATCCATGTCCATTCGATCGGTGACGCCTCCACCCGCATCACCCTCGACGGCTTCGCCTATGCGCGCGGGCAGAACGGCGAACGCGACGCCCGCAACATGATCACCCACCTGCAGCTGGTCAACCAGGCCGACATCCCCCGCTTCGCCGATCTGGGTGTGGTCGCCGTCCCGCAGCCGTACTGGTTCGTGGTCGACACCTACTACACGCAGGCGGTCGAATACGTCGGCCGCGAGCGCGCAGACAAGCAGTACCCGATGAAGGCCTTCTTCGACGCCGGCGTAACGGTGGCCTCAGCGAGCGACTATCCCGTCTCCTGGCCTCCGGATCCCATGCTGGCTATCGAGATCGGGGTCACCCGCACGGTGCCGGCGGGTTGTGAGATCTACGTCGATCCCGACTACGACACCGCTCTCAACCCTGCCGAGTGCGTGACTGTGGAGCAGATGATCGAGTCCTTCACCATCAATGGGGCCCGGGCCATCTTCAAAGAGAACGAGATTGGATCGTTGGAGGTAGGCAAGAAGGCCGATCTGGTCGTCCTCAGCCAGAACATCCTTGAGGTCGATCCCGGCCGGATCCACGAGACGACGGCTTTGCTCACCTACTTCGCGGGAGAAGAGGTGTACCGCGCCGAGGGGTTCATCGAGTAGACGGGCTCATCTGGGGCAAGGAGACAGGAGGCCGCGGTGGCCGGTCGCCGGACGGTCAGAGGCCATGACCGCGGACTCCTGTTTTCCGCAGGGCTCGCAGGGGAGCAGACCCGCCGCGCGCGATGGCGTATGGTCTCTGTCTCCGTTCCTCCGCTTTCCACCGAGGGGGCCCTCCGAGACGGCGGACGCCTCTTCCACCGGCCGGGGTAGAATTATGCCTGAGCAACGGTGGTGACCACAGGCGGAGGGAAGGCACATGGTCGAAGTTGCTGGTGCAGGCGCAGCGCCTCAACGCTTTGTCCAATGGATGACGACGCATGAGCATGTGGACAAGAGGCAGGGCCTCACGTACCGCTACCATCCCCGGAGTGACGCACATTCCGTCGCGCTCTGCGAGCTGATAGCCCAAGATCTGATCCGAAGTACTCCGGCGCTTCAGGAAGGGATACGGTCCGGTAGGGTTGCTTGCGGTATTAACGTTCCTTTTGCGGGCAGAGACGGAAGGCTCAAGACGCTTGACCTAGCCTTCGGGGAAGACTCCCGGGTTCTGCCCTCAGCCATTGGTCTGAATGATCTGGCCACCGCGAAGTCGTTGTCTCGCGTGATTCTCAGTTGTGAGGCGAAGTCGGCAATGACTGAGCACTCCAAATCGCAGCCGAGGATCTATGACGAGCTCAGTTCCTCCCACGAGATAATTCATCAGGCCGATGCCAAAGCGCTGGCTGCTGGGGTGGTGATGGTTAACATTGCAGCTGAATTCGTGTCGCCCACGCGCCAATTCCCGGGGCAGCCCGTATGTGTTAGCAAACACAAGCAGCCGCATGCTGCCGCTAGGATGATCTCTCATCTTCGGCGACTTCCCATACGCTCAACGGAAGGAGCGGTGGGATTCGATGCCTTCGCGATAATTGTCGTAAACTGCGACAACGTGGGTCCGGCAACGCTCTGGACCGATGCTCCTGCTCCACAGCCGGGAGACTCGGATCACTACGCGTCATTTGTCAGCAGGCTGTCTGCTGCTCTCGAGGCGCGGCTGGCGGGAATTGGTAGCTGACTTCCACTCGAACAGGGCCACAGAAGAGATCAAGACGCGCCGCAGCCCTGTTCACGCGCTGGACCCCCTCCGTGAAGTAGGTCGGATCCAGTTCCACCGCAATGCTGTTTCTGCCCGTGTCGATAGCGGCGATTGTGGTCGAGAAGGTGCCGCTGAAAGGGTCGAGCACGGTATCTCCCGCGAACGAGAACATGCGCACAAGGCGGTAGGCCAGCTCTACCGGGTAGGGAGCAGGATGATCCCGGGTAGATGCTCCGCGAATGTCCGTCCAGAAGGAACGGAACCAGGCTGCGTGTTCATCATGGCTCAACTTGGATAAACGTCGTTGCTCTTCGGTCGGCTTGCGGTAGCCGCCGGGTTTTCGCAGGAGCAGGATGTACTCGATGTCGTTCTTGATGATTGCGTTTGGCTCGTAGGGCTTTCCAAGAAAAGTGGAGCCGTTCTCGACTTCGTATGAGGCATTGGAGATCTTGTGCCATAGGATCGGAGTCAGGTAGTCAAGACCGAGCCGTCGGCAGCGGACCGCAATGTCGGCGTGCAAGGGTATCACCGAGTGACGGCCCTTGTTCTTACGTCGGGATAGACACACATCGCCAACCACACAGACGAGTCGTCCGCCTGGAACCAAGGCTCTCGCGCACTCCGCCCACACGCGATCGAGCTCGTCCATGAACTCATCGTAATCGGCGATGGCTCCCAATTGTCCTTGGGTCTCGTTGTATTCCTTGAGGGTCCAGTAGGGAGGTGATGTTACGACCAGGTGGAGTGACTCGGTTTCCAACCATCCCAGCTCACGGGCGTCACCTCGATACAGGCGATGGGTGGTCGAGAGCAAGTCGGCCGACTGTGCTAAGGCAACATCATTTGCCGGAATCGCCACCGAAAAGTCCTTCATACATGTCCTTTTAGTGTATAGAATAGCGCATGGCGTGGACAGTGCTGGCTGTCGTACGTGCGCGCGGGTTCTTCCCGATGTGGGTTCGGCGGCGGGGGATGCGGGTGCAGCGGTGAGTCTTGGTTATCTGCACCTGGCGGCGCTTCCTCTTCCTTGTCGCGGAGGCGCCGCAGGATACGGGCTTTACCGCGAGACGCACGGCCTTCTTCAAGCCTACCGCTTTTCACCCTCTGACCGATACGCTACTCTTGTCCCCGACCTTTAATCGTGCCCTGTGAGGCCGAAAGGAAGAGCGACTATGCCCCGCCGCAGCGACGTCCGCAAGATCCTCCTGCTCGGTTCAGGCCCCATCGTGATCGGCCAGGCCTGCGAGTTCGATTATTCCGGCACCCAGGCCTGCAAGGTGCTGATGGAAGAAGGTTTCGAGGTAGTGCTGGTGAACTCCAACCCGGCCACCATCATGACCGATCCCTCGTTGTCTCACCGCACCTACCTCGAGCCGCTGGTCCCCGAAGTGGTGGCCAAGATCATCGAAGCGGAGCGCCCAGACGCCTTGCTACCAACTGTCGGCGGGCAGACCGCCCTCAACCTGGCCGTCGCCCTCACGGAGGACGGCACCCTAAAGAAGTTCGGCGTCGAGCTCATCGGCGCCGATTATCAGGCCATCCGCCGAGCCGAGTCCCGTGACGAGTTCCGGGCCACCATGGCCTCCATCGGGCTGCGGGTGCCCGACAGCGCCGTGGTCGGCTCCGTGCCCGAGGCGCACGCTGCCCTTCGGGACGGCCTGCACCTGCCCCTCATCATCCGGCCGAGCTTCACCCTGGGCGGGCATGGGGGAGGGGTGGCCGCCACCGATGCGGAGTTCGCCGCGGTGGTCCAGGCGGGTCTCGACGCCTCGCCGAGCCACCAAGTCCTCCTCGAAGAGAGCGTCATCGGCTGGAAGGAGTTCGAACTCGAGGTCATGCGCGACCTCAAGGACAACGTGGTGATCGTGTGCTCCATCGAGAATATCGATCCCATGGGGGTCCACACCGGCGACTCCCTGACGGTGGCTCCCCAACAGACTCTTACCGACGTCCAGTACCAGCGCCTACGCGACGCCTCACTCGCCATCATCCGCGCCGTCGGCATCGAGACCGGAGGTTCCAACATCCAGTTCGCCTACTCGCCCGAGACGGACGAGCTGGTGGTCATCGAGATGAACCCGCGGGTCAGCCGCTCCTCCGCGCTCGCCTCCAAGGCCACCGGCTTCCCCATTGCCAAGATCGCGGCGAAGCTGGCCGTGGGCTACACGCTCGACGAGATCGCCAACGACATCACCCAAAAGACGCCGGCCTGCTTTGAACCCGCCATCGACTACGTGGTGGTGAAGACACCGCGGTGGGCCTTCGAGAAATTCCCTCTGGCCGATGCCCGTCTTACCACGCATATGAAGAGCGTGGGGGAGAACATGGCCATCGGCCGCACTTTCAAGGAGGCCTTCCAGAAGTCCATGCGCTCCCGGGAACTCGACGTGCGTCCCAGCATCCCCGAAGACGACGACGCGCTTCTGGCCATGATCGCCATACCGTCGGCCGAGCGCTACGACCTCATCCTCGAAGCCTACCGCCGCGGCGTGACGCTCGAGGCCGTCTTCGCCGCGACCCTCATCGACGAGTGGTTCCTGGAGGAGTTGCGGGAGATAGTGGAGGCTGAGCAGCACCTTCGGTCGTTCGCTCAAAAAGGCGGACTCCCGGCCCTCCCACGAGAAGAACTGCGGCAGGCCAAGCGGCTGGGGTTCAGCGACGCGTACCTGGCCAAGTTCGTCGGCTCGACCGAGGATGAAGTGCGGGCCCGCCGTAAAGCCGACGCGGTGCTCCCTACCTACAAATCGGTCGACACCTGCGCGGCCGAGTTCGAAGCCTACACCCCCTACTTCTACTCTACCTACGAGGAGGAGAACGAAGCCGTGCCTGTTCCCGGCAAAAAATCGGTGATCATCCTGGGGAGCGGCCCCAACCGCATCGGACAGGGCCTCGAGTTCGACTACTGCTGTGTCCATGCGGTGCAGGAGATGCGCGGGCTCGGATACGAGGCCATCCTGGTGAACTGTAACCCCGAGACGGTCTCCACCGACTACGATACCTCCGATCGCCTCTACTTCGAGCCGCTCACCTTCGAAGACGTGCTCAACATCATCGAGAACGAGAAACCCAACGGCGTGGTCGTGCAGTTCGGGGGACAGACTCCCCTCAAGATCGCCGAGCGTCTGGCGGCGGCCGGGGTGCCCATCCTGGGCACCCCGCAGGAGGCCATCGACCTCGCCGAAGACCGGGAGCGCTTCGGCGCTGTGCTCAAGAAGCTGGACCTCAAGGCGCCGCCGTACGGCACCGTTCGCAACGCCGACGAGGCCCTCGCCGTGGCTGAGCGCATCGGCTACCCGGTCCTGGTCCGCCCATCGTATGTGCTGGGCGGCCGGGCCATGGAGATCGTCTACGACGGAGAGAGCCTCAAGCGTTACCTCACCATGGCCGTGAAGGCCTCGCCCCATCACCCGGTGCTGATCGACCGGTTCCTCGAGCACGCCACCGAGATCGACGTAGACGCCCTCTGTGACGGCGAGGATGTGTACATCGGTGCCGTCATGCAGCATGTGGAGGAGGCGGGGGTCCACTCAGGCGATTCCGCCTGTGTCATCCCGCCGGTCTCGGTGGGTGATGCAGTGGTGCGGCGCATCGAAGAGCAGACGGCGGCGCTCGCCCGCGAGCTGGGCGTGGTGGGTCTCATGAACGTGCAGTACGCCGTACAACAGAGCGACCAGGGCGGAGCCGGCATCTACGTCCTCGAGGTCAACCCGCGGGCCAGCCGCACAGTGCCGTTCGTCAGCAAAGCGACCGGAGTGCCGCTTGCCCGCATGGCCACGCGGATGATCGCCGGCCGGAAACTCCGCGACCTGGGACTGCCGGGCTGGAGTGAGTCCCTGCGCGCCGGCCGGGTGCCCTGCCGGCGCGACTTCTCGCACGTCGCCGTGAAAGAAGCCGTCCTGCCCTTCCCCCGGTTCCCAGGGGTGGACACTATTCTTGGCCCGGAGATGAGATCTACGGGGGAGGTCATGGGGGTCGGAGCCGGTTTCCCGGAGGCCTTCGCCAAGGCCTCACTGGCCGCGGGCGACCGTCTTCCCCGGGAGGGAGCCGTTTTCATGTCGGTGGCCGACGCTGAGAAGGACGCGGTGATCCTCATGGCCCTCGTGCTGGACACCCTGGGCTTCCGCATCCTGGCCACTGCAGGCACCCACCGGGCTTTCCGGCTCAACGGCATCGGATCCGAGGTGGTTCTCAAGTACACGGAGGGTCTGGCGCTGCGCGCGGCTCTGCCCGTCGCGGAGAGGTCGACCGAGCGGAGGGCCGCCGGCAAGGAGGGAGAGGCGACGGCCGCCGCTTCGATCGTCACCATCGTCGATCTCATCGAAGCGGGTCAGATCGACCTCGTCATCAACATCCCCCGGGGCCGGGGAGCGCGGGCCGACGGCTATGAGATCCGCCGGGCCGCCCAGCGTCGCGGCGTCCCCACGATGACCACCGCCGCGGCCGCGCACGCGGCCGTGCAGGCGATCGCCAATGCCCGGCGCAGCCGCGAGGTCACGGTCACCTGCCTGCAGGACCTGCACGGCCGTCCTGCGTACACAGTCGCCGGCGGCCCGGTTTCCCGACCGGGAGCAGCGGCATGACCTCCCGGCCGGACCGCGGCTCGAGCGCCGGGCGCCGGCGGACGGTCACGGGCGGTCCGGGCCCGGGCCTGACGGGCCTATCCCGGTCCTTAGGCCGCGTGACCGCGGTCCGGTTCTTGGGAAGCATGGTCGGGCTCACGGTCACGGTGCCCGGCTGGCGGGGCGCCGTTCCCGGGCAGTTCGCGCTGCTACAGGCGGAACCGTCCCGGTGCTTCCTTGCCCGCGCGCTGTCGGTATCGGACGAGGCGGGGGAGAAGGTATCGTTTCTCATCGCCCCAGTCGGCGACGGCACCCGCGAGCTGTGTGCTCTCCGTGGAGGGGATCGCGTCTGGGTGCTGGGTCCGCTCGGCAAGGGTTTCGACGTCGACGCGCTCGTTACCGGCCCCGAACGGGTCGTGATCGTGGCCGGCGGAGCGGGAGTAGCCCCCTTCCCGCTGCTCCTCTCTCGCCTGCTGGTGAAGTATCAGGCCGTGTCTGTGGGCGGGACGGGTGGTGGCCGCCGAACTCCGGTGGCGGGAGGCCCGAAGGTCTTGGTTCTGCTCGGTTTCCGTGACGGCGCCCAGTCCGGATGCGCCCTGCCGGTACAGCAGGCCGTGTCGGAGATGGAAGAGAAGGGGCTGCGCTGCCGGCTCGAGATGGCCTTCGAGGACGGGTCGCGGGGCCCGGTGGAAAAGGCCACGGATCTTCTTGACCGTCATCTGCGCTCGGGGGACCGGGTGGCCGTGTGTGGCCCCGGCGCTATGGCGGCCGCGGTGTGGAAAGTCTGCAGGGCCGTGCCGGACGTTGAGACGTGGTTCAGCCTCGAGACGAACATGGCGTGCGGGGTGGGGTCCTGCCACGGCTGCGTCCTCAAACTGGCCGACGGGTCCGACGCCCGTGTCTGTCACGACGGCCCCGTCTTCGCAGGGAAGGAGGTCTTCGGTGCCTGATCTCTCGGTCCGCCTCGGTCCTCTGCGTCTCGAGCATCCTGTGATCAACGCCTCCGGCACGATGGAGCTCTTCGAGTTGGTCGAGGTCCTCGGCTCGAGTGTCATCGACGATCCTCCTGTGGCCGCGTACGTTCCGAAGACCGTGACTCTGGAGCGCCGGGCAGGGAATCCGGCTCCTCGCATCCTGGAGACCACGGGTGGCATGATCAATGCCATCGGACTTCCCGGCCCGGGACTTCGGGCCTTCATCGAGCGCGAGCTTCCCCGGCTTCTGGCGTTGTCCTGTCCTGTGATCATCAGTATCGGCGGGTTCTCGAGGCGCGAATACACTGCGCTTGCCGGCGGGCTCAAGGAGGCGTTGGACCGAAGTGCCGGGGGGGATTGGACGGGTCGGGTGGGTCTCGAGGTCAATATCTCCTGCCCGAACGTCTGTTCGGGATGCGCGTCCATCGGAGGCGACCCCGGCGAGACGGCCGAGGTGGTTGCGGCGGTCCGCGCGCTGTGGCCGGGCCTGCTCGTGGCCAAGCTCACTCCCAATGTCACCGACATCACCGCCATCGGCCGCGCAGCGGCGGCCTCGGGGGCGGACGCCCTGGCGGCGGTCAACACCTTCAAGGGCCTCGTCATAGACCGGGAGACCTTGAAGCCCTATCTGGGGAACGTCACGGGCGGCCTGTCCGGTCCGGCGATCAAGCCGCTTGCTCTACGGACGGTATACGAGCTTTTCGCGGCGGTGGACGTCCCCATCATCGGGATGGGAGGGGTGGCCACCGTCCAGGACGTGGTCGATTTCATCTCCTGCGGGGCGACGGCGGTGGCCGTGGGGTCCGCCACATTCCGGGAGCCCTGCCTGGCCCGGGCGTTATCGGAAGGTCTCGGCCGGTTCCTCGACGGTCGCGGTCTGGCCTTGGGAGGGTTGCGGGGTACGGCTCACACACGGGAGTAAACCTCTAGTTGAACGTGAGGACACCGCGACAAATCCTGCAAAATCCCAGTTGCGTCGTCCGGGAGGGTGTGTATAATGGCGGCTGTGAGCCAGAGCCCCAGCATCGTCCCCCAGACACCTGAGCGTAGCCAGCAGCAGAGAATGGATGCCCTCCGGAGGGCCAACGACATCCGTTCCGAGCGTGCGCGTCTCAAGGAAAGTCTGCGCCGCGGCGAAGTCGGCATCGTCGAGGTGCTGTCGGATCCGCCTGCCTGCGTTTACACTGCGAAGGTGCTTGACCTTCTACTCGCCGTGCCGAAGTTCGGCCGTGTCAAGGCCAACAAGCTTCTCGAGCGTTGCCGCGTGAGTCCGGCCAAGACCGTCAACGGTCTCACTCCCCGTCAGCGCAAAGAACTGCTCGATATGCTGGGCGGCTGACCGGTTCTCGCCTCCTGGGGACGGCCATCGCCAGGCTCATAGTCATCTCCGGCCCTTCGGGAGCCGGCAAAGGCACTCTCATCAAGCGGGTCATGTCGCGGGTCCCTAGACTCGCCCTGTCGGTGTCGGCGACCACGCGCCCCTGTCGCTCGGGAGAGAGAAACGGCCGGGAGTACTTCTTCCTAGACAAGGCCGAGTTCGAGCGCTGGATACGGGAAGGCCGGTTCCTGGAATGGGCGGGATACACCGGGAACCTCTACGGGACGCCGGCCCAGGCGGTCCGAGACCATCTGGACGACGACCGCGACGTCATACTCGAGATCGAGCTGAGAGGGGCCGAGAAGGTCCTTGCCCAGCGCCCCGACGCCTTGATGATCTTCATCATGCCCCCGTCGCTGGAGGAGCTCGAGCGGCGTCTGAGAGGGCGTAGGACCGAGAATGAGGAAGCCATACGGAGCCGGTTGACCCGAGCGAGGGAGGAGATGGCCGAGGTGGAGAGCAAGATCGCGCGGGGTCTTCCGCCATTCCACTATGTTATAGTAAACGATAGTGTCAAAAGGGCGAGCGACGAGCTCGCCGGCATAATAAGACGAACCAGGGAAGAGGATGAACAGGCCGACCATCGATGAGATCCTCGCGGGTCTTGCTGCTGCCTGTGACGATGATGCCGAAGAGCCCAATCGTTACATGGCCGTCATGGTGTGCGCAAAACGCGCCCGTCAGATCAACAGCTACTACCACAGTCTAGGCGAGGGCAGCCCGCTCGACGGCTTCGCCCCACCTCCTATCTCGAGCTTCTCCAGGAACTATCTCAGTATCGCCATGGCCGAAGCGGCCAGGGGTGAGATCGGTTGCAGGTTGCGTCCCACCCGCCCATGACCTGACAGGAGCATGTGATGGCCGACCGGCCCGTCGTTCTCCTCGGCGTCACAGGGGGTATCGCCGCTTATAAAGCCGCCGAGCTTCTGCGTGGCCTGCAGAGGGCGGGCATGGATGTGCGGGTGATCATGACGCGCGCCGCCACGCAGTTCGTCGGCCCTATCACGTTCGAGACTCTGTCCGGCTCACGCGTGCGTCTTGACCAGATCAGCGAGCTGCGGAGCGACTCCAAGATCACGCACGTGGAGGACGCGCAGGACGCGGACATCATGGTGGTCGCTCCGGCCACGGCCAACACGCTGGCCAAGATGGCCAACGGCATAGCCGACAACCTCCTCACCTCGATGATTCTCGCCTTCGGCAAGACGGTGGTGATCGCCCCGGCCATGAACACCAACATGTGGGAGCACCCGGCGACCCAGCAGAACGTCGCTCTGCTCAGGGAGCGGGGGGTGTTCGTGGTCGAGCCGGGCGCGGGGGAGCTGGCCTGCGGAGACTACGGTTCCGGCCGCATGGCGGAGCCTGACAGCATAGTGGCTGAGGTCAAGTTGCGACTGCAGGTACAGCGCAAGCGCGACCTGCGCGGTCTGCGCGTGCTCATCACGGCCGGGGGCACGCGGGAACCGATCGATGCCGTGCGCTTCATCGGCAATCGTAGCTCGGGCAAGATGGGCTTCGCGCTGGCGCGGGCAGCGTTCGACCGGGGAGCGCAGGTCGAATTGATCGAAGCCAACGTCGATATGCCGGCGGTCCCCGGAGTCCGGCAGATCGAGACCCCCACGGCAGGAGAGATGCACGCCGAGGTCATGAAACGCCTTCCCGACACCGATATCCTGATCATGGCGGCCGCCGTGGCCGACTACCGGGTGGCCGACGGACCGGCCGGAGGCAAGATCGGCAAAGGGCGGGACGAGTGGGCCATAAGCTTGGAAGCGACCACCGACATCCTGTGCGACGTGGCCGCGCATCACCAAGGTCAGTTCCTGGTCGGCTTCGCCGCGGAGTATGGGCTTGAAGGCTTGGAACGCGCGCGTCGCAAGATGGAACGCAAGCAGCTCGACATGGTCATCTTCAACGATATCTCGCGCGCGGATATCGGTTTCGACTCCGACTACAACGAGGTTCGGATCCTCACACGCGACTCCGAGGTGCTGGTGGAGAGGGCGCCGAAGGAGACCATCGCCGAGATCATCCTCGACAACATCGCCCAAGCCGTGCGGGGACGCCAGGGGGAGACCCCGCTGCCGGCATAGAGAAGGCGCGCCCGGGGGCGCGCCCTACTGCCTGGTCGCTCACCGACTTGCGGTCCACCGGCGCCTTGCCGATCGCGGCCGGGCCTGGGGACTGGGGAGGTCGTGACCTACGCGGTCTCCCTCATAGCCTGGATTTCTTCGGCCGCCTTGATCTGCTCGAGGGCCTTGGCCTCGATCTGGCGGATGCGCTCGCGGCTGACGTTGAAGCGCGAACTGACCTCCGCCAGGGTGCGGGGATGCTCGCCCTTGAGGCCGAAGCGGAGCTCGACCACCTTCCTCTCCCGCTCGTCCATGGACTTGAGGACCCGGTCGAGGCAGTCCTTCGCGATGTTTCTGGCCACCTCGTCGGCCGGGTCGGGCGTCCGCTGGTTCTCGATGAAGTCGCCCAGCTCGGCGTCTTCTTCGTCCCCGATCGGAGTCTCGAGCGAGGTGGTACGCTGCGCGATCTTGCGCATCTCTTGCACCTCATGAGGCTCGATGCCCAACTCCAAGGCCAGATCTTCGTCGTTGGGCTCCTTGCCCGTCTCCTGGAGCAGCTTCCGTTCGGTGCGGACCATCTTGTTGATCTTCTCGATCATGTGCACCGGGATGCGGATGTTGCGGTCCTGGTTGGCGATGGCCCGCGTGATGGCCTGCCTGATCCACCAGGTGGCGTAGGTGGAGAACTTGTAGCCTTTGCGGTAGTCGAACTTCTCCACCGCCCGGATGAGGCCGGTGTTGCCTTCCTGGATGAGGTCGAGCAGGTCCATATCCTGGGTGTAGTAGTTCTTGGCGATAGAGATGACGAGACGCAGGTTCGACTGGATCATGCGGTCCTTCGCCCTCTTGTCGCCCGCTTCGATGCGCTTGGCGAGCTCGATCTCTTCGTTCTTGGTGAGCAGGGGGATCTCACCTGCTTCCTTCAGGTAGAGGCGCAAGGGGTCGTGCGTGACGGTCTCTATGGAGAGGTCGAGGGTCGGCTCGGTGGGCTCGAGGACGCCCTGGGTGACCGGGCTCTGCTCATAGATCTCGATGGACTGGTCGAACAACTGGGAATACAGATCCTCGATCTCCTCCATGGCCATGTCGTACTCTTCGACCAACGCCATGATCTCGTCGCTGGTGACGTACCCGCGCTCCTGGCCGACCTGAAGGAGGTCTTGAACGTCCACTATGGTGCGGACGTCGATGGCGGAAATCTCACTTTCTCTCTGCACGGTCTTCTGCTATCCTAACCTTAGATTCAGGCTTTCCTATTACATAGTGTCTCTTGACGCAAACCACAGCAGTATACTCTGTTATTGTCTCTGTGTCAAGCAGCTCAGCCCAACCAGGGCTGCCACGATTCCGCTCTTCTCTGCCGGCTACTTCCCTGCTCCATCTCCACACCGTCTCCATCCCACACCAGACGCCCGGCCCTTCTTCAAAGTTCCCCCAGTGACCCCGTTCAAATCCCCCGTCGGGACCGCCTTACGGCCACCTTATGCTTCGTCCGTCGGCCGCGGCTCACATCCGTCCGCTGTCGCACGCTGCTTCCCCATTCCCTCACTTTGTGAGACATTCATGACACCCGCGACCATCGGTCACGACACGCGGAAGGAGACAGGGTGGACGCCGATTCCTTGACGACGAACGCACCCGTCACTCTAACGCTTGATGCTGAGGGCGGCGACCACGCGCCCGGCGAGATCGTCGCCGGGGCCCTCATGGCCGCCTCGCCGACTCTGCGCGTGCTGCTGGTAGGACGGCCCGAGCTGGTGGAGCCGCTCCTGGCTTCTGGATCTCACGAGTACGTCGAGCTGGTACCCAGCGCGTCGGTGGTGAGTTCGAAGGATGAGCCGGCGGCGGCGGTCAGGAAGATGCCCGACTCGTCGATCGCCGTGGGCGCCCGCACAGTTGTCGACGGCCGTTCGCAGGGCTTCGTATCAGCGGGCAACACCGGCGCCATGCTGGCGGCCGCTCTTCTCTTGATCAAAAGAGCCGGCGACATCAGGAGGCCGGCCATCGTCACCACGCTGCCCGGCATGGAGGGGCCGGTGGTGATGCTCGATGCCGGCGCGAATGCCGATTGCCGTCCCGAGCATCTGCTCGAGTTCGGCGCGTTGGGCACCGCGTACGCCCGGGCCGTGCTCCGGATATCACAGCCTCGGGTGGGCCTGCTCAACATCGGCGAGGAGGAGGGCAAGGGCAGCGAGTTGGCACGGGCGGCTTACACCGAGTTGAAGGCGTCGGGCCTCAACTTCGTGGGCAACGTCGAAGGTTGGGACCTGCTGCGTAACACCGCCGACGTGGTGGTGACCGACGGCTTCACCGGCAACGTGACCCTCAAACTGTTGGAGGGCTGTTCGTCTTCGTTGTTCGTGAGGATCAAAGAAGCGGCCTCCAGTAGCGCCCAGGCGAGAATGGGGGGGCTCTTGCTCCGGCCGGCGCTCCGCGGTCTTCGGGCCGGTCTCGACCCGGAGGAGTACGGGGGGACCTATCTCTTGGGAGTGCGGGGGCTCGTCGTAATCTGTCACGGGAACTCGACCAGGCGCGCGATCGCCAACGCTCTGCGGTTCGGCGCCGAGGCCCTGCGCAGGGGGGTCTTGAGCGCGGTCGACGAGGAGTTTGCGAAGATCACAGGGGGACGGGGCTCTGCCGCTTCTTGACCGGCGTTGATACAATGGCCGGGGTCCGAACGGGCCACGAAGAACGATTCCACTAGATGCAGTAAGGAGCGATAGATGAGCAAAGACGAGATCCTGGCCAAGGTGCGCGACATCCTGGTCGACCATCTAGGGGTGGCCGCCGAAGCGGTGACATCAGAAGCCTCATTCCAGGATGATCTCGATGCCGACAGCCTGGACCTGGTGGAACTCATCATGGAACTCGAAGACCAGTTCGGCATCAAGATCACCGACGAGGAAGCCCAGACCCTCACCACGGTCGGCGCAGCGGTGGACTTCATCGCCGCGCGAATCTAGTCTCCGCCTCCGGGACAGGATGGATATGTGGGGACTGCCGGCGGTTCTGCGGACAGTCCCCGGCCGTCTTTCGCGGAGACTCCCCCGGCGTACGGTGTCTCCGGAGCGGATAGGCCCTTCGAGCGGCGCGAGCCTGTGGCGACTGGTCGAGCGACTGCCTCCCGATCTGAAAGAAAGGGCCCTCACTCACGCCTCCTGGGTGACGGACCGCACCCGGTCCTACGAACGGCTGGAGTTCCTGGGCGACAGCGTACTCGGCCTTGCGATCGCCTCGGCCCTCTGTCAGCGTTATCCCGACGCCGAAGAAGGGGAACTGGCCCGGCTCAAGGCCTTTGTCGTCAGCCGGGCGAGTTGCGCCCAGGTGGCGCAGCGCCTTGATGTGGCCGCTCTGCTCATCGAGCAGGCGCCTGGACCCGAACCGAGACGCGGCGAGATCGCGGCCAATCCCACCATCCTGGGCAACGTGCTGGAGGCGTTGATCGGGGCGGTGTTTCTTACGCATGGCTTCGAGCAGGCCAGAGCGGCCGTCGTCGACGCCTTCGAGGAGCAGATGCGGTATGCGGTCACCTTCCACGTGGACCACAAGACCGCTCTACAGGAGTTGCTGGCCCCGCGGGGAGTGCACCCTGAGTACCGGCTGGTGACCGAGACCGGCCCGGCGCATGCCCGGGTCTTCACTTCTGAGGTCTGGATCGAAGGGGTCCCGCGCGGGCGGGGGACCGGTACCACCATCAAGATGAGCGAACAGGCCGCGGCCTGCGAGGCGCTTGCGTTCGTAGGCGCCGGGGGCGCCGGGGACGGCCCGGACGACGGCTGCGGGGCCCGGACGGATGAGGCGGTGGGCTGACGTGGTGCATCTGCAGTCCGTCCGTCTACGGGGCTTCAAGAGCTTCGCCAAGCCGACCGAGCTCACTTTCGAGCCGGGGGTCACCGTGATAATCGGTCCTAACGGCAGCGGCAAGAGCAACATCGCCGATGCGGTCCTTTGGGTCCTCGGAGAGCAGAGTCCGGGGAACCTGCGGGGACACGCCATGCAAGATGTCATCTTCTCGGGCGCGGGGGGCCGGAGGTCGAGCGCGGTGGCCGAGGTGAGCCTCGTCTTCGACAACGGAGGTGGTCCGCTGCCCTGGGGCTACGAGCAGTTGGAAGTGACGCGCCGTCTCACTCGGGAGACCGGCTCGGAGTACCGGCTGAACGGGAGTGGATGCCGGCTCCTGGACGTCCAAGATCTGGTCGGGGAGCTGGGTCTGGGTAGAGAGATGCACAGCGTCATCGGCCAGGGTAAGGTGGAGGCACTCCTGAATTCCAGCCCCGAAGCGCGTCGGGCTATCGTGGAAGAAGCGGCCGGGTTGGCGCGTTTTCGCAAGAGGCGCGAACGGGCGCAGAACAAGCTGGAACGCACCAGGCAGAACCTACTACGGGTGGCCGACATAGAGCGTGAGGTGAAGAGCACGCTGCGGCCGCTCCGGCAACAGGTGGCGGCCGCGGAGCGGTTTGCCGAGGCCACCGAGGAGTGGGCGTTGGCGAAGGGCCGGTCGGTTCTCCATGCGCTGGTCGAAGTGGGTGAGGCTCGTGCAGAGATCCAGGGGGAGTTGGAGAGGATCCAGGCGCGTAGCGGACAGATCGAGGTTGCGCTGGCCGATCTCCGCGGACGGCAGGCCGCGGAGGAAGAACGGTTCAACGCGGCGTTGGAGGAGCGCGAGAGGTTGAGTTCCGCGTACCACCAGGCGAAGGCCGGCGCAGACTACCTTGAGGCCCGCACCGTCTCCCTGCGCCAGAGACTGGTCCGGGTGGAGGGGGAACTGGACCGGGCGCGCAGACGCCGCGATTTGGCCCGGAGCGATGCCGCATCGCTGGGTGTCCGTGCCGCGGAGATGGGCGGCGAGACGAGTGATGAATGCCGGCTACGCCGGGTCGCCGGATGGAACGAAGCCCTGCGGGCGGGGCTGGAGGAATCGTTGCCTGCCTATCGAGCGGCGGTCGCGGAAGAAGACGACTTGAAAGACGCTGTGTTCGAGCTCGAGGCGGCGCGGTCCCGGGCGTTGCAGGATCGGGAGTTCCTGCGCCGTGAGGCGGACGAACGCAGCCGGACCCGGGCGCAGTTGGCGGCTCTGGTCGACGAGGGGAGCGCCCGTCTCGAGCAGTTGCGGTCCGAGGTCGCCGGGGTCCGGTCGGAACTGAGAGCGGCTGAAGAGGCCCTCCACCGCTCCCGGCAGGATAGGGAGCGGTCGTCGGCCGATCGTGCAGAAGCGCGTGAACGGGCGGAGCGGATCTCTCGATCCGAAGCCGCGCTGGGAGAGGGACTGGCCGGTCTGGAGTCGAGACTGGCGGTCCTTGCCGATCTGTTGGCCCGTCGGGAGGGCATCCCGGCCGGGGCAAAAGAGTTGCTTGACGCCGGCGAAGGATACCGGTCGCTCACCGAGCTGCTTGTAGTGGAACCCGGCTATGAGCGGGCGGTGGCCGCCGCGTTCGGGCCTCTGATAGAGGCCGTGGTCGTTCCCGCCGGGACGGACCTGATCCGGGTCTTCGAGGTGGAGGGAGCCCTCGAAGCCATCAGGGAGGGAGCCGAGGCTGCGGACGTTGCACCGCCGGGCGGGGGTCTTCCCACGCCCCTGAGGGGTCAGGATCTCCCTGCGGGAACGCGGGATCTCTGGGAGGTCGTGACCGGCCCCGATCAGGTCCTGGCTGCTCTTCGACGGCTGATCGCACCTACACTGGTCGTGGTCGACAGAGAAGGCCTGCAGGGTGGAGCGCTTGATATGGGAGGTCTCCGGCGGTTGGTCACCCGTTCGGGTGAACTGCTCCAGGACGGTACCCACGCCGCGCGGCGCCAGGATGTGGGTGCCGAGACCCTTCTGAGGGCGCGCAACGAACTGGAAGCAGCCTCGAGAGAACGCGAGGCCCTGCTGGCACAGCGGGATGCGGTCCGCGAAGAGGCCGCCCAGGCCGCTTCTGCCGCCAGAGAGGCCGATGACCGCCATCGACGGCAGGAGGAGGAGCTACGCCAAGCCGAGCACCGGCTGGCGGCGCTGCGGGGGAAGGCCGACCTGCTTGAACGGAGGCTGGAGGAAGCGCAGGTCCAACGGTCGGAGCTCGAGGAACGCCAAGACCGGGAAGGCGCCGCGGCTGAAGAGATGCTGGCGCAATTGCGGGTCGTGGAGGCCTCCTTGGGCGAAAGAGAAGCCGAGCTCGAAAAGGCGCGCGCCGGCCTGCGCGCCCACCAGGAGCGCGTCGAAGCACTGCGCAGGTCGGTGAGCCGGCTCGACGGCAAGAAGAGCCAGGCCGGTCTCCTCGAGGTCAAGCTGCGAGAACGCTGCCGTTCATATGAGAGCGAGCGTGCGCGCGTCGGCGCCCAGTGGGAGGCGGCACGGCGCGAGGCCCTCGCGTGTGAGCGGCGGGTGCGATCGCTGGACCGTTATCTGCCGGTGTTGGCCGGCCTGCTCGAAGTGGGGGCGCTCCTGACGGAGCGCGCGCGCAAGGCCGCGGTCGCCCTCGAGACGAGGATGGAGGCTGTGCGGACCGCCAGTGAAGGGACCGCGCGGGGTCTGCGCGATCGCGGGGGGGAGGAGGTCGCGCTGCGGAACGAGCACGAGACACTGAGCGCCCGGTCGGCCGAGCTGCGGGTGGAGCACGCGCGGCTTGAGGACCGCCGACTGTTGCTCGAAGAAGAACTAAGGGAACTTCGGCGACGTCATCAGTCACCGCGCCGCCTCACACCCGCCGATGTCGCCGGAGAGGATGCCGCCACTCTGGCGGTGGCCGTCGAACGGGCCGAGCGCCGGCGCGAAAGGATCGGGCCCATCAACCCGCTGGCGGAACTGGAGTGCGCCGAATTGGAGGAGAGGGCCCGATTCTTGGCCGAGCAGCGCGGCGACCTCGAAACGTCGGTCGCGCAGCTGGAAGATGTGATCAGGGAACTCGACGAGCACATCGAGCGGACGTTCACCGAGGTGTTCGAAGCCACGCGCGGGCACTTCGCTGCGGTGATCGCTTCGGTGTTCCCAGGAGCGAAGGGCACCCTGAGGCTTACCGGTCCCAAAACAGCAGACCCACGGCACGGCGTGGGTGCGGGCCGGCCTGAGGCCGGCCCGCAGCCCCAGGCCGTGCCGGTCGGCGACGGGCACGGCGACGAGGATCGAGAGCAGGCTCCGGGTATCGCGCTCGAGGTCAAGTTCCCCAACAAGGCGCCCCGCAGTCTGAGCCTGCTTTCCGGGGGCGAGAAGGCCATGACGGCGATAGCCTTCCTTTTCTCGCTCTTTCTGGCGCGGCCGTGTCCCTTCTACATCCTCGACGAAGTAGAGGCGTCGCTCGACGATATCAACATACGCCGGTTCCTGACATTGATCCGCAAATATCGCGATAAGACGCAGTTCATCATCATCACCCACCAGCGGCAGACCATGGAAGTGGCCGACACTCTCTATGGCGTGACACTCGAGAGCGATGGTACGTCACGGGTGCTCTCGCGCAGACTGGCGACACCGAAAGGGGTATGACACTGTGAGCCACAACTGGGCGGAGGTATTCATCGGCGTGTCCGAGGAGGCCGCGTTCCAGGCATCCCCACCGGCTGCGGAGACGCGGGGAGGATGGATGGCGCAACTCAGGGAAGGTCTGGCCAAGAGCCGAAAGGCCCTCCAACAGCAGTTCGCCTCGGTCCTGTTCGATCGCTTCGACGAGGATCTGTGGGAGCGGATCGAAGAGGCCCTCATCTACGCAGACGTGGGCGTGGACAGCACCGTCTCGATCGTGGAGGCGCTGGAGGAGCAGGCGAACGCGGGGGCCATCAAGGACTCGGCGGAACTGCTGGCCAAGCTGCGCGAGGTGACCGCGAACCACTTCTGCAAAGCCGACACGCGCATCGACATCGCGCACCGTCCCGCGGTGATCTTGATGGTCGGCGTCAACGGTACAGGCAAGACCACCACCATCGGCAAGATCGCCTGGCATCTCAAGGAGCTCGGCAAGGAGCCCATCCTCATCGCGGGCGATACCTTCCGGGCGGCCGCCATCGAGCAACTGGTGGAGTGGGGCCGCCGGGTGGGTTGCGAGGTCGTGCGGCATGAGCGCGGTGGCGACCCGGGAGCCGTGGTCTATGACGGTCTGGCGGCCGCTGAGGCCCGGGGGGCAGACGTAGCCATCATCGATACCGCCGGGCGCCTGCACACGCAGGTCAACCTCATGAAAGAACTGGAGAAGGTCCGCCGGGTCATCGAGAAGCGCATCCCTGGGGCTCCCCACGAAAGTCTGCTGTGCATCGACGCCACCACCGGCCAGAACGGCCTCATCCAGGCGCGGATGTTCAAGGAGGCGGTGGAACTCACCGGGGTGGTGATCACTAAGATGGACGGCACGGCCAAAGGTGGGATCGCTCTGGCTGTGTCGCATGAGCTCGACCTGCCCATCAAGCTGATCGGAACGGGGGAGAGACTGGAGAGTCTGCAACCCTTCGACGCCGTCGGCTTCGCCGCCATGTTGTTCGACGAGTCGCTTGGGCGCCGGTAAGGCCTGGGCCGGGCGGTTGCATGCCGGTGAGGCCCGCGCAGGGCGGCCGGACGCCGGAGTCCCGGGTGCCCTAGATGCCTTCGCCGGGAGCTTCGGTTTGACGGGACTTCCGGAGGCTAGTAAACTCCCAGCCTCACGGCCCGAGTGGGGCCGCTGCGGAGCGGTACCCCGAGAGCGCCGCTGAGAGACAAGGCGAGTGTGGTGTTCGATTCCCTTTCAGACAAGCTGCAGGTGGCATTCGACGGCCTGAGGAGGCAGGGCAAGCTCACCGACAAGGACGTAGAGCGGGCCGCCCGCGAGATACGTCTCGCTTTGCTCGAGGCCGACGTCAACTTCAAGGTGGTCAAGGAGTTCGTCGAGAAGGTGAAGACCCGGGCCCTGGGGTCCGAGGTGTTGGAAAGCCTGACCCCGGCCCAACAGTTCATCAAGATCGTCAACGAGGAGTTGACGAGCCTGATGGGGTCGGCCAGCACCAAGCTCACCTTCTCCCCGCGACCCCCGACGGTGATCATGATGGTCGGCCTGCAGGGCTCGGGCAAGACGACGGCCTGCGGCAAGCTTGCCAACTTCCTGCTTGCCCAGGGCAAGAGTCCGGCCCTGGTGGCGGGCGACGTCTACCGGCCGGCCGCCATCGAGCAGCTTAAGACGCTGGGCGGACAGCTCGGCGTACCGGTCTACGATGAAGGCGACCAAGCCGATCCGGTCGATATCGCCAAGCACGGAGTGAGCTGGGCGCAGGACAAGGGACGCGACGTCCTCATCATCGACACGGCGGGCCGCCTGCACATCGACGAGAAGCTCATGGAGGAGCTGGTGCGCATCCGTCAGACGGTGAAGCCGCACAACATCCTTTTGGTCTTGGACGCCATGACCGGGCAGGACGCGGTCAACGTGGCTCTGCAGTTCCAGGAGCGGGTCCGGTTCGACGGCGTGATCCTCACGAAGATGGACGGTGACGCCCGAGGAGGGGCGGCCCTTTCGGTGCGCGCGGTCACAGGAAAGCCGGTCAAGTTCGCCAGCGCCGGCGAAAAGCTCGACAGCTTCGAGTACTTCCATCCCGACCGGGTCGCTTCGCGCATCTTGGGGATGGGTGACGTGCTCTCACTGATCGAGAAGGCAGAGCGCACCATCGACGAGAAGAAGGCGCGCGAGATGGAGCAGCGTCTTCGCAAGGCCACCTTCACCTTCGACGACTTCCTGGACCAGATACAGCAGGTGCGCAAGATGGGGTCCATCTCCAGCCTTCTCGGCATGATCCCCGGGATCCCCTCGGCCAAGCTCAAGGGATTGCAGGTGGACGATAAGGCGTTCGACAAGATCCAGGCCATGATCTCCTCCATGACCCCGGAGGAACGCCGCCATCCCGATATCATAAACGGCAGCCGCCGCCGGCGCATCGCCGCCGGGTCGGGCACCGACATACACGCCCTCAACCAGTTGCTCACCCAGTTCAAGCAGGTGCAGAAGATGATGAGGCAGCTGGGCTCGGGACGCGTCCCCAAGAACCCGTTCCAGATGTTCGGGAACCCGAGTTAGACACAAGGAGGTGACTCATGGCAACAGCTATCAGACTGGCCCGTCGGGGCAGCAAGAAGCATCCCACCTACCGCATCGTGGTGGCCGATTCCCGGCGCGCTCGTGACGGCCGGTTCATAGAGACCATCGGCTACTACAACCCGCAACCGGATCCGTCGCTCGTCGAGGTCGACGAGGCCAAGGCCAAGCAGTGGCTGGAATGCGGCGCCCAGCCCTCCGATACGGTGCGCAAACTCCTGAGTCTGAAAGGCATCATCTAGGTGAAAGAGCTCCTGGAGTTCCTTGCCCGCTCGCTCGTGGATCATCCGGAGCAGGTACGGGTGGAGGAGACAGAATCCTCCGACGGGGTGCTGCTGCGGCTCACCGTAGCCAAAGAAGACCTGGGCAAGGTCATCGGCAAGGAGGGGCGCATCGCCCGCGCGCTACGGACCGTGGTCAAAGCCAGCGCCGTCAAGGACGGCAAGCAGGCCACGGTCGAGATCGTCGACTAGGCCGTCTCTCCCGATGCCGCGTCCCGAGTGGATCGAAGTAGGACGGATCTCGCGCGCCCACGGAGTGCGCGGAGAGGTGCGGGTGGTCCCTGATTCAGACAATCCTGAGCGCTTCGCCCCGGGGTCGGTCATGCATGCGCGCCCGGCGCGGGCCGGCATCGCCGGACCGCATGCGCAGGCGCAGGTACGGCTTACCGTGGAGGGCGTACGTGGCAATGACGAGTTCCCGATCGTGGCCTTCGTGGAGGTCGGCGATCGTGGTGCCGCCGAGGCTTTGCGCGGCTACGTCCTCGAGGTCCGTTCGAGTCAGCTACCCGAACTGGCCCAAGACGAGTACTACCCGTTCGATCTCACCGGTCTGGAGGTGCGTGATCCGCAGGGGCGCGTGACCGGCCGTGTGGCTGAGATAGTCGAATCGCCCGCGCACGCCATCTTGGTGGTGTCGCTCGTGTCCCGCGGAGAACGGATGGTGCCTTTCGTGCACGACGCCGTCCCTCTGGTGGCTTTGTCGGAAGGGTATCTGGTGATCGAGCCGGGGTTCCTGGCCGACGGAACCGACGGCGTCGACCGGGGATGAAGCGCTTCGACATCTTCACCTTGGTTCCCGAGGCCTTCGCCTGGTTCGTCGACCAGCATCCTGTGTCCACCGCCATCAGCTCGGGCGCGGCGGCGATACACGTGCACAACCTGCGCGAATACGGCCTTCCGCCGCATCATGAGGTCGATGACACCCCCTACGGTGGGGGGCCGGGCATGGTGACCCGGGTGGATGTGGTCGCCGCGGCTCTCGAAGACGTCTTCGGCGAGTCGGCTACGAGGGTGCGCGAGACCAGGGATGTATACGTGCTGGCGCCGGGCGGCCGGCCTTTCGACCATGATCTCAGTCTGGAGCTTTCACTGAGCGGCCGGGACCTGGTGCTCCTGTGCGGCCGCTTCGAGGGTTTCGACGCCCGAGTGGAAGCGTTGCTCGCCACCGGGTCGATCTCTATCGGCCCGTATGTGCTGGCGGGCGGAGAGGTCGCCGCTCTCGCCGTCGTCGAGGCCGTCGTCCGGCACTTCCCGGGGTCGCTCGGGAACACCGACAGCATGCTTGAGGAGTCGTTCAGCGAAGGACTACAGGGCATGGTCGAGTATCCGCACTACACCCGACCCCGTGAGTTCGCCGGCGTCGAAGTGCCGGCCGTGCTGGTCAGCGGCGACCATGCCGCGATCACTCGGTGGCGCAGGGCCAACGCCCGGCCCTCGCCCTGGGAAAGGGGAGCGTCCGGCCATCCGCCGACGAACACCGGCGGATCGGATAGGAACGAAGCCAAGTGAGCGCCGGTCGCGACGAGGTGAGTCGGGATCGGAAACGCACGGCGCAGTCCGGGGACTCGCGCCGCATGACCGAAGGCGAAAAGAAGAGCGGCGCCCTCCGGGCGGTAGTCGAGATCGTCGTCATCATCGCGGCGGCCTTCGTGATCGCCATGCTGGTGCAGGCCTTCATCGTCAAGCCGTTCACCATCCACCAGGTGTCCATGGAGCCCACCCTTCTCGAAGGCGACCGCATCCTTCTCAGCCGCCTGACCTATCATTTCCGGGATCCCGAGAGTGGGGACATCGTGGTGTTCCATTCCCCTGTCACTGAGGGCGAGGACCTGGTGAAGCGGGTGATCGCGGTGGCGGGCGACCGGGTCGCGATCAGAGACGGGTCGCTGTACATAAACGGAGAACGGCGGGACGAGCCGTACCTCATGGAACAGGGCTTCCGGGGAGAGATGGACGAGCTCGTGATCCCGGAGGGCAGGGTCTTCGTGATGGGTGACAACCGTAACAACAGCGGCGACAGCCGGTACTTCGGGCCGATCGACACCGAGTCGATCATCGGCTGCGCGTTCTGCGTGTATTGGCCGGTCGGACGCTGGAAGGGGCTCTAGAAGTACTTCCTGCCGGCTCCGTAGGAACAGGATAGGATTATATCCTCGGGCTCGGCCTGGTCGGTCCCCGATACGCGTGGCTGGGCCGGTAATTCGGTATCAGGGGCCTGTTGGCTCCGCCCGGCGATCTGCGCTGTGAAGTCCTTCCCCGTCTGCTAGCATGTGAAAAGCCGAACACCACCTGTTCGATATTGCGTGGAATCCTGCTGTTCTAAAGGTGGCGACAGGCCCATGG
This sequence comes from Actinomycetes bacterium, assembly GCA_021372435.1. Classification (GTDB taxonomy): domain Bacteria; phylum Actinomycetota; class Thermoleophilia; order RBG-16-64-13; family RBG-16-64-13; genus RBG-16-64-13. Next base: position 48,994 of record JAJFUK010000165.1, on the reverse strand, counting down.
AGGGGCGCCGGAATGAAGATCGCTATCGTCGTAGACGCGTTCAACGGGGCCAACGGGGGCACCGTTACCACCATGCGCTTGGTAGAAGGTCTCAAGAAGCGCGGCCACAGGTTCAACATCGTCGCTACAGAGTCCGTTGAAGAAGAGGGGTTCTACCGGGTAAAGGGGTTCATGGTGCCGGGCGGCAAAGAATCGCAGGCGTCGATGGGCTTCATGCTCGGGATCCCGCAGAAGGATGTGCTGCGCAGGGCATTTGCCGACGTCGACCTCGTCCAGATCCAGATGCCGTTCTATCTCGGCTACGGGGCGGCCAAGCTTGCCAAGCGCATGGACAAGAAGGTCATGGGTGCCTTTCACGTCCAGCCGCAGAACATCCTCTCGGGCATGGGCATGGACAGCAAGATCCTCGAGTCTGTGATGCACAGGCTGTTCAACTTCCTCCTCTTCAACCGCGTGCCGCTTGTCCAGTGTCCCTCGCAGTTTGCCGCCGACATGCTGCGGGAGCACGGCTGTCGCAGCATTCTACGGGTGGTTTCGAACGGGATCCCTGAAAAGTACACAGCGCAGCAGTGCGAGCGCCCGGCCTTCTTTGGCGACAGTCTCGTACTCATGAACGTCGGCCGTCATGCCGGCGAAAAACGGCAGTCACTCCTCATCGAGGGGGTCAAGCGTTCGCAGTACGCGGACAAGATACTGCTTATGCTGTGTGGCAAGGGCGAGATGACCGACACGCTCGTCCGGCTCGGCAACGGGCTTCCGAATAAGCCGCTTATCCGCTACGTGAGCGACGAAGAGAAGCTCCTATACCTGAACACCGCCGACCTGTATGTGCACGGCTCTATCGTCGAACTGGAGAGCCTCTCCTGCCTCGAGGCCATCGGCTGTGGGCTCCCCTGCCTCATCGGTGATTCCCGCTACAGCGCTGCGTCGCAATTTGCCTTGGACAAGCGGTTCGTCTTCCGTAAGGACGATGCGGACGATCTGGCGAAGAAGATCGACTACTGGTATGAGCACAGAGACGAGCTTCGCGCTTCTCGCGCAAAGGTCCTGGAAACGGCCGAGCCGTATCGCTTCGAAAGATGCCTTGATCGGATGGAAGAGATCTACCGGGAACTGGGACGCGAGACTCTCAGCGACGAGCCGGTCCTCGAGCCCGACGCGGCATGACCTGCGCCAACGCCTGTTCATGACGTCTCCGTGAGCGCTCACGTGGAAGACCGCGCGGAAAAGAGACGGCGGAACACGATCCCGCCGGAAAAGTTGATCGTGGTCAAGCGCAACACCAAGAAGCTTGATCTCACCAAGCCGTACAAGTACATCTACTTCGACTGGTGGTTCACGCTCCTTACGTTCCCGGTCATGCTGCTGCTTTACCCCATGGCCGGGCTGGCCGGGCCCTACTTCGGGCTGCGGGTGTCGGGGCGCTCTAACAAGCGTATCTTGCGCAGGCAAGGCTGTATCGTCATCTCCAATCACTGCCACTACTTCGATACGGTGTTCGCAGCCAAGGCGGTCTTTCCGCGGCGGCTCTACATCTCGGTCGCGCAACGGAACTTCGAGGTGCCGGTGGTCCGTCGCATACTCCGCATCGTCCGGGCGTTCCCTATCCCCGCAAGTGCCTGGGGTTTCAAGATGATAGCCGCTCCGGTGGGCGAGGCCTTGCGCCGCGGGCACCATGTCCTCTTCATGCCCGAAGGCGATCTGGTCTACCTGAGCCAGGAGATCTATCGCTTCAAGCCGGGTGCCTTCTACATGTCGTACCTCCACCAGGCCCCTATTCTCCCGATCGTCTACGTGATCACCAAACGCTATCGCAGGAACGGTTCCGAGAACACGCGCAGGCCGCGGATGAGGCAGGTATTCGGTGAGCCGATGTTCCCCCCGCCCCTGCTCGAGAACGGCGCCTTTCCCAAGGAAGAGCTGAGCGACATGATGGAAGCGGCCGCCTCCTGGATGGAGGACACGATCGCGCGCTACAGCGCCGTTGACTCAGGAGGCGGCTCTCGTTTGCCGAAGGGGTAGTCTGCCTGCCACCGGTGCGCGAGGTAGATCCAGGTTGCAAACAGGGCCGTGATGCTCTAAAGTCTGCTGGCTTTTCTCCGGAGCAGGCCGCCGGAATCACGCGGGAACGAGTGAGGACTAGGTATACACATGGGCGCGATCGAAGAATTCGAGCGGGCGCAGTTGCGCCAGGACATCCCGGATTTCAAGTCCGGTGACACCTTGCGGGTGCACTTCAAGGTGGTCGAAGGGAGCCGGGAGAGGATCCAGGTCTTCCAGGGTTTCTGCATACGCAAGCAGGGCCAGGGCGCGCGCGAGACCTTCACCGTGCGCAAGCAGTCCTTCGGAGTAGGCGTGGAGCGGACATTCCCGCTGCATTCCCCGAAGATCGAGAAGATCGAGGTTGCCGCCATAGGCGACGTGGCGCGCGCCAAACTGTACTACCTCCGCGAGAAGCTGGGCAAGAAGGCGCGCGTCAAAGAAAAGCGGATGTAAGGCGCAGTCCCGGTGAGCGAGCCGGATCCAAGCTCTGTCGAAGAGCACGCGCCGGCCGGCCCCGGTGGGGTGGCGTCGCCGGTCCCGGAGGCGAAGAAGCGCGGGAGCGCGCTTCGCCGGCTCGGCGAAGTGGTCGTCATCGTGGCGGCCGCTTTCATCTTGGCCCTCCTGATCCAGCAGTTCATTGTCAAGCCATATGTCATACCCTCCCCTTCCATGGAGCCCACCTTGGTCGAGGGGGATCGGGTGCTGGTCAATCGGCTCAGTTACCACTTCCGTGCCCCGGAAAGAGGCGACATCATCGTCTTCGAGCCTCCCGGCAACGAGGGCTCGGAGCCTTTCATCAAACGCGTGGTGGCCGTGGGGGGAGATACCGTCTCGGTTCACAATGGGGTGCTTTGGATCAACGGAGAGGCCCAGGACGAGCCCTACCTGAGGGAATACCCCATCCTCGACGACTTCCCCGAGGTGACCATCGCGCCGGGTCATGTCTGGGCCATGGGTGACAATCGCAACAACAGCGGCGACAGCCGGGTGTTCGGACCGGTGAGCGAAGATGCGATCATCGGTGTGGCCTTCGCCATCTACTGGCCGCCGGACGATTTCGGCGGCCTCTGAACGGTACAGGTCATGGGCGGTGCCGGCGGGCGGCGCAAGGGGCGGGCCTGCGATCCCTTCCGCTTCGACAGGAGTCTGCTGGCCGGCAATGCCGGTGGCTCCCGGGGTGGAGACCTGCGCCTCGCCGGCGCCGATGAAGCCGGGAGGGGGAGCCTGGCCGGTCCCTTGGTGGCGGCGGCCGTCGTCCTTGACTATAGCGCTGCTCCCTTCAGGGCGTTGGCGGGTCTGACCGATTCCAAGCTGTTGACGCCGGGGGCCCGCGAGCTCCTGCATCTAGGCATCCTCCGCTCCGCGACGCGGGTCTCGTGGGTGGCGCGGTCGCCCTCGACCATCGACCGGGCGGGGTTGCACCGCTGCAACCTCGAGGCGCTGGCCTGTGCCCTGGAATCGCTGCGGGGCGAGTACGCGCTGGCGGTCGTCGACGCCTATGATCTGCAGCGGCCGGAGCTCCGCACTTATTCGGTCATCGACGGCGACTACAAGAGCGCGGCGGTGGCGGCGGCCTCGGTCGTGGCGAAGGTGGTGCGCGACCGGCTGATGCGGGCGATGTCTCCCCTGTATCCGGAGTATGGGTTCGACGAACACGTGGGGTACGGCACCGACAGGCACAGGGAGGCGCTCAGGCGCCTGGGCCCGTGTGTGCTGCACCGCACGAGCTTCCAGGGAGTGGGGACTCCGCAGCTGGAGTTGTGGGAGGAGTAAGCAGGGTCATGGCCGCCGGCCCATCGCCGGGTCGGCGATGCTGCCCGATTCACCGACGCGGCGGGTCATCAGCCATCCAGGAAGCGGCTATCCGGTAGCGGTCCTCTTCCCGCCCCAGGAATCCCTCGGCCACCAGCTCTTCCGCGACGCTACGGATGACGGCCCCCTCGACCTGGTCGGGCAGGAGGGCTTTGAGCTCCCTGAGACTCAGGGCCGCCGGCTGCGCGGAGAGCAGGCAGCGTAGAACCATCGCCCTGAGTTGGCGGTGCGAACCCGCGAAGCGGCTCTGAACGGCATGATGCCGGCTTCTCCGGCCGGGGTTGCCGTACGTCTTCTTGACCCAAGCTCCGTAGTCCATGAGGGCGTAGTACCAGCGTCGGGGGTCCGCCCGGTCCAGAGTCGCTTCCACAAGGGGCAGGAGTTCGCTGTCGGAAACGGAGGTCTGCCCTAAAAAGAAGTGATGGATCATGGCGGACCTGATGTTGGTCTCGATGAAGGGGAGGGGCATGTCGTAGGCGAAGACGCACACGGCCGCGGCTGTGGCCGGACCGATCCCGGGAAGGCGGGCAAGATCGACGGGCGTCCGCGGGAAGATCCCTTGGTGGCCGGCGACAAAGCCGGCCGTCCGATGGAGAGCGAGGGCCCTCCGGTTGTAGCCCAGACCCTGCCAGATGGAGAGAACATCCGCGATGGTTGCCTCTGCCAGGGAGAAGACTGTGGGGAACGTGGCCAGGAACTGCTCGTATTTGGGCAGCACCCGGGATACCTGGGTCTGCTGCAGCATGACCTCGGAAACGACGATCGCGTATGGAGCACGGGTCCGGCGCCAGGGTAGGTCGCGGCCGTGCCGCCGGCAGTGGGCGAGGACGATCTCGCGGAACGCCGCGGGCTCACAGGGGCCCGTCGACGAGGCTACCTCTACCAATCTGGTACCAAAGTCCGAGGCCGTGATCCTGCCCCCTCGCTAGTCTCCCACGCGCAAGGTACACCGCCGGCGCGAGGGAAGGAAGGCCGCCTTGGATCGTGACCCGAGAACAACCCTAAGCCGTGTGGCCAAAGGCCGGGTAGGAGAGCAAATGGCCGCCTCCTTTCTCGCCGAACGAGGGTATCGCGTGCTGGCCAGGAACGAACATACCCCGCTCGGCGAGCTCGATCTCGTCTGCCGTGATCGTTCGGAGATCGTGGTCGTCGAGGTCAAATCGCGTTCGGGCGACTCCTTCGGTTCTGCGCTGGAAGCCATCGGCCCGGTCAAGATGAAGCGGCTGCGGGGTGCGGCTGTGTGGTGGCTGTCCGCCCGGGGACTGTTGCCCTGCGCGATCCGCTTCGACGTGGTCGTGGTGGACCTCGATAGGCAGGGGCTTCCCTGTTGCCTGCAGCACATCAAAGACGTGTCGGGGGCGTGAGCGCTTCGTGGGCGTAGCGTCTGTTTGGGGATTCGCGATCGTCGGCATCGAAGCGGTGCCGGTACGAGTCGAGGCCCACGCGCGCAACGGTCTGCCCGGGGTGACCATCGTGGGACTTCCGGGCGCGGCGGTCAGAGAGGCGCGGGAGCGTGTCCGTTCCGGGGCCGCCTCGAGCGGCCTCTCGCTGCCGAATCGGCGGATCACCATCAATCTCAGCCCCGGCGACGTGCCGAAGGACGGCCCGGGGTTGGATCTCCCGGTCGCCCTGGCCACCCTGGCGGCCTGCGGGCAGGTACCGGCCGAGTGCCTGCGGGAGGTGGGCGCAGTCGGCGAACTGTCTTTGGAGGGAGTCGTCCGTTCCACGCGAGGCGTGCTGTCGGTGGCCGAATCGGCGACCGCTGTGGGAGTCAGACTGCTGATCACGTCTGTCGAGGCTCTACCCGCAGCAGCTGAGGTGAGTAACGTCCCGGTGGTCGGTGTGCGGTCCCTGGCCGAGGCCGTACTGGTGGCAAAGGACGCCCGCTGGTGTGCCCGTGCCATCGACCGAGGGACCCGCTGGTCAAGGATGCGCACCGCCGCGCCGAAGCCGGCCCCGGACCAGGTCGACCTCGCCGAAGTCGTCGGGCTCCACCAGGCGAAGCGGGCACTCGAGATCGTGGCCGCCGGAGGGCATCACCTGCTAATGGTCGGCCCGCCCGGGGCGGGCAAGACGATGCTGGCTCGGAGGTTGGCGGGCATCCTCCCGGCGCTGACGCGGGAAGAGGCCGTCGCCGTGACCCGCGTGTGGAGCGCGGCCGGACTGCACGGGGCGAAGAGCGGCCTGGTTGCGTGCCGGCCCTTTCGTGCGCCCCATCACACCGCTTCTCGAGCCGCGTTGGTGGGCGGCGGCGCCGTCCTGCGGCCGGGAGAGGTGAGCCTCGCACACCACGGCGTACTCTTCCTTGATGAATTACCGGAGTTCTCAAGGGATGCTCTCGAGGCCCTCCGCCAGCCTCTCGAGGAAGGCAGGGTGATCATCTCCCGACGGGCGGGAACATCGGTGTTCCCTGCGGACTGCACCCTCGTCGCGGCCATGAACCCCTGTCCGTGCGGGTACCTGGGCCATCCCGAGAAGGCCTGTCGCTGCGCGGCGTCAGCGGTCGAGCGCTACCGGGCGCGCATCAGCGGCCCGTTGCTCGACCGCGTCGAGGCGCTCATCGAGGTGCCTCCGTTGACGCTCTCGGCGCTTGACCGAGCGGCCGAGGCCGAACCTTCGTCTGTAGTCCGGGCGAGGGTCACAGCCGCCCGGGCGTTCCGGGAACAGCGGATGACAAGCGGAGATACGACGGCGACCGGCGAGCTCGGGACGCGCGCGTCCCTGACGGTGGAGGCACGCCGTCTGCTTAGAGAGGCCTTGGTGCGGGGCGGTCTTAGCGGCAGGGGATACGTCAGAGTCATCGAGTTGGCGCGCACTATCGCGGACCTCGACCAGGTCGCCCAGGTCGGTGCCGAGCACGTAGCTGAGGCCCTCGCCCTCAGGCTCGACTACCGCCGGGAGGGTTTTATCTGATGACCTCGTCGCGCGCGGCGGCTGCGTCGTACCGGGGGGCCTTGGGACTGGCTTGGCTCAGTGACTCCGGTTGCCACAGCGTGCTCAGACTGCTTGCCCGGCAGGGACCCGAAGACCTGTGGAACGCATCGACTCGGAGCCTTGTCCGCCTGGGAATGACGCCGGGAGCCGCCGCCCGGTTCGGCGAGAAGCGGCGGCGTTTCGTCTTCGAGCAAGCGGCGGCGGTCCTGGAGCGAAAGGAGATACGGTTCGTTCCTTACGGGTCCCATCTCTACCCTCAGGAATTAAGCCATCTGTCCCTTCCTCCCGCCGGGCTTTTCGTCCGGGCGCACGAGGACGCGCTGGAACGGTTCCTCTGTGTCCCCCGAGTCACCATCGTCGGCACCCGAAAGGCCACGTTCTACGGATCACGGGCGGCAGAAGCGTTCGCCTCGGCCTTTGCCGCTGAGGGCGTAGCGGTCGTGAGCGGCATGGCTCTGGGGATCGATGCCTGTGCGCATGAGGCGACGCTCCGAGCCGGGGATCTCACCGTGGCAGTGCTGGGTTGCGGAGTCGACGTGGTCTATCCGCGCCGTCATGCGTCGCTCTACAGGAAGATCGGCACGACCGGGGTGGTCGCGAGCGAACTGCCCCCGGGGACGCCTCCCTCGCGCTGGACGTTCCCTCATCGCAACAGGCTGTTGGCGGCCCTTGGCGACGCGGTACTGGTCGTGGAGGCGTCTCGCACAAGCGGCGCTCTGCAGACCGCCGATTGGGCCCTCGAGCTGGGACGGCCTGTGTTCAGCGTTCCGGGGCCGGTCTTGGCGGCCGGTCATGAGGGCTGCAACATGCTGCTGTACAACGGGGCCTGCCCGGCGGTGGAGCCTTCCACCACAGTAGAGGATTTCATTTTCGTTACAAGAATGGAGAGAGGTGAGCGCAGGCGGGTCCGCCGCCTCAAGGAGGTGGAGGCGAGGGCCGGCGGACGGGGGACGCGGAGCGAGTCCTCTGAGCTGCTGGACGGCCGCAAGCGGAGTATCTTGGATGCACTCCAGTCGGAGGCGTGCTCCGTGGACGATCTCATGGAGCGCACCGGGCTGCCTGTGCGGGAGCTCACGGCGGCGCTCGCGGAGTTGGAACTCATGGGACGGACCGCTCGGGCGGGACCGGGTCTTCATATCCGGGCTCCCTGACCGGGTCGGACAGGCAGGAGGCCGATGCCCTCGGACGACCAAGAGCCGGCGCCATTCCCTCGCGGGGAGATGGGCCATGCGATCGCGGCATACGTCCGTGGGCTCATCGCGGCGGACTACAGTGCCCGCACCATCGATGCCTCCATCAGTGATCTCCGCCAGTTCGAGAGCTTCTTGAGGTCACGGGGCGTCGAACGGGCCGGCGAGATCAGTCGCGTCGATATCAGCGACTTCTCGGCCGCGTTGTCCGATCCTGAGGGTTTCCCTACGGCGGATGCTGATCTTGTAGCGCCTGGGCCTTCAGGAGGACAAGCCGTTCATCGGACCCGTCCCTACACGCGGACCACTGTGGCGCGCAAACTCTCGGTCGTGCGCGGCTTCCTTCGCTTCTGCGAGGATAATGGTTTACTGGACTCGAGCCCCGGGACCGGGGTGGGTTCTCCCAAGCTGCCGCGCCGGTTGCCGCAGGTACTTACTGCTGAGCAGGTCGCCTGGCTTCTCGAGGGTATCGACGGGACAAAACCGCTTGAACTGCGCGATAGGGCCCTGTTCGAGTTGATATACTCCTCTGGGCTACGGTGCCAGGAAGTATTGGACTTGAGGCTGCGCGACGTCAGTTTCGAATCGTGTGAGATCAGGGCGAAGGGCAAGGGCCGCAAGGTGCGGGTGGTCCCCGTCGGGGAGGTCGCGCTCGACGCCCTTGAGCGGTATCTGCGAGAAGGGCGAGTTCGATTGGTCAGGGAGCACACCCAACAGGGCCCTGAGGACCACGTCTTCCTGAGCCGGACGGGGCTCGCGTTGTCGTCGTCCGATGTGCAACGGCGTTTGGCCCGGTATCTGGCCAAGGCCGGAGCGCCCGCCGGTACCTCGCCTCATACCCTACGTCATTCCTTCGCGACACACCTCTTGGAGGGAGGGGCGGATCTGCGCTCGATCCAGGAGTTGTTGGGCCATTCGTCGCTGCGGACTACTCAGGTATACGCGCACGTCTCGGCTGCTCATCTACGTAGGGCCTACCGGCGGGCACACCCGCGGGCCTAGAGCACCGGGCATGATCATCGATCCGACTCAACAACGCGAGATCGACGAGCAGTGGCGGCTCTACAAGGAGAAGGGCGACGCCTGCGCCCGTGACCGCCTGATCCTTGCCTATTCGCCCTTGGTCAAGTACGTGGCCGGCCGGATGAGCAGCGGCCTCCCCGCGCATATCGAGGAAGGCGACCTCGTCTCGTACGGTCTCCTCGGCCTGATAGGCGCCCTGGAGCGGTTCGATCCTTCGCGCAACATCAAGTTCGAGACCTACGCCGTGGCGCGCATCAAAGGCTCGATCATCGACGAGCTGAGATCGCTCGACTGGGTGCCCCGGTCGGTGCGCAGTTGGGCCCGGAAGGTGGAATCAGCGGCGACCCGGCTGGAGAACCGCTTGTCCCGCGCGCCGACCGATGATGAGATGGCCGCGGAGTTGGGGATCGCTTCTGATGAGTTCCAGGACATCCTCAATCAGATCAGCTGCGCGTCCATCGTGGCCCTGGATGAGTTCTGGGACTCAAGTGGTCCGAGCCAGGACAAGGTCAACCTCATCGACACGCTCGAGGATGCCGATGCGCCCGACCCCTCTCGGGCCTACCGCGTCCAAGCCGTCAAGGAGACATTGGCCAAGGCCATCGAGCGCCTCCCGGAGAGGGAGCGGATAGTCATAGGACTGTACTACTACGAAGGCCTGACCCTCAAGGAGATCGGTGAGATCTTGGGCGTGACCGAATCACGGGTCTCCCAGCTGCACACCAAGGCCGTCCTGCGCCTGCGGGGGCGTATCAAAGAAGACCTTGATCTGGACGCGCTCAGCCGGTAGGGGACCGCGGGGCCGGCCCGGCGCTGCTCCGCCCGCGCATCGTCCGGCCGTTCTTATCGAGGGACCCCGGACACCCTTGTGGTACACTGCTGCGGCCACGCAATCGAACCTGAGGTGTGCGGCTCCGGTGGTGCCGGGTCACCGGTTCCGGAGGGCCCCTCAGAGGGTCCGTTCAACAGAACCAAAGTGAGGTACGCATGCCCGCGGCATCGATGAAGCAACTCCTGGAATCAGGAGTGCACTTCGGTCACCAGACCCGCCGGTGGAATCCAAAGATGAAGCCCTATATCTTCACGGAACGGGGCGGCATCCACATCATCGACCTCCAGCAGACCACTGTCCTCCTCGACCGCGCCTACGATTTTGTGCGCAACGTCGCCGGCCGGGGCGGGACGGTGCTCTTCGTGGGCACCAAGAAGCAATGTCAGGATGTGATCCGCGAGGAAGCGGAGCGGGTTGGGATGCCCTACGTCTCGCACCGCTGGCTCGGCGGGTTGTTGACCAACTTCGCCACCATCGAGAACCGCATAAAGCGTATGCATGAGCTGCGGAAACTCAAGGAAGAAGGTCAACTCAGCCTGCTTCCCACCAAAGAGCGCATGGCGATGGAGCGCGAACTGGAGAAGCTGGAGGTGAACCTGGGCGGCGTGAGCATCATGACCCGGCTGCCCGACGCGGTGTTCGTGGCCGATCCCAAGCGCGAGGCCATCGCCACGAAGGAAGCAAACAAGCTGGGTCTGCCGCTGATCGGCCTGTGCGACACCAACTGCGACCCGGATGAAGTCGACTACGTGATACCGGGCAACGACGATGCCATCCGCTCTTGCAGTCTGATCGTGAAGACGCTCGCCCGTGCCGTCGAAGAAGGGAGGGCGAAGATCCAGGTGTCGGAGTTCCTGGCCGCGGAGGCGGCCCGTGCGGCTCAAGCCCATTATGAGCCGTATACGTCCGGCGAATCGACCGGTAGGTCGTCCGAGACACGTGGTGCGCACGGCCCGCGTGGAGGCCGCCCCGGGGCGGGGGAGGGCCCGTCTCGTGGCCAGGGGCGCGCGGTCGCCGGGGGCCGGGCAGCCGGGAATCGGACCGTGGGCGGGCGTTTTGATGCTGCCGGGCGTGCGGGGACGAGCGGTCGTCCGGCCGGAGTGGCCAGGCCGCCCGCCCGCGAGGGTGCGCGGAGCGAATCCGGATCCGCCGGGCCCGCGCCGGCACGGCGGCCTGTGGCGTCAAGGCCCGCGGCCGCAGCCAAGAGTGAGGCGGTCTCCGGAGGCAAACCGGTAGCCGAAGCGGCGGAGGCGACCGGACCTGCGGTGGTGGAAGCGGCGACGGCCCCGACCGAGACCGTGCCGGAGGTCGTCGCGGTTCAGACTGCAGAAGCGGCCGGCACTGAGGCAGGCGAAGCAGCGGCAGTGGAAGGCACCTCCGTGGAGACCGTCGTCGCGGGCGAATCTGAAGCTTGATCGATCGAGAGCGGCCGCGGCCGGCTCTTTTCCGAAGGCCCGCGGAGAGGCGGGAGTGTTGTGAACGTCAATCGACGTCTCGGTGGAGGCTGATGATGGATATCGATGCTGGACTGGTGAAGAAACTGCGCGAAGCCTGCGGAGCGGGCGTCATGGACTGTAAGATGGCGCTGACTGAGGCCCAGGGCGATATGGACGAGGCCCTGAACATCCTTCGTAAGAAGGGTGTGGCCACGGCTGAGAAGAAGTCGAGGCGCGCCACCAACGAGGGCATCGTCGACTACTACATCCACCCGGGAGCGAAAATCGGCGTGCTTGTCGAGGTCGATTGCGAGACCGACTTCGTGGCCAGGAACGACGATTTCAAGAGCTTCGTACATGATGTGGCGATGCATATCGCCGCGGCCGGTCCCATCTGGATCTCCCGCGAGGACATACCGGAGGAGACAAAGGCGGCCGAGCTGGAGAGCTACATCGTCGAAGCCAGGAATGCGGGCAAGCCTGAGGCCGTAGTCCAGAAGATAGCCGAGGGCAGGCTGGCCAAGTGGTATTCGAAGGTGGTGCTGCTCGAGCAGGAGTTCATCAAGGATCCGGAGAAAACGATCGATGATCTGCGCCGCGAGATTATCGGCAGGATCGGTGAGAACATCGAGATCCGGCGGTTCGCGCGTTTCCGCGTGGGCGACGTGGTGGCCTGAGAACTCGAGCCGAGATGAAGCAACGCCGCCCAGGTCACAATGGACGGGTGCGGGGCGAGAACGCAGGCGAGCGCTCGTAGCGGTGCTACGAGCGCGAGTGAGGACGCGGCCTGGCACCATCGGGTACGGACGGTGGCAGCGGCTTCGTTCTGGATCGAGTGGTAGGGGCGCGTTCTTCTCGGAAAGCAAGCCTCAAGGCAGGGAAAGGGCCGCGAGGGAGAGCCGAAGCGAGGCGACATGAACCAGCGACCGGCATGCAAGAGGGTTCTGCTGAAGCTGAGTGGTGAGGCCCTCGTGGGCGACCTAGACTACGGCATCGACCCACAGAGGATGCGGGTCATCGCGGCTGAGATCGGTTACGTGGTGGCGGGCGGCACGGAGCTGGCCGTGGTGGTGGGGGGCGGCAACATCTTCCGCGGCGTCTCGGGAGCCTCTCAAGGGATCGAGCGGGCCACCGCGGACTACATGGGCATGCTCGCCACGGTCATGAACTCGATGGCGCTGCAGGACGCCCTGCGCAGATTGGCCGTCGACTCCCGAGTGCAATCCGCCATCCACATGCAGGAGATCTGCGAGCCCTACATCCGGGGCAGGGCCATCCGCCATCTGGAGAAAGGGAGGGTTGTGATCTTCGCGGGCGGAACGGGCAACCCTTATTTCAGCACCGATACGGCCGCCGCGTTGAGGGCGCTGGAGATCGGCGCGGAGTGCCTGCTCATGGGCAAGAAGAAATACGACGGCGTCTACGATGCCGATCCGGAAAGCGACCCGAACGCCAAGATGATCGAGCGCATCACTCACCGGGAAGCCTTGGAGCGGGGTCTGCGAGTCATGGACTCGACGGCCCTGTCTTTGTGCATGGACAACCATCTGCCCATCATGGTCTTCAACATGAGCGTGCCGGAGAACATCCGGCGGGTCCTCCGCGGGGAGCCGGTGGGGACCATCGTCACGAACGACGGAGACGAGAGGGGAGAGCGATGATCCGCGAGCTGGTCGCCGACGGCAGGCACCGCATGGAAGGCGCGGTGGATTCCCTACGCAGCGAGTTCAACACGGTACGGACGGGACGGGCGTCCACCGGCCTTCTCGACCGCATCCATGTGGACTACTACGGGACGAAGACTCCCTTGAAGCAGTTGGCGTCCCTTGCCACCCCCGATCTGCGCACCATCTCGATCACGGTCTACGACAAGAACGCGGTCAACTCGGTCGTGCGCGCCATCCAGGAATCCGACTTGGCCCTCACTCCCAATACCGATGGCAGCGTCATCCGGCTTAACATCCCCACGCTCACGGCCGAACGGCGCAAAGACCTGGTCAGGCTGGTGAGGAACATGGCCGAGGACAGCCGGGTGGCCGTTCGCAACGTGCGCCGCGACGTCATCCAGGACCTGAAGGATCTCAAGAAGGACGGGGAGATCTCCGAGGACGACGAGCGCCGGGCCGAGGAAGAGGTCCAGAAGCTGACCGACGGCTTCATCGAAAAGATCAACGAGATACTGCACCACAAAGAGGAAGAGATACTCGAGATCTGACGTGGGCCTCTCCACCTGGCTGAATGCTTTTTGTGGCCGTCGTAGCGGTGGCGCCCGCGGCCGGGATGAGATCCGGGACAAAGGCGCGGTCCCGTTCCATGTGGCCATCATCATGGATGGCAACGGTCGCTGGGCCCGGCGCCGGGGGCTTCCCGTGAGCGCCGGTCACAGGGCGGGAACCAAGGCCGTCCGTCGCGTGGTCGAGGCGGCGCGGGACGCAGGCGTCGGGCAGCTCACGCTTTACTCGTTCTCCAGCGAGAACTGGAGCCGTCCGAGCGACGAGGTGGAGGAACTCATGCGGCTGCACGCCGAGATGATCGACTCCGAGGTGCCGGCCCTGCACAAGAACCACTGCCGGGTGGTGTTCATCGGAAGTCGCGAAGGCGTGGACCCGGGGTTGCTGGCCAAGATGCAGTGGGCCGAGGACCTTACGGCCGGCAACCGACGGATGACCTTGTTCATCGCCTTCAACTACGGGGGGCGGCAGGAGATAGTCGAGGCGGTGCGCGCCGCCGTGGCGCACGGCATCGACGGCGCGACCATCACCGAGGATGATATCTCCCGCCATCTCTACTCGCCGTTGATGCGCGACCCGGATCTCTGCATCCGTACTTCGGGCGAGAAGCGGCTGTCGAACTTCCTTCTCTGGCAGTCGGCCTATGCAGAGCTCGTGTTCGTCGACTGTTTGTGGCCCGATTTCGGCAAGGAGGAGTTCCAGCACGCCCTCAGCGACTATGCAGGCCGGGAACGCCGTTTCGGTGCCCGCGCTGAGAGGGCAGATGCTTAGGCAGCGCGTGCTGGTGGCCGTCGTCGGTCTTCCGATCGGGGTGGCGGCGATCATCCTCGGAGGCTACTACCTTTTTGGAGTAGCGATCGTGCTGTCACTGCTGGGGTTGCACGAGTACTACACACTGCTCCGCCCCTATCGGCCCAACCTGCTCGTGGGATATCTGGCAGGGCTGGGCGTGCTGGCCGGCTCGTTCTTCCTGGGGACCCAGGGGATGCTGGGTGCTCTGGCCGGCCTCTTGATCCTCACGTTCTTCTGGTCGCTGTTCGGGGAGCTGGGCGCTCATCTTGTGGGCAGGATGGCGATGACGGCCTTCGGGGTCGTTTGGATCCCCTTGGGTTTCGCCTACGTGCTCCTGCTACGGGACCTCGAGCACGGCATGGCCTTGACCATCCTTCTTTTCGCGTGCACGATCTTGAGCGATACACTCGCCTACTTCGTCGGAAGTGCCGTCGGGCGCCACAAGATGGCGCCCCACATCTCGCCCAAGAAGTCGGTGGAAGGCGCTGTGGGGGGCCTGGTGGGGGCGGTGGTGGCGGCCCTGATCGTGCGCATCTACTCTCCCTGGCTGCCGACGAGGGAGGCCATCATCCTAGGACTGATCATCGGCTTGGTAGGCCAGTGGGGCGACTTGTTCGAGTCGGCCTTCAAGCGCGACTTCCGCGTCAAAGACTCCGGCAGGCTCCTTCCCGGGCACGGAGGCATCCTAGACCGGTTCGACTCGATGCTGTTCGCGGGTTTCTCCGCGTACTGGGCGGCGCTCCTGCTGCTGGGTGACTTGGTGCGATGAAGCGGGTCATCGTCCTGGGGGCCACGGGATCCATCGGGGTGCAGGCCCTGAAGGTGATCGCCGCCGGCGCCGATCTGTGCGTGGTCGGGTTGTCGTGCGACCGCAATGTGGCGCTGTTGATGGAGCAGGCCGTATCGCTGCGGGTCGGGTGCGTGGCCATCGCTTCCTTACAGGCCGCGGCCACTGTACCGGCGGAGCTCTATCCGGAGATCGACGTGCTGAGCGGCCCGCACGGGGCAGCGCGGCTCGTCCGGGAGGTTGAAGCCGACATCGTCCTCAATGCCATCGTCGGGTTCGCCGGGCTCGAATCGAGCCTGGCGGCGCTCGAGAACGACCGGGTGCTGGCCTTGGCAAACAAGGAGAGCCTGGTCTGTGCGGGCTCTCTCGTGACCGGCTTGGCCGCCCAGAAAGGGCTGCAGATCCTGCCTGTGGACTCTGAGCACTCGGCGCTCTTCCAGCTTGTGCGGGCGGCCGGTGCGGACGCGGTCGAGTCGGTCGTTCTCACCGCCTCCGGGGGACCCTTCCGCGGCCGGGGCCGCGAAGAGCTCACCGCGGTCACCAAGGAGGAGGCGCTTGCTCACCCCACCTGGTCGATGGGCGAGAAGATCACCATAGATTCGGCCACCCTCATGAACAAGGGCTTGGAGGTCATCGAGGCCCATCACCTTTTTGGGCTGCCCTATGAACGCATAGAAGTCGTCGTACATCCTCAATCTCTGGTCCACGCATTGGTGCGGGTGAAAGACGGGGCCCTGCTGGCCCACCTCGGCGCGGCGGACATGCGCGTTCCTATCGCGTACGCCCTCCATTACCCGAAGAGGGTCACGGTCGCCGCGGAGCGCTTCGACCTGACCGGGGGCAAGGCGCTGGAATTCGCCGCTCCCGACGAGGATACTTTCCCGGCCATCCGGCTCGCCCGCGAGGCCGGGGCGAAAGGCGATGCCGCCACCTGCGCTCTGAACGCCGCCAACGAGACGGCCGTGCGCTCTTTCTTGGAGGGCGGTCTCTCATTTTTGGGTATAAGCGAGGTCGTAGCGCACGTCGTGCGGGAGAGTCCCGGCGGTACGCTTGGAACATACGAGGAGGTCGTCGCCGTCGATGATTGGGCGCGGCGCGAAGCTGCCGATTTATGCAGCAGAAGATCACATTGAGGACGGGTCCTGGTGAGTAGCTTTCTCGCGATAATCATCGCAATCGTGGGACTGGGGTTCTTGATCCTGGTCCACGAGTTCGGACATTTCATCGTAGCCAAGGCCACCGGGATGAGGGTGGAGGAATTCAGCCTGGGCTTCGGCCGGTACCTCGTCAGCAGGCGGATCGGGGAGACCGTCTACGGCATCTCGGCGGTCCCGCTGGGCGGCTACGTGCGGGTCACCGGCATGCACAAAGAGGAGTTCGAGGCCAGGATCGCCGAAGCGCGGGAGGAGGAGGCCCAGCTGCGTGCGGAAACGGCCGGGCGCCGGTCTCAGGATCCCGAGGACCGGCTGGCGGGAAAACGGATGCTCAGCGCCGACGAGATCGCCGCCACCCCTGTCGAGCGCCGCTACTATTCTCATCCCTTCTGGCACAAGCTGCTCTTCATCATCGCCGGGGTGGCCATGAACATGATCGTGGCCTTCATCCTCATCTGGATCGTAGGGGTGACGCAGGGGGAGGGCGTCACCACGACGGTGGTCGAGGCGGTGGAGGCCGGGACGCCGGCCGCCGCGGCCGGCGTCCGCCCCGGGGACCGTATCGTGAGCATCGCCGGCGAAGAGACCGAGACCTGGGAAGAGGTGCGGACCGAGATCCTCACCAAGCCCGGCGAGACGGTGACCGTGGTAGTGGAGCGGGAGGGGGCTCTGACAGAGCTCACGGCCGTGATACAGGCACGCGAAGACGGCACCGGGTTCCTTGGGGTGAGTCCCATGGCGGAAGTGCGTGACCTGGGCTTCGTGGATGGGTTCGGCTACGCGGCCCGGACCACCGGCAGCATGGTCGTGTTGATCTTCCAGGGCATCGGGATGATGTTCACGGGAGAGGTCGCGGTGACCGGTGACCAGGGCCTGGCCGGCCCGATCGGCATCATCGACCTTTCGATGGACGCCGTCGAGGGCGGCTACTACCTGATGCTGCTCGCCCTCATCAGCATCAATCTCGCCATCCTCAACATGCTGCCGGTACTGCCGCTGGACGGCGGGCACATCCTCTGGAGCATCATCGAGCGCATCCGGGGGCGGAGCCTATCGCTGCGCATCTTCGAGCGCATATCCATGGTAGGACTGGCGATCTTCCTGCTGCTCTTCCTAGTAGCGACGTCGAACGACATCAGCCGTCTGATCCCCGGGTAGGGAAAGGCCGGACGTGGGCAGCAGGCTGCAGGTCACGGTGGGTGGCGTGCCCGTGGGCGGGGGCGCCCCGGTGGTCGTCCAATCGATGACCAACACCCGCCCGGAGGACCTCGCGGCCACCCTCGCGCAGATCCGCGCGCTGGCCACGGCGGGAGCCGGGCTGGTGCGGGTGGCCGTCCCGGACGAGACGGGTGTCGAAGCGGTCAGGCGCCTGAAGGCGGAGTCTCCGCTCCCCCTGATTGCCGACGTCCACTTCGACCACCGGCTGGCCGTCGCGGCTTTGCGGGCCGGGGCGGCGGGGGTGCGGATCAATCCGGGGAACATCGGCGGCCGCAAGGCGGTCGCAGCGGTCGTCGAAGCCGCGCGGGAACGGGGCGCGGTCATCCGGATAGGGGTGAACAGCGGGTCCCTCGAGCGCGACCTGCGGAAGAGGGAAGACCACGACCCCGCCGGAGCCCTGGTGGAGTCGGTGGTGCGGTATTGCGCCCTCCTCGAGGAGCTCGATTTCAGAGAGATCAAAGTGTCGGCGAAGTCGTCCTCGCCTATGGTGACGGTGGCGGCCAACCGGTTGCTCGCCGCACGCATTCCCTATCCGTTGCACGTGGGAGTGACCGAGGCGGGGACGCGCTGGGCGGGTTCCATCCGCAGCGCCGTCGCCCTCGGGATCCTTCTGGAGGAGGGGATCGGCGACACCATCAGGGTGTCGCTCACGGGCGACCCGGTGGAGGAGGTGCGCGTGGCGCGCGAGATACTGCGCACTCTCGGCCTGGCACCTCGAGGTCCCCGGGTGATCTCGTGTCCCACCTGCGGGCGCACGGAGATCGACCTGGAACCGCTCGCGCTGGAGGTAGAGCGGCGCTTGGAAGACCTCGGGCTGGATCTAGAGGTCGCGGTCATGGGGTGCGCGGTCAACGGGCCGGGCGAGGCGCGCAAGGCCGATTTCGGCATAGCCGGCGGCGGCCGGGAAGGCGTGGTCTTCGCTGACGGGAAGCCGGTCAGGAAGGTGGCGGAACGCGACTTGGTCGACGCTCTGTTCGCGGAGATCGCCTCCCGGCACCAGGGAACGCCGGGCTGCTAGACTGTCGGGTATGCGCGGCTGCGTGCTGCGTCTCGTTTCTGTTGCCATCTGCCGGTCGTAGGAGGAGTAGTCGATGCGGGCGACCGCCCTTTTCATGCCCACGGTCAAAGAAGACCCGGCCGACGCCGAGGCGGTAAGCCACAAGCTGATGGTGCGGGGCGGCTTCGTCCGGCAGTTCGCCTCGGGTATCTACATCATGCTGCCGCTGGGCTGGCGGGTGATGCAGCGGGTCTGCCGGATCATCCGGGAGGAGATGGACGGCATCGGCGCTCTGGAGGTGTCGATGCCCACCCTGCATCCGGCCGATGTGTGGCAGGCGTCGGGCCGTTACGATGCCATCGGACAGGAGATGTTCCGGCTGCAGGATCGCAGCGGGCGGGACATGGTGCTGGCCATGACCCACGAAGAGGTCTTCACCTGGCTGGCCTCCCGGGAGCTGCGTTCGTATCGCGATCTGCCCCAGATCTGGTACCAGCTCCAGCTCAAGTTCCGGGACGAGCCCCGTCCCAAGGGCGGAGTGCTCAGAGTGCGCGAGTTCTTGATGAAGGACTCGTATTCGTTCGATCTCGACGAGGCCGGACTGGACAGGAGCTACGAGAAGCACATCGGGGCGTACGACCGCATCTTCGAGCGCTGCGGCCTCGACGTCTACCGCGTGGAGAGCGACAGCGGGTTCATGGGCGGGGCCCAAGCCCATGAGTACATCTCGCCTTCTCCGGCGGGGGAGGATCGCATCGCCCTGTGCGAAGCCTGCGGCTACGCGGCCAACGTAGAGCTGGCGCGGTCGGTGGCGCGTCCGCCTGAGGAGGCCGTTCCGGTCTCCGGGCAGGCGGAGCCTCGGGAGGTGGCGACCCCCGAGAGACGCACCATCGAAGAAGTCTCGGCCTTCCTGCACATAAGCCCCGCTTCGATCATGAAGGCGCTGGTGTACGTCGCCGGGGGCAGACCGGTGATGGCTTTGGTGCGCGGGGATCACAGCCTTCACGAGAGCAAGCTGGCCCGCTACCTGAAGGCCGAGGTCCGACCGGCTCTTCCCGAAGAGGTCGTAGCCGCTACCGGAGCCGAGGTCGGGTTCGTAGGCCCGGTCGGTCTCCCCGGGGGGAACAGCCTGCGGATCATAGCGGACGAGAGCCTGCGCCCCGGCGGCTCGAGCGGCACCCCGGGTGCCCCGGGGTTCCCGAGTGTGACTCCCGGGACCCATGGCGCGGCAGGGGCGGCCTTCGCGGGCGCGCACGAATACGTGGCGGGGGCGAACAAGCCGCACACCCATCTCGTCGGGGTGGTGGTAGGCCGGGACTTCCAGGCCGAATTTACCGATCTGCGGGAAGCCCAGCAGGGTGACGGGTGCCCCGAATGCGGGCGGCCCTTGACCATCAAGCAGGGGATCGAGGTGGCCAACATCTTCAAGCTCGGGACGAAGTACTCCAAGCCCTTGGGGGCGACCGTGCTCGACGAAGCAGGACAGGAGCGCCCGATCGTGATGGGTTCATACGGCATCGGACCGGCGCGCATCGCCGCCGCGGCCGTGGAGCAGCAGCACGACGAGCGGGGGATCATCTGGCCGAAGGCCATCGCGCCGTTCGACGTGTACCTTGTGCAGATCCAGGCCAAAGACCCCGTGCAGAGCGCGATCGCCGGGACGGTGTACGACGCTCTCTCCGCGCAAGGCTGGGAGGTGTTGTGGGACGAGCGCGACGAGCGTCCGGGCTCCAAGTTCGCCGACGCCGACCTGGTCGGCTGCCCGGTGAGGGTCACGGTGGGTAAGAAAGCGGCCGACGGTCTGGTGGAGGTCCAGTCACGCCGGGGCGGTCGCCGCGAAGAAGTCGCGGTGGACGATTGTGCTCCGACGGTACGCGGTGTGTGGGAGGCCGCCCGCTGAGCGCACCGTCGCGTGTTATAATAAAGCGGTAAACGAAAAGCAGGGCGGGTCACGAAAGTGGGTGCAGTCGGGCCCACTTTTGTTTTACTCGAGGTAGAGGCTGTGGCACTGTCGGAGGCTTGGGTCCAGGAGGTCATCGACCGCGAAGTCGAAGACGTGGAGTTGCTGCTCCTGGAGCAGGTCGGTGGCGGACGGCAGAGGACGCTCCGCCTGTACATAGACCGGCCGGGCGGGGTCACTCATGAGCTGTGCAGCCGCGTCTCGGAAGTCGTGGGGCGCGCCCTTGACGAGGCGGATGTGTTCGCGGCGGCCTACACCCTGGAGGTCAGCTCTCCGGGTCTTGAACGGCCGCTTCGCAAGCGGAGCCACTTCGAGGCTCAGGTGGGCAAGAAGGTCTACGTCAAGACCCGGGCGATGCTGGAGGGCAGCAAGGTGTGGCAGGGTCTCTTGCTGGACGTGACGGACGACGAGATCGTGGTGCAAGAAGCGGGGCGCGAGGTGAGGATCCCCTTGTCGGAGATCACGAGCGCCCATCTGATATACGAGTTCGAATAGGGGGAAGGGGATGAACAAGGAGACGATCGAAGCGCTCCACCAGATAGAGAAGGAGAAGAGCATTCCCTTTGACCTGCTCATCGAGGCCTTGGAGGACGCTCTCCATTCGGCCTATCAGAAGACGGCTCACGCGGTACCGTTCTCGGAGGTCAAGATCGATCGGGAGACGGGCGAGATCCGCGTGTTCGAGCTGATATTCCCCGCCGGCCAGGAGCCGCATGTCCAGGACGAGCAGGTCGAGATCGACACCTCGATGGCCGAGCGCAGGGAGATAACTCCCGAGGATTTCGGGCGCATCGCTGCCCAGACGGCGAAGCAGGTCATCTATCAGCGCATCCGCGAGGCGGAGCAGGGCATCGTGTTCCACGAGTACTCGAACCGCATCGGTGAGATCGTCACCGGTATCGTGCAGCAGTCAGACAGCCGCTACACCCTTGTCGATTTGGGGCGGGTGGAGGCGCGCCTGCCTAAGAGCGAGCAGGTGCCCACTGAGCGCTACGAGCATGGGATGCGCTTGAAGGCCGTCATCAAGGAGGTCTCGCAGAATCCCAAAGAGCCGCCCATCATCCTGTCGAGGCGCAGCGAAGAGCTGGTGCGCCGCCTGTTCGAGCTCGAAGTGCCCGAGATCTCCGACGGGCTGGTGGAGATAGTAGGGGTGGCGCGGGAACCGGGCTACCGGTCGAAGATCTCGGTCGTGTCCCACAGCGAAGGGGTCGATCCGGTAGGTGCCTGCGTCGGTCCCCGTGGTTCCCGGGTGCGGATGGTGGTCTCCGAGCTGCGGGGCGAGAAGATCGACATCATCCCGTTCGATGAGGAGCCGGCTCGGTTCGTGGCCAAAGCCCTGTCACCGGCCCGGGTGCGGGAAGTGATTCTTGACGACGAGCGACGGGAGGCCACCGTGGTCGTTCCCGACGACCAGTTATCCCTGGCCATCGGCAGAGATGGGCAGAACGCGCGGCTGGCCAACCGGCTGACCGGCTGGAAGATCGACATCAAGTCCGAGACTGAGATGAGCGAGGAAGAGACCATGTACACCGGGGCCGAGGTCGAGCCGCAGGTGGTGGACGGTCGGTGCCACGCCCTGACCGTGGGCGGCAAGCGATGTCCTAACGCAGCGCTGCCGGGCAGTCTATACTGCGGCATACCTTCTCATCAGGCGTTGGGCGGTGAGCGAACCTGAGCGGCAGTGCATCGGCTGCGGACGTCGCGGTCCGCAGAGTGGGTTCCTAAGGCTGATGGTCGCTCAGGGGACCGGTCCCCTGCGGGTGGTGGTAGTGCAGAAGCGGGAACAAAGGGGTAGAGGGGCGTATCTTTGCAGGAGCAGAGCCTGTTTGGACCGGGCTCTGCGGAGGAACGCTTTTCAGAAGGCTTTCAGAGCCTCGGTGGTGGTAGCGGAGAATGAGATCGCAGCGGCGCTGGACGTGAAGGCCGGCGGTCAGGTGGGCGACTAGGACGGGTGCGGCGTGGCAAAGAGACGGGTTTACGACATCGCGAAAGAGAAGGGCCTGACGAACCAGGAACTGGTGGAGCGCCTGAGGGCGGCCGGCCTGGAGGTCAAGGGCAGCGTCTCGACTGTGGAAGAGACGGATGTCGACCGTGTTCTGTCCGCCCAAGCGGAGCCCGCGGCTGCCGTCACCGGGGCTGCGAAGGAGGCCAAGGCGCCCATTGCGGCTGCCGTCACCGGGGTTGCGAAGGAGGCCAAGGCGCCCGGAGTGGCGGCCAAGGCGTCCAAGATCGCGGCCGAGGGAGCGAGGAACAAAGAGAAGACGTCGGTACCCTCGGTACCCTCGACTGGGAAGCCCATCTCCGCTGAAAGAACGGCGGCGCCATCGTCTGCCGGCGGGAAGGCGCCGAGACCTGCCGCCACGAAGACCCCGGCCGCTGATACGACCGTGCTCAAGACTCCGGCTAAGGAGCGGGCCGTGGCGGCCGGGCCTTCCACGGCTACGACGGAGGCTGCTGTGGCCGCCTCGTCGCCGTCGGCTCCGCCACCGCCGGTGGCGGCGCCCTCGGTGACAAAGGCGCCGGCGGGACCTGCGAAGCCGACGCCGTCGGTGGCGAAAGTACCCGGGCCCGGCCCGCTGGAGCCGACCGGGACGCCGGCTGCGCGACCGGCGCCGCCGGCCCGTCCTGCTCCGAAGCCGGCACCGGTGGCGACCGAGCGGCGGGCGACGACGGTTCCGTCTGCGGAAGAGCGGCCCCGAACAGGGCCGTCTTCGCGTCCTGAAGGCCCGCGGCCCGCCGGATCACGCCCCGCCGGCGCTCGGCCGGAAGGCCCGCACCCCGCCGGTCCTCGGCCGGAAGGCCCTCGCCCCGAGGGGATACGTCCGCCTTTGCGCAAGCCGCCTAGGCCACGGGGCCGGGGACCTCGTCTTGAGGACCTGCCCACGGTGGTCGGGCCGGGTGTTCCCCTGCGGAAGGGGGTCAAGCCTTCGGGCAATGTCGTAAGCAAGGAGGAACTGGCGCGTATCCAGGCCGAGAAGGCGGCGAAGGCCGAAGCCGCCCGCAAGGCTGCGGCGGCAGCCCCGCCGAAGCCGGTGCCTGCGGAGCCGGTGGTGTCTCCGCCGAAGGGATCCGCTCCGCATCCTGCTTTAGCGGCGGGCGGGCGTCCGCGGGCCGGTGGGTTTGGGCGTGATGCCGGAGAAAAGCGGGAACGCGCACCGCGGACCGCTTCGATCCCCATACCGGACATCTGGGCCGAAGCTGCCGAGGCGACGGGCCTGGTCGGCCCGCCTCGGGCGGGGGGTGGATCGCGCGTGCGACGGGGCGACGACAAGCCGGCGAAGCGGCGGGTGATCATCGACTCCCAGGCCGGGCGGAAGGGGAGTAGGGGCGGCTTCCGCGACCATCGGGCCGCCGGTGTGAGCGAGGCGGAGAAGCCGCTCCCCAAGAAGAAGGCCTTGCCGGGAACCGAATCGCCGGTCAGAGTGAAGAGCGGCGCCAGCGTTAAGGACCTCAGCGAGGCGCTCGACCTGGCGGCCGGCGAGTTGATCAAGACGCTCCTCAAGTTGGGGGAGATGGTCACCATCACGCAGTCGCTGTCCGACGACGCCATACTCATCCTGGCGGAGGAGTTCGAGCGCCAGGTGGAGATCGAGCACGCTGAGGAGGAGAAGGAAGGCCCCGAGGTCTTCGTGGACGATCCTGCCGACCTGACCCCGCGGGGCCCCGTAGTCACCATCATGGGGCATGTCGACCACGGCAAGACCTCGCTGCTCGACGCCATCCGGGAGACCGAGGTGGCGAAGAGCGAGGCGGGGGGCATCACCCAGCATATCGGCGCTTATCAGGTGAGCCACAACGACAAGAAGGTCACCTTCCTCGACACTCCCGGGCACGAAGCGTTCACCGCCATGCGTGCCCGCGGCGCCAAGTCGACCGATATCGCCGTCATCGTAGTGGCCGCTAACGACGGGGTCATGCCGCAGACCCTCGAGGCGATCAGTCATGCCAAGGCCGCCGAAGTCCCCATCGTGGTCGCGATCAACAAGATGGACCTCCCCGACGCCAATCCCGACCTGGTCAAGAAGCAACTTGCCGATCAGGGGTTGGTGCCCGAAGAGTGGGGCGGCGACACGGTGGTGGTGGAGGTTTCCGCGAAGCAGAAGATGAATCTCGACGAGCTCATGGACATGATCCTGCTCGTCGCCGAAGTGCAGGAGCTCAAGGCGAACTGCAAAGCGCCGGCCTCCGGCGTCGTCATCGAGGCTCAGTTGGATGTGGGCAGGGGGCCTGTAGCGACGGTGCTGGTGCAGCGGGGCACCCTGCATGTGGGAGACGCCCTGGTGAGCGGCGAGGCCTATGGAAAGGTAAAGGCCATGTTCGACTTCATGGGCAATGCCATCGCCAAGGCCGGCCCGTCGGTGCCTGCTCAGGTCTTGGGCTTCAGCAGCCTGCCTTCGGCGGGCGATTTCGTGACGGTCGTGAAAGATGAGCGCGAAGCCCGGCAGAGGGCCGAGCAGCGCACGGCCCGTCTGCGGCAAGAGCAGTTGGCGAAGAGCCGGACGGGAGCGAGCAGCCTTGACGAGTTCTACCGCCGGCTCAAGGAGGGCCGGGTCAAGGAGTTGCCTCTGGTCATCAAGGGTGACGTGGCCGGCTCGGTCGAAGCCTTGGAAGAGGCCCTGCGCAATATCACGCATCCCGAGGTCAAGGTGGAAGTCATCTTCGCCGGAGTCGGGGGCATCAACGAGTCGGACGTCATGCTGGCATCGGCCTCAAAAGCGGTGGTGATCGGCTTCAATGTCCGGCCTTCGGCGGCTGCGAAGGCCCTGGCCGAGCAGGAGTCGGTCGATGTTCGTACCTACCGTGTCATCTACAAAGCCATCGAGGACGTCGAGGCTGCGCTGGTGGGGATGTTGGAACCAGAGCAGGTCGAGGAGGAGCTGGGTACCGCCGAGGTGCGGCAGGTCTTCCATGCCTCGCGGATCGGGACCATCGCGGGCTGCTACGTCCAGAGCGGCAAGATCGTCCGTTCGGGGAAGATCAGGTTGGTGCGCGACGGGGCCATCGTCCATGAGGGCACGATCGGCTCGCTGAAGCGCTTCGCCGACGATGTCAGGGAAGTATCGGCCGGCTACGAATGCGGTCTGCACCTCGACGGTTTTGACGACGTCCGCGAAGGTGACATCATCGAGGCGTACGAGATCAAGGAAGTTGCCCGGACGCAATAAGAGCAGCAAGGGTTTCGTCGGCATCCTCACGGCGGAGCTGTACTTCCCTGAGAACGGCTCCCTCAAAGGTAAGCGCATGTACCTGCGGCGGATCAGGGATCAAGTCACCCGGCAGTTCGGGGCGTCTTTCGCGGAGGTGGGCCATCAGGATCTGTGGCAGCGTTCACGGATAATCGTGGCCGTGGCCGCCTCGGATCCGCGGATGCTGGAGGAGGCTTTCGACAGGCTGAGGACGTACCTCGACTCGCAGGAGTGGATGCTGACCTCGTGCGTCACCGAGGTGGTGGAGGAATATGCGTAAGGTGGCTTCATATCGGATGCGGCGGGTCAATGAAGCGCTCAAAGAGATCATCGGCACGGCGCTGTCCCAGGGGCTCAAGGACCCGCGCATCGGATTCGTGACCTTGACGGAAGTCGACACTGCCTCTGACCTCTCCCGCGCCCGGGTGTTCGTTTCGGTCTACGGGAAGCAGGCGGAGAAGGACGCCACCCTCGAGGGCTTGCGGGCCGCCCGGCCGTATCTGCAGCGTCTCATAGGCGACGAGCTGCCGCTGAAGCGCATCCCCATGCTGGAGTTTGTCTACGACGCCAGCGTCGATCAAGGGATGCATATCGAGGCCCTTCTCAGATCCAGCGGGGTGGAAGAACGGAGGCCCGAGGAGGCACCGGACGACGAGGCAGGCGTATGAGGGCTGCGGAGTCCCCCCGCACCGGCACAGTCGCCGAGATCGCCGGCCGGCTTCGACGGGAGGTCCGGGTGCTGGCCGTATCGCACGAGGCGCCGGACGGAGATGCTTTGGGCTGTCTTTCGGCCTTTCTGCTGATGTGCGGGCGCCTGGGGATACCGTGTGAGGGCTACATCCCCGGTGAGAGCGCGCTTCCGCCCGAGTACCTCTTTCTCCCTCAGGTCAAGGACGTGCGCAGAGGGACGGCGCCCTCCGTCGAGCCCGAGACCACGGTCTACTTCTTCGACTGCGCCTCTCTTTTGCGTTCGAACTCTCACGAGTTCCTGGCTGAGGCAGCGCGGATCAATATCGACCACCATGCGGACAACCCGGGCTTCGGCGACTTCAACCTGGTGGATCCCGCTGCTCCCTCCACTACTGCCATCCTCTACGAGGTGTTCAAGGCCGGCGGCTTCCCGCTGGACGCGGAGGTGGCGACGGCGCTCTATGTCGGTCTGGTGACCGACACGGGGCGGTTCCAATACGCCAATACCACGCCGTACGCCCATCACATGGCGGCCGCGCTGCAGGAGGCAGGGGTAGACGTCTCCTGGGTCTACCGGCAGGTGTACGAGAGCACTCCCCTGCCGAAGCTGATGCTGCTCGAGCGGGCTCTGAGCCATCTGGAGGTGCGCCTAGGCGGGGCTCTGGCCGTCTCCTGGCTCAGCAACGAGGACTTCGTCAAGGCGGGGGCGGACGAGGGTCATGCCGAGGGCCTGATCGACACCCTGCGCCGCATACATGGAGTCCGGGTGGCGGCCTTGCTGCGGGAGAAGGTGTCCGAGGGCAGGATCCAGACCAAGGTCAGTCTGCGTTCGACCGACGGGAGTCTGAACGTCGCCGAACTGGCGCACAAGCGGGGCGGGGGCGGGCATGCGCGGGCGGCCGGGTTCACCAGCGACGAGGGCGTTTCGGCCGTCTTGGCCTGGATCGAGCGGGAGGTCGAAACCGCGCTATGAGGAAGGTGGCGGGGTGATCATGGCGGGGAGCGTGGTCCTGGTCGACAAACCCGTCGGTCCCACCAGCTTCGACATCGTGCGCATCGCGCGCCGGGGGCTGAAGGGACGTGTCGGTCACGCCGGGACTCTCGACCCCTTCGCAAGCGGCCTGCTACTCATCTTGATCGGCCGGGCCACCCGCGTCTCCAACCTACTCATGGGACTGCCCAAGGAGTACGAACTCACGGTCCAGTTCGGCGCCGTCTCGACCACGGCCGATCCCACCGGGACGGTCGCGTCCACCGGAAGGCGGGTGACGGCCGCGGAGGTGGCCGCCGTGCTCGACCGCTTTCGGGGACGCATCCGGCAGCGGGTGCCCTTGACCTCCGCGGTCAAGGTCGACGGCGAGCGTCTCTACAAGAAGGCGCACCGGGGGGAGCGGGCCGAGGCGCCGGAGCGAGAGGTCATGATCTACGATCTGACGATGACCGGGTTCGATGAGGACGCGCAGACGGCGGAGGTGCTGGCGTTGACGGGAAGCGGGGCGTATGCGCGCATGCTCGCCGAGGACCTCGGGCGGGCCGTGGGAGCGGGCGGCTACGCGGCTGCGTTGAGGCGCACCCGCATCGGCGGTTTCGCGGTGGAGGCCGCACTCCCCCCCGAAGCGCTATCGCCGCGGCGGTATGAAGAGGGGGGTCGTGCAGTGTTCTCTTTGGAGGCGGCCCTCGCCTTCCTGCCTTGCTGTGAACTCAGTGAGGGCGACGCCCAGCGTGCCGCCAACGGCAATGAACTGCGGGGAGTCCCTCCGGGACGCTTCCGCGTGTATGGGCCGGACGGCCTGCTCGGTGTCTACGAGGGGCGGGGCGGCGTTGCCCGGCCTGTGGTCGTGTTCCCCAGGACGGCGTGACGGTGTGTGTCTACTCGTCACTAGAGGAGGTCTCGAGCGCTCCGGCGCAGGGGAGGGTGGTCGCGATCGGCGTCTTCGACGGCGTACACCGCGGTCATCAGCGGATACTCAGCCGGGCCGTCGAAGAAGCCTCATCGGCCGGGGCGGTCTCGGCCGCCGTCACCTTCTATCCTCATCCCGAGGCGGTTCTTCGTCCCCATGCGGCCCCGCGCATGCTGACGTCGGTGGACCAGAAGGCCCGCTTGATGGGGGCCCTGGGAATCGACGAGTTGGTCGTGTTGAGGTTCGACCGGGATTTCGCGCGGCTGTCGCCTGAGGCGTTCTGCGGCACCGTGTTGTCAACCCGGTTGGGGGCCCGGACGGTCTTCGTAGGTGAGAACTTCCGGTTCGGGCACGGAGGAGCGGGGACCGCGGCCCACCTGCTCGAGTATGGAAGGACGCATGGTTTCGAGGTGCGGCCGGTGGCCTTGGTGGAGGAGGACGGCGAGGTCATCTCGAGCACCCGCATCCGCGACCTGCTGGGCAGCGGCCGGGTGGAGGAGGCGGCCCGCTTGCTGGGCCGCCCGTACAGGGTCGAAGGCCCGGTATTGAGCGGTGCGGGGCGCGGCCGGGGCCTCGACGCTCCCACCGCGAACCTGGCCGTGGCTCGGGAGATGGCTCTGCCGCGTCTGGGTGTATATGTGACCCGGTCCACGATCGATGACGGCCGGGTATACGCGTCGGTCACCAATGTCGGCACCAATCCGACGTTCGAGTCGGACCACAAGGTACGGGTCGAGACCCTGTTGCTTGACTTCAGCGGCGAGCTGTATGGGCGACACCTGGCCGTGGACTTCCTGGCGCGTATACGCGGTCAGAAGACGTTCGCCGACGCGACGTCGCTGGCCGAACGCATCAAGCGCGATGTCGAGACCGCCCGCGCCGTGCATGCCGGTGGTCTCTACGGCGACTCCGGCGCGACCCGGGGTTCCTCCTGATGCGACCTGCGGCGAGGACTTCGCGCCTGCCCGCTTTGGCGGCGCTGCTGTTCGTCGTCTGCGTCATCGCCGGGGCCGGTCTGGCCCTTCCGGGCCCATCGGCGTCGTCCGGGGACGGGTCGTCATCCGGCATGTCCGCCGGTCTCGCGGCGGTCTTCACGGCCGGGCAACAGGGGGGCCGGTATTCCCGGGCCGAGCCGGCTGCGTTGTCCCAGCCTCTACCGGAGGATGCCGTCCCCGTCGAGGTGCCGGTGCTCATGTACCACTACGTCGACGCCGAGCCTCCTCCGAAGGGGCCCTACGCCGACGGGCTCACCGTCCGTACGCCTGATTTCGTGGAAGAACTGGACTATCTGACGGCGCACGGATACGAGACCGTGAGCCTGGCGGACGCCTACCTGGCGATGGCCGGGCTACGGGATCTTCCGGCCAAGCCGGTGGTCCTGACCTTCGATGACGGCGGTCTGGACAACTACGAGGTCGCCTTCCCGTTGTTGAAGCAACACGGGTTCACGGCCACCTTCTTCGTGATCACCGAGACGGTGGGTTCCCAGGGGCAGATGAGCTGGGACCACCTGCGGGAGATGTTCGCGGCAGGGATGTCGATACAGTCACACTCGGTATCTCATCCCGATCTGACCGGGGTGTCCGACGAGCGGCTGCGGTCGGAGGTCTCGGATTCGCGCGGCGCTATCGCCGAGATCACCGGCGAACCGGGGTACGTCTTCTGCTATCCTGCCGGGTCGTACGACCCGCGGGTCGTCGCGGCGGTCCGGGCGGCCGGGTACGTCATGGCCGTGACCACGGACAAAGGCGCTCCTCTCAGCCCCGATTCGGTCTTCGAGATCACCCGTACGAGGGTACAGCCCTTTCTTCCCATGAGCTCTTTCGCGCGGCTGGTCGACTGAGCATTCCTCAGGGTGCCGTGGCCCGGTCTCCCGGCCACGTTACGCCGGCCCTCGTTCGATGGGAGCGGCCGAGGAGTCCGGCTGGGCCGGGCGTCCGAGGACTCTCCGTGTGGTAACCTACATCACCGCCGCGGGCGCGCGACGCCCGGGCGAGGCGTCCCGGTGTGGGCGCCGGCATTGAAACCTGCATCTCGGCTCGGACCGCAGTGTCCCCGCTGGGAGCATGGAGCCCAAGGAGGCTATGCATGCTGAGCAAAGAACGCAAGGCCGAGATCATCGACCGGTTCAAGAAGCACGAGGTGGATACGGGATCCCCGGAGGTGCAGATAGGCATCCTCACCGAGCGGATCAACGTCCTTACCGAGCATCTCAGGACCCACTCCAAGGACCACCACTCGCGCCGGGGTCTGCTCAAGATGGTGGGCCACAGGCGCCGCCTCCTCAACTATCTGCAGAAGCAGGATGTCGAGCGCTACCGGGCGGTGGTGAGAGAGCTGGGTCTCCGTAGGTAGAAGCCCCGGAGGGGCGGGAAGAAGAGATCGGGAAGCGGCTGTTCGAAGGAAGGGGAGGATCCAGGACGGGTCCTCAGACGGGAGAAAAGAAAGTGGCAAGCGGAGTCAGTAGGACAGAGGTAACGTTAGGCGACAAGAGCATCACGTTCGAGACGGGAAGGTTGGCGAGGCAGGCGAGCGGAGCGGTAGTGGTCCGCTCGGGCGACACCATGGTGTTGGTCACGGCCGTCGTGGCGGCCACCGAGCGGAACGTCGATTTCTTCCCGCTCACGGTAGACGTGGAAGCAG
Organism: Actinomycetes bacterium; assembly: GCA_021372435.1. GTDB lineage: Bacteria > Actinomycetota > Thermoleophilia > RBG-16-64-13 > RBG-16-64-13 > RBG-16-64-13. The sequence continues at coordinate 18,165 of JAJFUK010000165.1, read as the reverse complement.
GCATGTATGCCGCGGGCAAAATCCCCGGCGGTTTCATCAAGAGGGAGGGCCGGGCCAGCGACCAGGCCATCCTTAACGCACGGCTGATCGACCGGCCCATTCGTCCCCTATGGCCGAAGGGCTTCAACCGGGAGACGCACATCGTGGCCACCGTGCTCTCCGTGGACAAGAAGAACCCATACGACGTGCTGGCCGTCGCGGGCGCGTCCGCTGCATTGAGCCTCTCTGAGGCCCCATTTCTGGGGCCGGTAGGGGCGGTCCGGGTGGCCAAAGTCGACGATGGGTGGATCATCAACCCGACCTATGAAGAAATCGATCAGAGCCCGGTGAATCTGGTAGTGGCCGGGACGGCTGAGGCCATCGGGATGGTGGAAGCCGGCTGCGAGGAGGTCGGCGAAGCCGACATGCTCGAGGGCCTGCAGGTGGCCCACGAGGCGATCAGGAAACAGGTGGAGGTCATAAGGGCCTGGGCCACCGAGGCAGGCGTACCTAAGATGGAGTTCGCCGAGAAACTGCCCGACTCCCTGCTTGTAGACAAGATCAAGGCCCGCTTCGGGGCCGCGATCGAGCAGGCGAGCAACGTTCTCGATAAGCATGAGCGCGCAAAGGCGGTGGCGGCCGTCAAGCAGGAGGTCTTGTCCGCCTGGCCGCCGGCGGAGGGTGCCGAAGACCCTGCGGCCGAGATCGCCGCGCTGGTGAAGGCCTTCGACGCGGTGGAGAAGGAGACGGTGCGCCGGGTGATCGCCGTCGACAAGAAGCGGCCCGACGGCCGCGGCGTCGATGAGATCCGGCCCATCGAGTGTGACGTCAGAGTGGCTCCGCGTACGCACGGCTCCGGGCTCTTCACGCGGGGGCAGACCCAGGTGCTCACACTCCTCACCTTGGGCGCTGCTCGGGACGAGCAGCGCATCGACGGCCTCGACATCGAGGAGTCGAAGCGCTTCATGCACCACTACAAGTTCCCGCCGTTCAGCGTCGGCGAGGCCGGCTTCATGCGCGGTCCCGGCCGCCGGGAGATCGGGCACGGTGCCCTCGCCGAGCGGGCGCTGTTCCCGGTGATTCCCGGTGAGGAGGACTTTCCGTACACCATCCGCTTGGTCTCCGAGACTCTGGAGTCGAACGGCTCGAGTTCCATGGCCAGCGTGTGCGCCTCGACCCTGGCGCTGATGGACGCCGGTGTGCCCATCGCCCGGCCGGTGGCCGGCATCGCCATGGGTCTGATCAAGGAAGGCGACGACTACGTCGTACTGACCGACATCGCCGGGGTGGAGGACCATCTGGGCGACATGGACTTCAAGGTCGCCGGCACCGAGCGGGGCATCACCGCCCTGCAGATGGACATCAAGATACAGGGAGTGACCTTCGAGATCATGAGAGATGCCCTGGAGCGTGCCCGCAAAGCGCGTCTCTTCATCCTCGACAAGATCAAGGACGCCATCAGCGCTCCCCGGCCTCAGCTCTCGGATTTTGCTCCCCGCATCGGCACGATCCGTATCGATCCCGACAAGATCGGGGCTGTGATCGGCAAAGGCGGCGAGACGATCCGCGGCATGGAAACGGAGTTCGATTGCACCATCGACGTGGACGAAGACGGTCTGGTGAAGGTGTTCGCCACCGACGGCAGGCTGGGGGATGCATGTCTGGAACGGATCCGCATGCTCACTCGCGACACCCAGGTGGGTGACGTCGTCGAAGGCAGGGTGGCGTCGACCACCTCGTTCGGGGCGTTCGTGACGCTGAAGCCGGGCACCGACGGTCTCATCCACATCTCGCGCCTATCGGACCGCCGGGTCGCGAACGTAGAAGAGGTGGTCCACCGGGGCGACCTGGTGCGCGTGGAGGTCTTGGATGTGCAGCAGCAGGGCGGCAAGGAGAAGATAAGCCTCCGTCTGCTCAACAACCTCTCAACAAGGGAAGGCAGTGCCGACTGACCACTACCGTCTGGAGCGGCTCTCTAACGGACAGCGCCTGATCACCGAGAAGCTGGACCATCTGAGGTCGGTGTGTCTGGGTTTTTGGATCCCGGCGGGTTCCCGGGACGAGCCCGCGTCCCTCGTCGGTGCGACGCATTTCATAGAGCACCTCCTCTTCAAGGGATCGTCGAAGTACACGGCGGAGGAGATCGCCCAGGTCTTCGACACCCTTGGAGGCGAGCTCAATGCGAGCACTTCTCGAGAGTACGTGGTGGTCTACGGCCGTTTTCTCGACGACCAGCTCTCGGTGGCCATGGACGTCATGACCGACATGCTCCTGACGCCCACCTTCAGCGACCTGGACCGCGAGCGGGAGGTGGTGCTCGAAGAGATAGCGATGGTCGAAGACTCTCCTCAGGATCTGATTTTCGACGTGCTCTCCGAGGTGGTGCTGGATGGGCACCCGCTGGCCCATCCCATCATAGGTACCCGGGAGAGCATCTCCGGAGCATCGGAGGAAGACATCAGGGCGTACCACGAGGCGCGTTTCCAGTTCGCGGACATGGTGGTGGCGGCCGCGGGGAACATCGACCACGAGGTTCTGCGCAGCATGTTGCTGGACCGGCATCCCGTAGCCGACGGGGTGGACCCGCGGCGTGCGGTCTGCACGCCCGAACCCAGGCCTCGCCGGTATTTCCTGAGCAAGGAGACCGAGCAGATGCACGTGTGCCTGGGCGGCATCGGCCTGGCCCGCGACGACGAACGGCGCTTCCAGTTGTCGGTGCTCGACAGTCTGTTCGGGGGGTCGCTCAGCTCCCGCCTCTTCCAGGAGATACGGGAGAAGCGCGGTCTGGTGTACAGCGTCTACTCGTTTTCGAGCTTGTACGCGGAGACAGGACTCACCGGTCTGTACTTCGGCTGCCGGCCCGAACGACTCGACGCCGTCATGGAGACGGTGGTCCGGGAACTGGTACGGCTGGGGAACGAGCCGGTGCCGGAGGATGAACTGCAACGGGCCAAGGAGCACCTGAAGGGGCACACGATCCTGGGACTGGAGAGCACGTCGAGCCGCATGACCCGTCTCGGCAAAGGAGTCCTGACCGAGACCGAGATCCTCTCCTCGGACGAGTTGGCGGAGCGGATAGAGGCGGTCACGAGTGAAGAAGTGATGGAGCTGGCGGCGGAGGTCTACCGACCGGCCGCGCTTTCTGTGGTAGGGATAGGCGCGGAGCAAGACCGCTTCGAGGACGCAGTGCCCGAGGACTGTCTCGCCGGCCTTGTCTAGGAAGGGTAGGAGGGGATGTGATGAGTGGTCCGCCTGCCGGTCGAAGCGGGGATAGGATACGAGTAGGCGTGGCGGGCGCGCGGGGCCGCATGGGCCGGATGACCTGCGCGGCCGTAGCGCGCGACCCTGAGCTCGAACTGGTCGCAGCCGTCGACCCTGCGTTCGCGATTGAGCCCCCGGCCGGGGAAGAAGCCCGGGTGGCCGGAGAGGAGCGGTTCACCGGCGTGCAGGAGGCCATCCAGAGCGCCGCACCGCAGGTGATGGTCGACTTCACCATTCCTAGCGCGGTGCTGGAGAACGTCCTTACCTGTGTCCGCGGCAGGGTGCCCGTGGTGGTCGGTACTACAGGGCTGAGCGCCGCCGACCTGGCCCGCATCGACCAAGAAGCTGCGCGCCACGGGGTGCCGGTGTTCGTGGCCCCGAACTTCGCGATGGGAGCGGTTCTCATGATGCAGTTCGCCCGGCAGGCCGCCGCGCACTTCAAGGCCTGCGAGATCGTGGAGCTGCATCACGACGGCAAGTTGGACGCTCCCTCGGGTACCTCCCGGCTGACGCGGATGCTGGTAGAGGAGGCCTGGCGGGAAGCCGGCCATGAGAAGGAGCTTCCCATCCACAGCGTCCGGCTGCCCGGTCTGGTGGCCCATCAAGAAGTGATCTTCGGCGGCTTGGGCGAGACGCTCACCATCAGGCATGATTCTCTCTCGCGGGAATCGTTCATGCCGGGGGTGCTCTTGGCGGTCAAACGCGTGCGGGGGCTGCAAGGACTCGTTGTCGGTCTGGAGAACATCCTATAGAACCGTCGCGACCTCTGCTCCCGGCCGGGCGGCCGGCCCGGAGGTCCATTGCGGGTCTCGATCACGCGGAGGCTTCGACCACCATCTGTGACGACGGAAACGCTTAAAGTCATACCCCTGGGAGGCTTGGGGGCCATTGGAAAGAACATGATGGTCCTGGAGTATCGCGACGCCCTCCTTGTCATCGATACCGGTCTCATGTTCCCCGATGACGACATGCTGGGCATCGATCTGGTGCTGCCCGACTTCTCCTATGTGGTCGAGAACCGGGAGCGCGTGCTGGGCATCATCATCACCCACGGCCACGAGGACCACGTGGGGGCGCTCCCTTACCTGCTCAAGGAGGTCAACGTCCCGGTGTACGGCACCCGGCTGACGCTGGGGCTGCTCAACGCGAAGCTGGGAGAGCACGGTCTGCAGGGCAAGACGTCGCTGACCGAGGTCTCGCCGAGCAGAGAACTCCGGCTCGGCCCTTTCCGGATCGAGTTCCTGGAGGTCTCGCACAGCATCCCCGATGGGGTGGCCCTCGGCATCCACACCCCGGTGGGCGTCGTGGTCCATACCGGCGACTTCAAGCTCGACCAGACCCCTATCGATGACCGGCCGACGGCTATGCAACGTTTCGCCCTGCTCGGCACCCAGGGCGTCCTTCTGCTCCTGTCCGACAGCACCAATGCCGACACTCCGGGCTTCACCGGGCCCGAGCGGGGAGTGGGCCAGAAACTCGACGGCATCTTCGCCCTTGCCCAAGGCCGGATCATCGTGGCTTCGTTCGCCAGCCACATCCATCGCATCCAACAGGTCATGGACACTGCCGCCCGGTACGGCCGGTCGTTGGCCATCGTCGGGCGCAGCATGGTCAAGAACGTCAACATCGCCGCCAACCTCGGCTACCTGAGCGTACCCGAGGGGCTCCTGGTCCGGCCTCACGACATCGGCCTGCTGCCGCCCGACAGAGTGGTCGTGCTCTCCACCGGCAGCCAGGGAGAGCCGCTCTCCGCGCTGGCACGGATGGCCGCCCACGACCATCCCGCCGTCGAGATCATGAAGGGCGACACCGTGATCATCTCGGCACGGCCGGTCCCCGGCAACGAGACAAGCGTCAACCGCACCATCGACCGGCTGTTCGCGGCCGGAGCCCGGGTGATCTACGAGGCCTCGGCCGGGGTGCACGTCTCAGGTCACGCGGCCGCCGAGGAGCTCAAAGTGATGCTCAATCTGGTGCGGCCGAAGTACTTCGTCCCGGTCCACGGTGAGCACCGCCATCTCTACTTCCACGCGGAACTGGCCCGGGCCACGGGCATCCCCGAGGACCATATCTTCTTGATGGAGAACGGGGACGTGCTCGAGCTCAGCCCCGAGCGGGCCCAGGTCACCGACCGGGTGCAGGCCGGCATGATCTTGGTGGACGGCTTCGCCATGGGTGATCTGCAGGACCTGGTACTGCGCGACCGCCGGCATCTGGCCAGCGACGGCCTGGTGATGGCCGTCGTCGTCCGTAGTGCTCAGGACGGTAGGGTGGTGGGAGAGCCCGAGATCGTGTTCCGCGGTTTCGCCTACGCCGGTGGGCTGGACGGGTTGACGGAGACGGCCAAGAAGCTGGTCGTCGAGTCGCTGGGCTCCGCTGAGATGCAGCAGGTGAGCGACCTGGGACTGGTCAAGAACCACGTGCACGACGTGCTGCAGAAGTTCCTGCGCAGGGAGGCCGGCAGGCGGCCGATGGTCCTGCCGGTGATCGTAGAGGTGTAGCGATGGAGTGCTGGTGAAGATGGGCGGACGGGCTTCAGAGACGGCCCGGACCCGTCGGGCGGTGGGCGCACAAGGCACTCGCGCCGCCCGGCCGGCAGCACGGCCGGCGGCCGGCACCGCGGGCAGGCGCGGCGGGGTGCGGGCACCGGGCGCCGCCGCCGGAGACCGGCGGGCGGCGGCCAAGAACGGGCGGCGGAAGCCCTGGCATTCCAAGTCGGAGAGGACCCGCGAGCTCTTCGCGCTGGCGCTCTTCGGGGTGGCCGTGTTCCTGCTCTTCGCGCTGACGGCGACGGAGCAAGGGGGCGTCGTGGGGCGGGCCGTGGACGCGGCCCTGGTGTTCGCCTTCGGCAGGCTGGCCTTCCTGGCGCCGCTCGCGTTGATAGCGGTAGGCGTCACTGCGGTGCTTGAGGTGAGGTTCTGGCGCTCGTACCGCTTTCTCGGCGTCGTGGTGTTTCTTTTCGGCCTGTTCCTGCTCATGGGAGGGGGGGTGCCGCCCTTCGGGAGTCACGGGGCCGAGCTCTTTGTGCGCGAGGAGTTCGAAGCCCGGGCAGGCGGCCTGGGCGAGGCGTTCTATGCGGGAGTTCACGGCCTGATGGGGACCGTCGGGGTCGGCATCATCGGCTGGCTGGCGGGGTTGGTGGGCTTCAGCCTGGTCACGGGGATCACCGGTTTGTGGGTGGGCAGACGCACTCGGGACGCCGCGCGGGCCATCAAGACCACGGCCGGCTGCGGGGCCCTGCTCACAAGACGGCGCTTCGAGGGGGACGAATACCCCACGGTGGAGGGTCCCGGTCCGTCCGATAGGCGTCCTTCATGGATGGGTGGAGCGGCGGCCGACCCCTTCGCCTTCACCGCGGGCCGGCAGTTCGGCCCCGTGGACCTCGTGGAGGGCAGGCCCGGCGCGGCCGGCGGTTCCGGCGAGGCCCAGGGGATCTACGGCGACGCCTTCGATGATTGGACGGCAGGGCGTCCGGCTTCGCGGAGCCCGCTGGCGCCGGCCGATCTTGTCGACGGTGAACGGGGCCGCGCCGTGTTGGACGGCGCCGAGGCCTTTGCCGACATCTTCGAGGCGGGCGCTTCTGGAGCGGCGGCGGGCGGGCCCGCGGAAGGCAGGCAGGCGGTCGGACCGGCGCCCTTCGGAGGGGCGGAGCCGGGGCGGTCGGCCCGGGAGGACTTCAAGGGCGGCGGAGTGAGCGTGGGCGCCACTGCGACGACTGACGAGGCAGGCGGGATTCACGTCGATGCGCGGCAACAGACCCTGCCCGGTCTGGCTCCTCAGCCCCGGCAGGGCGAACCGGAGGCCGGCGGACCCAGCTACCTGCTGCCCGAGCCGGATATGCTCCGTAAGAGTACGCCCGCGGTCACCGGACGCAGCAGCGGCGACAGGGACATCGCCGCCATCCTCCTGCAGGCGCTCTCTCAGTTCGGCGTCGAGGCCCGGATCATCGGGATGGTCGTGGGCCCACGGGTGACCCGCTACGAGCTGCAGCTCGCTCCGGGCACCAAGGTCTCCAAAGTCTCCTCACTGAAGGACGACCTGGCGTATGCCCTCGCGACCACCGAGATCAGGATCCTCACGCCCATCCCCGGCAAGTCGGCCGTGGGGGTCGAGATCCCCAACCAGCGGCCGGACTGGGTGACGCTCGGCGACATCTACCACGAGTTCCCCAGATCGGCGGGGCCGCTCATGGTGTGGTTGGGCAAGGACATCTCCGGCAAGGCCGTGTACGCCGACCTCACCAAACTGCCCCACCTGCTCATCGCCGGCACGACCGGATCGGGCAAGAGCGGCTGTGTCAACTGCATCGTGTCGTCGGTACTGCTGCGCAGCACTCCTGAGCAGGTGCGGATGATCATGATCGACCCCAAGAAGGTGGAGCTGTCGCACTACGACCGCATCCCTCACCTGCTCGTGCCTGTGGTCACGAACATGAAGGACGCCGCCGGGGTGCTTCATAACGTGGTCAAGGAGATGGAGGACCGCTACGAGCTGATGGAACTCGACCATGCCCGCAGCCTGCCTGAGATGAACAAGACCCGCGCCCGCCGTGGAGAGCGTCCGGTGCCGTACATCCTCATCGTGATCGACGAGTTGGCCGATCTCATGATGGCCTCGCCCCAAGAGGTCGAGGACTACGTCATCCGCCTGGCTCAGAAGTCCCGGGCGGTGGGGATCCATCTGGTGGTGGCCACCCAGCGGCCGTCGGCCGATGTGATCACGGGCATGATAAAGGCCAACATACCCTCGCGCATCGCCTTCGCGGTCTCCAGTCAGACCGATTCCCGGGTCATACTCGACGTGAACGGCGCCGAGACCCTTCTGGGCATGGGCGACATGCTGTTCAAGCCCCTTGGGTCCAGCCACATGCAGCGCGTGCAGGGCGCCTACATCACCGAGGAGGAGATCGCCCTCCTCGTCAATCATTGGCGCCATCAGGCCGAGCCCGAGTTCAGGGAGGAGCTGCTCCGGCGGCCGGCGGAGGCGAAGAAGGGTGAAGAGGAGGCGTTCGACCCCGATTCCGACGATCTGCTGGCCGACGCCGCCCAGTTGGTCATCGAGACGGGGAGCGCCTCGGTGTCGATGCTCCAGCGCCGCCTACGGGTGGGTTACACGCGTGCCGGACGCCTGATCGACATGCTGGAACGGCGGGGCATCGTCGGACCGTGGGAGGGAAGCAAGCCCCGGCAGATCCTACTCGAGCGGGACGAAGCCGAGCAGGTGATCGCCGTCCTCCGCGCTGCGGAGCGCCCCATGGCCGACGAGGACTTCGACTGATCCGGGAGGCTCCGATGGGTGCCTCCGCCGGTCGCGGGGCGCCCGCAAGACCGTGCTTTCCTTGGAAACACCTTTGGATGATGGTAGATTTACCGCCGTCGTGAGGGGCTTTTGGTCCCAAGCTGCGCGCCGGTTCGTCCGCGGTACGGCGCGCCTGATCCGAGAGGCATAGCCCGAACTCCGTGGCAGATATCGGTAACAGTCTCCGCGAGGCCCGCATCCGTAGAGGCCTCACCATCAAGGACGTCGAGGATATAACCAAGATCCGCTCGAAGTACCTGGAGGCCTTGGAGGAGAACGACTACGAGGTGCTTCCCGGTCCCACGTACGTGAAGGCGTTCTTGCGCACGTATGCCTCGTTCCTCAAGCTCGACCCGGATGAGCTGCTCGAGGACCTTTCGTTCCGTCCCGAGACACGCAAAGAGGAGTCGGGACTCGTGCGCAGCCAGGCAGTCCGGCAATCGCGCGCCCGCACCGCGGCCGAGCGCAAGAAGCAAAGAACCCGCCGGAACCAACGTGGCTATGTGTTCGCCGGGGTGTTGGCAGTGGTCGCGATCGCCCTGCTGGCCTGGTTCGGCTCGGGCCGGGGAAGCGACGACTCGACCTCTCTTGACGGCAGCAGCTTCAGCAGCGCGCCGAGCGTCGGTACCGGCGTTCAGAGCACCATGACCGCTCAGACGGCTCCCGCCGGTTCTACGAGCACGACGTCCGCGGCGGTGACATCGGGGCAGAACGTGAAGCTGGTGATCAACGTCACCGAAGGTAGTTGCTGGCTGGTGGTCCGTGAGGACAATCAGGACGGGGCGGAGCTGTATGCCGGTACGCTCTCCGCCGGGGGCCAGAAGACCTTCGACGGCGCCAAGCGCTACTGGATGAACGTCGGTGAGCCGGATGTGCTGGCCTTGTCCATCAACGGAAATCCGTACACGCTCGACGCGGAAGGTGACACGTTCGTTTTCGTGGTCACAGAGGCCGGCGTAGAGCCCAGTCCATAGCATGAGGCGGCGTCCGGCTTCGGCCCCGAGCGTCTGCATCGTCACCCTCGGCTGTCCGAAGAACGAGGCCGACAGTCGTACGGTCGTCCGTCACCTGCGGTCGGCGGGTGTCGCCGTGGTCGACGTACCGGAGGATGCGACCCACCTCCTTCTCAACACCTGTGGTTTCATCCAAGACGCCAAAGAAGAGTCGATAGCCGCGATCCTCGAGGCCTGCGCCGGATATCCGGACAAGCGTGTCCTGGTCATGGGCTGCCTGGTGGAGAGGTATCGGCAGGAGCTGGCGGAGGGGATCCCCGAGGTGGCGGGGTGGTTCGGATTGGCCGGGAAACCGGTCGCCGAGGAACTGGTGCGCAGACTGCGCCTGGAGGCCGGGAAGACGCCGGGCGAAGGTACGGTCTCACCGTGGCGGGGGCGGCCGCACGCCGTGTCCGGAGATAACTGCCGGCCGGAGAGGCGCGCGCGGTCTTATGCCTACCTGAAGATCTCCGACGGGTGCGACGAGTTGTGTACCTTCTGCGCCATCCCGGCGATCAAGGGGCCGTATCACTCGGTCCCGGTGGCGGAGATCCTGCGCGAAGCCGATGCGTGTCTCGGCGAGGGGGCGCGGGAACTGGTCCTTGTCGGCCAAGATACGGCGGTCTGGAGGGACGGCGGCCTTGACCTGGCGGGCCTGATCGATCTTCTGGCGGCGGACGAACGGGTCCGGCGCGTCAGGGTGATGTACCTGCAGCCCGAGCACGTCGGCGACGCGTTTCTTGAGTACATGCTTAGCCGGCCCAAGCTGTGCCGGTACCTGGACGTCCCTTTTCAGCACTCGCATCCGGACATCCTGCGTGCTATGGGCAGAGGGGGAAGCGGCGACGACTATCCGGCGCTTCTCGAGCGGGCAAGACGTCTCATGCCCGATGTGTCGGTGCGGTCCGCCTTCATCGTCGGCTTTCCTGGGGAGAGAGAGGAGCATTTCGAGCATCTGTTGAGCTTCGTGGAGAAGGCGGGGTTTGATTACGGGGGAGGGTTCGTATACAGTCCCGAGGAGGGCACCGCCGCGGCGAAGCTGCGGCCCCGAGTCCGGCCGGCCGTGGCCCGCTGGCGTCTGAACCGTCTGGCCGCGCTCCTGGAGACGCGGAGCGAGTACGAGCACCGGAGCATGGTCGGGTCGCGCGTAGAGGTGATGGTCGATTCACTGGATGTAGACGACAGGGTGGAGAGCGCGGTGGCCGTGGGGCGCACCGCCGGACAGGCTCCGGAGGTGGACGGGGTGACGTATGTGGGAGGATACCTCCCGGAGGGGACGAAGCCGGGCGACGTGATCGAGGTGACCGTGAGCGCTACTGTTGGGTACGACTTCTTCGGTACGTGCTGAAGGACCTCTGGTGTGGCCGAACCTGCCTAACTCCATAAGCCTGTTCCGGGTCCTGATGGTCCCGGTGTTCATGGTGTTCTTGCTTGCCGACATCCCCGGGGGGGACGTCGTGGCTCTGGTCGTCTTCGTGGTGGCGGCGGCGAGCGACTTCCTCGACGGCTACTTCGCCCGGCGCACGCAGCAGATCACCGTCTTGGGAGCCTTCCTGGATCCTCTGGCCGACAAACTGCTGGTGACCGCGGCCCTGGTCTCACTGGTGGGCTTGGGCGACCTGTCCGCTTGGATCGCTATGGTGGTCATCGCCCGGGAGTTGGCCGTCTCGGGGCTGCGTATGGTCGCCGCCGTCGAGGGCGTGGTCATCTCGGCGAGCTGGTGGGGCAAGGTCAAGACCGTGAGCCAGATGCTGGCCGTCGCTGCGCTCATCATCGAGCCCCGCTGGCTTAGTCCTGAATGGACGCTCTGGGGCCGCACCGTGACCTGGTACCTGGTGATGCTGATGCTGGTATTGACGGTGGTCAGCGGGATCGATTACTTCGTGCACGCTTGGCGCAGGCTGAGCGGGCACGTCGTGGCGACCGGGCGACAGGCTTTGGACAAGGGGGAAGAAGACTGAACCAGATGGACACGCGAGGCGGCGGATCGCAGCGGCTCTTCGTGGCGGTCCCTCTGCCCGGCGAGCTCCTGGGGTTCGTCCGGGACTCACAGGGGCTGTTGCCGAGAGTCCCCGGACTGCGTCTCATGGGCGAAGGGCAGTTCCACGTGACACTGGCCTTCATCGGCGAGGTGGGCGGACGGGAGGCTTCCGCCGCGCGGGAGGTCGTGCTGTCGGTGCCGCCCGAGATAGGAGGAGACGCGCAGATCGAGCGCTTCTTGTTCATCCCGTCGGCCGGAAGAGCCCGGGTGGTGGCGCTGGATATCTCCGACCCCCAGGGGGTGTTCGGCCGGTTGTTCGAACGGGTCATGGGCGGTCTGGAGTCCGCCGGGGTCATGCAAAGGGAGAAGCGCCCTTTCCGGCCCCATCTGACGATCGCGCGGCTGCGCAACCCGGGCTCCGTAGAACCAAGGTCCGAGAGCGGACGGGCGCGGTTTGCGGTAGAGTCGGTGTGCCTATACAAGAGCGAACTCAGGCGCGAGGGAGCCGTCTATACGGTACTTGCGCGCACGGTTTTGCTGTCGGGAGCTGGATGTGACGGAAGTTAGGAGGAGTGGTGGAAAAGGACAAGGCCCTCGAAATGGCGGTCCTTCAGATCGAGCGGCAGTATGGTAAGGGCTCCATCATGCGGCTGGGGGATGAGTCGGCGGCTCTGAGGGTGCCCGCGATCTCCACCGGTTCGCTGGCGCTCGATCTGGCCCTGGGGGTCGGGGGGGTGCCTCGCGGAAGGGTGGCCGAGATCTTCGGGCCCGAGTCCAGCGGCAAGACGACCTTGGCCCTCCACATGATCGCCGAGGCGCAGAAGGCCGGAGGCCGGGCGGCGTTCATCGATGCGGAGCACGCGATGGATTCCGGGTATGCCCGCAAGATCGGGGTGAACATCGACGAGCTCCTGGTCTCGCAGCCCGATAATGGCGAGCAGGCGCTCGAGATCACGGAACTGCTGATCCGGAGCGGCGCCCTCGATATCGTGGTCATCGACTCGGTGGCGGCGCTCACCCCTCGGGCTGAGCTTGAGGGTGAGATGGGCGATTCGCACGTCGGGTTGCAGGCTCGACTGATGAGTCAGGCTTTGCGGAAGCTGGCGGGGACCATCAGCAAGACCCAGACCAGCGCCGTGTTCATCAACCAGTTGCGTGAGAAGGTCGGCGTCCTCTTCGGCAACCCGGAGGTGACCCCGGGCGGACGGGCGCTGAAGTTCTATGCGTCGGTGAGGCTGGATATCCGCCGCATCGAGACTCTCAAAGAAGGTACCGAGGCGGTGGGCAACCGGGTGCGCGTGCGCGTGGTCAAGAACAAGGTGGCACCGCCCTTCAAAGAGGCGGAGTTCGACATCATGTACGGGTCGGGGATTTCCATCGAGGGCGATGTGCTCGATCTCGCGGTCGAGCACAAGATCGTCCAGAAGAGTGGGGCGTGGTTCTCGTACGGCGATCAGAGACTCGGCCAGGGTCGGGAGAACGTGCGGCAGTTCTTGCGCGACAATCCCGAACTGGTGCAGCAGTTGCGCCGCGAGGTCATCCAGGCGGTCAACCCCGAGTGGAGCGGGTCCGCCGGGAGCGCGCCGCCGGCCGGGCCTGCGGCTCACGGCGGCGGCGCAGACGGGGCCGAGGCGGCCGAGGCGCCCGCCGCTGAGGGCGCCGCCGGCGGCGGAGGCGGGACGGCCGAGTAGGGCGCCTGCGTCGTGGGGATCACGAAGAACTCGTTTCAGAATGAAGCTCCGCCGGAAGGGACGAGCCGGGCAGATGGGAGAGAAGGACGCAGGGAGCGTGAATAGCAGCGCTATTGGCGCGACCGAGGACGCGCTATCACGCCGTCCGGCGCGCACTCGGCGGCCGCGGCTTCATCTTGAAACGAGTTACAAGCCGAGGGTACCCGCGCCCCGGGCCGCGGGAGTGATCACTTCGCTCGATGCCAAGCGAGGCCACTCCGAGCGCCTCACCATCCGCCTCGATGGAGCGAAAGCATTCGACGTAGCCGGTGTGGTCGCCGAAGAAGCCCGGCTGCACGTGGGAGACTTGCTGTCGGAGGAGGCGCAGAGCCATCTTATCGCGAAAGATGCGCCCTACCGGGCGCGGGACCGGGCGCTGGCGCTCTTGGCGCTGCGTGATCGATCCCGGCGCGAGATCGAGGTGCGTCTGGGGATGGCCGGCTTCACGCCCGAAGTCGTTTCCGACACATGCGCGTGGCTGCTCAGGCTCGGCTACCTCGACGAGCGGCGCTTTGCCATGGGCTACGTGGCCGAGAAACTGAGAGGCGGGTGGGGTCCGCACCGGATCCGCGCGGAGCTGCTCCGGAAGGGGGTAGAGCGGGCACTGGTCGAGGAGACTCTGAGCAGGGAGGGCGGCGAGGGCGAGGCCACGACCGCGGGCTTGGAGTCGGCGACCACCCTCGCGCGCAGACGGTTCGGCGAGCAATTCAGGCGCGACCCCGTGGCCGCCGGACGGAGATTGGCGGGCTTCCTGGCCCGGCGCGGGTACGACTGGGACCTGATAGCCGCGGTGGCGCGCATCCTGGCTGCGGAGGCGGGGGGTGATGAGCCGGGCGCCGGCGGCGACACCGGCTCTGAGACGCAAGAGCCGTCGCGTGCGACCGCGGCAACGGCGACCGCGGCAACGGCGACCGCGGCAACGGCGACCGCGGCAACGGCGACCGCGGTGACGGCGACCGCGGCGACGGCGTCACCGCCCGTCCGGGCGCATACGTGGGAAGATGAAGAAGGCGCGTAGCGGCTGGTTTCTTGACACTTCACTCCGGGCAACGGTAAACTCTGCAGTGTGTGAAGATCGGTCGACGACGGTTGTGGCTCGACCTTGCTTTTGGCTTTTCACCGCTCGAGAATCGGCGCTCCTAGCATGAGAATGCGGGGTCCGAAGGTTTTTGACGTTGGGGGATACTACGCGCGGCATCCGGCCGGGTTGCGGCGAAGCCGCCTACGCGGTCCGTCCCGATAAGGGCAAGGTATTGAGGAACAGTCTTCGGCCGAGTGGATGCTCGGCCTTTTTCGTTCCCGCGCCGCGCGGGCGATCCTCGCACGCTGACCTGAACTAAGCGGCGCTGCGCGCGATCGGAGTGGTGGGAACATGACAGCAGTATGGATCGTAGTGATACTCGTGGTGGCCGCGGTCTGCGTGGTCGCGGGCTTCTTTGCCCGCAAGTACCTGGGGGAGGCCAAGATCGCTTCGGCTGAGGCGGCGGCTGAGAAGATCGTCGAAGACGCCAAACGACAGGCTGAAGCCCTTCAGCGTGAAGCCCGGGTCGAGCTCAAAGACGAGTTGCACCAACTGAGGACACAGGCGGAGGCGGAGGTCAAGGAGCGCCGGCAGGAGCTGGCCCAGCTCGAGAACCGTCTACTCAGCAGGGAAGAAGCGCTCGACGAGTTGCAGAAGGACATGGCCCGGCGCGAGCAATCGGTGACCGACCGCGAAGCCCATTACCGCAAGGTGCTCGAAGAGGTCGAGGAGGCCCGGGCAGAGCAGCAACGCCAGTTGGAGCAGATCGCCGGGCTGACGAGGGAGCAGGCGGCCGAGATCATTCTCAAGCGGACCGAGGACGAGGTCCGGCACGACATGGCCAAACTCGTGCGTTCCATCGAGGAGGAGGCCCGGCACGAGGGTGAGCGGCGGGCCAAGGATATCCTCTCCGTGTGC
The DNA here is from genome assembly GCA_021372435.1 of Actinomycetes bacterium. Classification (GTDB taxonomy): domain Bacteria; phylum Actinomycetota; class Thermoleophilia; order RBG-16-64-13; family RBG-16-64-13; genus RBG-16-64-13. The sequence goes on along the minus strand of JAJFUK010000165.1, from coordinate 2,985 downwards.
ATCCAGCGCACGGCGGCCAGCCACGTGGCCGACACCACGGTGTCGGTGGTGCCACTTCCCTCGGACGATATGAAGGGGCGCATCATAGGTCGGGAGGGACGCAACGTCCGTACACTCGAGAACCTTACCGGCGTCGACTTCATCATCGACGACACGCCCGAAGCGGTCGTGCTCTCCGGTTTCGACACGGTCCGCCGGGAGATCGCCAGGCTGACGCTGTCGAAGCTGGTGGCCGATGGCCGGATCCATCCGGCCAAGATCGAGGAGATGTACTCTAAGGCTCGAGATGAGGTCGATAGGGAGATCCAAGACGCAGGGGAGCAGGCCGTGCTGGACGCCAACGTCCACGGGGTGGCTCCTGAACTGTTGAAGCTCCTCGGGCGCCTCAAGTTCCGGACGAGCTACGGGCAGAACGTTCTGATGCACTCCCTGGAGGTGGCGCACCTGGCCGGTCTCATGGCCAACGAGCTTGGAGTCAACGCCAAGCTCGCGAAGAGGGCCGGTCTGCTGCACGACCTGGGTAAGGCGGTCGATCATGAGGTCGAGGGTTCGCACGCCATGATCGGTGGGAACCTGGCCCGGCGCTACGGGGAGTCCGAGGCGGTGGCCCACATCATCGAGGCGCATCACTACGAGATCGAACCGAACAGCGTCGAAGCGGTCCTGGTGGCGGCGGGCGACGCCGTCAGCGGGGCCCGGCCGGGCGCGCGTCGGGAAACGCTCGAGACCTACATCAAACGTCTGGAGGCTTTGGAGCGCATCGCGGAGGCCAAGCCCGGAGTGGAGAAATCGTACGCCATCCAGGCCGGACGGGAGATCAGGGTACTGGTCAAACCCGATGAGATCGACGACGACGCGGCCGCACTCCTGTGCAGGGAGATCGCCAAGGAGATCGAGCAGGAACTGGACTACCCAGGGACCATCAGGGTCACCGTCATCCGGGAGAGCCGCGCTGTGGAGTACGCCAAGTAGCGATCGAACGGGCCCGGCGTGGTGGGGCGTGGGGACGCGTATGTCGAGAACGGATGGCGCAAGGCGGTGAGTCACGTGAGGCCGGGAACGTTCTACCTGCGTTCCTTCGGGTGCCAGATGAACGATCACGACGCCGAGCGCATCGCCGGCCTGCTGGAGGCGATGGGCCTCTCCCGGGAGGAGGCGCCGGAGGACGCCGCCGTGCTCGTCTACAACACCTGCTCCATCCGCGAGAGGGCCGACACCCGTCTGGCGGGGCACCTGGGGGCCGCCGCCCGTCTCAAGAGCCGCGACCCCGCCCGCGTCGTGGTGGTGGCGGGTTGTCTGGCGCAGAGCCGGCGGGAGGACTTCTTCCGGGATTTCCCCTTCGTGGACGTGCTGGTCGGTCCGCAGAGTCTGCATGAGTTGCCCGCATTACTCGAGGAACGGCGCGCCGGCGGGCGGCCGGTGGGAGCGTTCAACGAACAGACGACGAGGTGGAGCGCCGATCTGCCCCGCTCCCGCACGGCCGGACCGTGCGCGTGGGTGCAGATCACGGCCGGGTGCACGAACTTCTGTTCCTACTGCATCGTCCCCTACGTGCGGGGGCCTGAGGCTTCGCGCCCGGCGGGGGAGATCCTGGCCGAAGTCGGGCTCCTGGTCGAAGGTGGGGTGCGCGAAGTCACCTTCCTGGGCCAGAACGTGAACGCCTACGGTAAAGAGCCGGGATTCGCCGGTGACGAGACGTTCGTCGGGCTGCTGGGGAAGGCCTGTGCGGTTTCCGGCCTGGAGCGGGTGCGCTTCATGACCTCCCATCCCAAGGACATGTCGCAGGAGCTGATATCGCTGATGGCCGCTCCGAACCAGGTGTGCGAGCATCTGCACCTGCCCGTGCAGTCCGGCAGCGACGCGGTCCTGAAAGCGATGCGCCGGGGCTACGACCGGGCCGCGTATCTCGACCTCGTTGGCCGGCTTCGCAAGGCGGTCCCCGACGTCGCCCTCACCACCGATCTCATCGTGGGATTCCCCGGTGAGACGGAAGCCGACTTCGAAGACACGCTGTCGCTGGTGGAGACGTGCCGGTTTGACGCGGCCTTCACCTTCATCTACTCTCCGCGGGCTCAGACCGCGGCCGCCCGTCTCCCAGGCCGCTTGGCAGAAGAGGTGGCCCGAGAGCGCCTAGAGCGGTTGGTGGACCTCGTGCAGCGCCTGGGTAAGGAGCGGAACGAAGCCATGCTCGGCCGGGTCGTCGAGGTGATGGTGGAGCGGATGAGCAGACACACCGCGGGGGAAGTCATGGGCCGGACGCGCGGCCACAAGCCGGTGAACTTCCCCTCGGCTGCGGAGCCGGGGAGCTTGGTCATGGTGGAGCTGCTGGAGGCGACCTCGGCCAGTCTCCGCGGCCGCCAGGTGCCGTGAGGACGGGCATATGAGCGGGGACCCCGCCTTCGAGGGCGCGTCGGGGCCTACCGTCCCAGACCGCGGCGCCGCCCGGCCGACGGCCGGGCGCCCCGGGGCCGCGCCTTCGACCTCCCATCGCAGCGGCGCCGCGACGCCGGCGACGGTCATCGCAGTACTGGGCCCTACAGGGGTGGGCAAGACGGGCGTGGCGGTGGAACTGGCCCGCCTGTTGGGAACGCGCGTCATCTCCTGTGACTCGATGCAGGTCTACCGGGACTTTCCGGTGCTGACCAACCAGCCCTCCGCCGAGGAACGCCGGGCCGTCTTCCATGCGCTGGTGGGCGTCATCGATCCCGTGCGGAACTGCACGGCCGCGGAGTACGCCGCTTTGGCGCAGCCTCTGATAGAGGAGGACCTGGCCCGGGTCGGGCGCGCCCTGATCGTCGGCGGCACAGGGCTCTATATGCGGGCCGCTCTGGCGCCTCTGGCCGTGGCGGCCTGCGTCGACGAGGAAGTGCGCGCCGGGCTGGAGGAGCGCGCCCGGGTCGAGGGGCCGGAAGTCCTGCATGCCGAACTCGCCTGTCTGGACCCGCCGGCCGCCCTGGCGATCGACCCCCGCAACACGCGGCGGCT
>JAJFUK010000189.1 GCA_021372435.1 Actinomycetes bacterium | reverse complement strand
CTCATCCTCATCAGCCGGAGGGGGTAGCCGCTCCGACACAGAGGTAGGCGCAAGGGGGAGAGGAGATGTCCATACCGCGGGTCTTGATAGCTCCGACTCACCACACAAGGCTTGCCGATGCGGTGGCGGCGACCGTGGCCGAGATCGCCATCAGCCGCGGTCACACCGTGCGATATCACCACCTTGGGCCGCTCAGCCCGGGCATGTGCTGGGATCGCTGGGAAGGCGCGGCGTTCTTGGACCCATCCCTCTACAGCGAAGATTCGCTCCTCGGCCTGTACGACGTAGCCACCCGCGGCGCCACTCTCTCGTTGCTCTCCTCTACCTGCGGATTGCTCGACCGCCAGGACGGAGTGCCGTGGGCGCCGGTCGACGTCGCCCGGCTGCTCGACTGTCCCGTGGCGGTGCTGATCGACTGTCGGGGCTGGGGCACGGGCATCGGGGCTTTGATCACGGGCCTCAAAGGCCACCTGACCGGGCTGAACCTGGCCGCGGCGATCCTGTCGGGCGTCGCCGACCGCGAACACCTGGCGCTGCTGCGCCGGGTATGCGCCGATCAGGACCTACCGGTGGCGGGATGCCTTTTCGACGGCGACGGTCCCGGGTGGGACGCGACCCCGCCGGGAGCCTGGGGTCTTCCGTTGGAGGGCACGCTCGTGGAGGCTGTGTCTCGCCAGGTGGACATCGACGGGTTGATCTCGGTCGCCGGCCAGCGAGGATTCCTGTCCTGGCAGAATTGGCTGACAGACCGCGGAGCGGACGGCCCGGTGGTCGCGGTGGCGGGAGGCAGGGGTTTCACGCCGTGGAGCCGCGACTCCATCGAGGTCCTGCGGTCGGCAGGGGCCGAGGTGCGGCGCGTCGACCTGATCGAGCATAGAGAACTGCCGGCCGGCACTGCCGGTCTGATCCTGGCGGGTACTCTCTGGCCGGGGGCGCTGGCGGATATCGCCATGAACACATCGTTGCTTCAGGCCATACGCGGGCGGATAGAGGAGGGCCTGCCCACTCTGGCCCTGGGGGGAGGCATGTTGACGCTGATCGAAAGAGTGCAGGATTCGCTCGGGCGGAGTTGCGACCTTGCCGGCGCGATACCCGCATCGGCGGAGATCCTCTGGGACCTGGACGGACCCGTATACGTGGAACTGGTCGCCGAACAGGACAATCTGCTGATGGCGAAGGGTGAGGCGGTGACCGGATGGGTGCTCACGGAGACGGAGATGACCGGCCCGGGCGAGGGATGGGAAGCGCCGCTCTCCGTGGCCGGAGAGGGGGCAGCATTGCGCCGGCCCGAGGGGGCGGCGTCGGGGTCGCTCATGTGTTCCCGGGCGCTGTTGCACCTGGCGGCGACTCCCGATATGGCTTCATGCTTCGTGCGGCGGTGCGCCGCCTATGCGGTTTCCCATGCGTGACCGGCGCCGTACGGGCGCGGCTTCGTTCTGAATCGAGCGGCCGACGAGCGGTGAAGGTACGGGGGCGCGGGAATGGTCACGGCGGGCGGAGTGCGCTAGCCTACAAGGCTCAACACGTGCTGTGACACGAAGGAACATGTGGCAGGGTCCGCCCGGGCCTGTCGGCGAAGTCGGGGCGGCTTCTGGAAAAATGGAGG
>JAJFUK010000140.1 GCA_021372435.1 Actinomycetes bacterium | reverse complement strand
TGGCGGACTACAACCGGGCTTGGCGGCTCGAGACGCACGGCTTCCGCAGCCCCGCGGAGCTGCGGGCGGCCTGGACAGCGACGCGGCTGCCGGTGGCCGCGTGATCAACAACCTTGTGTCCAGGGGACCGGGGCCGGTACATTCCCACCTATCCGGCTAGCGGTGTTCACGACCACTCCCGCGCATATCATGGCTCCAGGAACGACCGAAACGGTCGTTCCTAATACTGCAGAGGGATGAATCGCTGCGACCAGTCGTTCGCCTTGGCCAGTGAGACGCTCTGCGATCTCTCGACGGGTTCCGTTCTTCCCGATCGCCACCACGATCGAATCGTGCGGGATGCCGTCAAGCTTGTTTATAGCTCCCAGGACAGGAAGGCCGAGAAACAGCTTGCCATGCAGGGCCACTTCGTCATCCAGGAACCCGACGAGATCGACATCCTGGTCGCTCTTCCGCATCGCCAGGATGATATCCGCCACCACCTGCGCATGCCCACCGGCGCCGAGGATTACGATACGATTCATGACTCACCAGACACCGAGGGAGCAGGAAGGAGTATGGATATGAGCCCGAATAACAAGAAATTCATTGCCCTTGTAACCATATTCAGTTACACTTGCCGTAATCTGCTTCCTGGAGGGAGAGGCGTGAAGAGGTCAATTCCCGCTGAATACGAAATGGCGATCCTCCCCGAGGAGGATGGCTACTTCGCCGTCCGGTTTCCGGATTTCCCGGGTATCATCACCGGGGGCCCCACGCCCGAGGAGGCCGTTCGCAACGCACGAGAAGCGCTCCAGGTGACGCTGGAAGCCATGCGCGACAGGAAGATCCCGCTTCCCACGCCGAAGCGGATGTTCAGTGGGCAGTTCAACATCCGCGTCCCTCGGAGTCTCCACCGTGCCCTGGTGCGTTCCGCCGACGAGGAGGGCGTCAGCCTCAACGCGCTGGTGAGCCACCTGCTGCATGCCGGCATCGCGCAGAGTGGAAAATAGGTCTGGCGGGAGGAAATATCATGGATCGGATCGAATTGCTGACTGCCGAGCGCGAGAAGGTTCTGCCCATGCTGGACGACGCATTGGCACGCCACCGCTCCCTGCTCGGTCATAGTATCGAACGGACGCGAGCACGCGTTAACGAACTGGCGGCCCGTCTCCAGGTCGATCCCGAACGCCTCCTGGCCGGACAGGTCTCGCGGACCGAACACTCCGAGATGGTATACCTCGAATTGGAAGGTGAACTGGCCTTGCTCCAGCACCTCCGAGACCAACTGTCCAACCTCGAGCAACTCACCGTATGCCGCTGAGCGCCTACCTGGCAGAAATCCATCGTCTGCTCGCGGCTACGCCGTGCGTGACGAGAGTCGATCTCACTTCCGAAGATCGACCCCCCTCGGCCCTCTATCTCTCCGGCACTATTTGCTTCACGGACAGCTCGCAACTTGATTTCAAAGAGTTCGCCGTTGCGACCCCTTCCCCTTGCGTGCTCAAGTACGCGTACCACTACCACATGAGCGGGGTACTCCGATTCCGCTATGACAACGCCGCCGATCCTGCTGCGCGACACCTGCCAACCTACCCTCACCACCGACACGGCCCGGACGGCTTGGCGGCTGCGCAGCCCCCCACACTCGCCACAGTCCTCACCGAAATCCTTGCCCGCCTCGTGCCCTGAGCCTTGATGGCCGATCACCGACATGTGCCGCCTGGCGACTGAGGCTCTGCAGTCCTGACCTGTGATCTCCGACTACCGGTTCTTCGCTGTGTACTGCCGACTGCCGACTGGTCCCTGATTCCGCGTTGCCCATTCCCCACTTGACCGCTTCCTGCTTTCTGCTGACTTCTGATTACTGACCTCCGACATCTGTGTGAACCCCGCAGAGCTTCACTTAGAACGCCTCGCTTCCTGTCCAGCTCCCTGGGGCCACCGCTAAGAGCGTGAAGTACGAAGAGGGCTCCCTGCACGGCTACGCCTCAGTCGCCGAGGCCCAGCAGGGCCTGGCCCGGTACGTTGCCTTTTACAACGCCAGCCGTCCGCATCGGGCCCTGGACGGCCAGACCCCGGATATGGTCTACTTCGGTGCGCCGCTGCAGCGCGAGGCGGCCTGATATGCCCCGAGCAGAGCGCCACTTAAGAAAGCCCGATTCCTGTCCAACTCGGTGGGGCCACCTCAGTGAGAGCGACAGGCCTTTCGCGGGTCATGGACGGCAAAAGCCCCGGAGACGACTAAAGCCGACCAGGGCGGTCGGCTTTGCGGCAACATCGAAGAGCTGCCGGAATTCGCTAGGGGGTCTTTACGAGGAAGGACGAGGGGTCTTTGATCATGGTGCCGAGCATGGCACCGACCTCTTGGCACTCTTCGGCCAAACGTCCATGATCTGCATGGGTTAAGTAATCACAGTCTCGCGCGAAGTCTAGCCAGGTACCAATCTCGCCATTCTCCCCGTCCGCATCCGTCAGCTTACTCACAAAATGCGCCTCGTATCTCCTCTTGGACCATCCTTCACGCAAGTTCGCGCAGACGCTACGGGAGGATCTGCGGATCTGATCCGTCAAAGAGTATTTCTCTTCGGCGGGCCAGTCTTTGCTCAGACGAAAGATCTCCATGGCCAGCTTATAGGCAGCTTGATAGACCCGCAAGTCTTTCGCAGAATTGATGCGCTCCCCCATCGCTCATCCGCACCTTTCCCATCTTCTCCAGCCG
>JAJFUK010000136.1 GCA_021372435.1 Actinomycetes bacterium | reverse complement strand
CATGTGTGCCTAGGTGAAATCGCGTTTCTGACCAGTTCTTGACCGGGTCAAGAGGGGCCAAAACGCCATATGCAGGCACTTATCCGCGCAAGCGCGGTCAGATGTGGTCTAGGGGAGGGATCTGCTGCGGAACGCCGGTCGATCCTTCTCTCCCCGACCGTCTGGAGCAAGAAGCAAGGCAGCAGGAAAAATGGCGACAATATAAGGAGTCCAGAAATGCCGACGACCCGGAGATTCTCCGGGCCGGCGGTTCAAACTACGAACTTATGGTGGTCCTAAGTGGACAGCTTTTGAACCTCCGGGAAGAGGTTAACCGTCTCTTTACTCATTACTAGCATAGCATGCAGTATTGAAAATTCGGATACGACCGACGACAAGACTAGAAGCCATTGATCGCGATAGCGACTAGCTATGCAGATCAAACGTCAATTCCGTTGTCTTTCCGATAACAAGAGCCGCTATGGCAGCCAGATTCCTGATTGCCCTTACTTTGTCGATCAGCATAGAGACAAAGATGCCCTGGGCATAATCACCGGGCAGCATGGCGAAGAGCTCTGCCACCGCTTGCTGCTTGTCGGGGTCTCGATGATATTCATGAGCGTTCAACCAAGTCTGCAACATCACTTCGGAGTTGACAACACCATCCTGGGTGCTCATCTTCACTAATCGCTGAAACTCCCGGCCGTCGTAGACCTCCCGCTGTTCGTGTAGCAGTTTCCTGATTGGCTCGGCCTCCACCCGACGCCCGATGATGCCAGAGACGCGGTCGAAGCTTGTCGGTTCGTTAGTGAGTATGAATGGACGCAGTCGATGAAGGAGGATGCTGAGAGTATCCTCATCTGGGAGTGTCGTCTCCGTAGTGAGCCCGACGCCTTGCTCGAACTTGAACTTGAGCTGGCACGGCATTCCTTCTCTCACCGGCTTGGAACGAACCAGAACGCCAACTTGATCAAGGTAGTCAAGAATTGCCTGATACTCCTCATCGGTGAACTCGCCCTCGCACTTGCCGCCTTCGCCCTCGGCGTTAGCAGCGAACGTCAACGAGAATCGCTGAGCAGCCATGCGTCAGCCTCCAGTGCGATGGAAGAGCGACTCCGCCTGAGCAGTGTCTTCGGCTTTCTTGGCCACTCTATCCAGGAACTCAAGCTCGCCCTTACTGTCTCGATCTGTCCAGTAGTGGCCACGCAGTCTTTCCACAGGTTGTCCAATGATGTTCAGGTGTACGGCCCCCCTATGAACTCGGCTTCGGTCCTGGTACATCAAGTCCGGTGCCCCTTCATACATATAGTCGATTGAGGATGTCCCATCCTCAGAGTTGACCGAAGCCAGTGAAGATAGTGATCTGGCCTCATTCGTAAGAAGAATGGCGGAAACGGTAGAAGCTGTCTGTCGAACCACTAGATAGACGGTCTTGGGGTTGCACTGCTCTCCGTTACTGGGGTCGATCCAGCATGAAGTCAAGGTACCGCGCCATGTTCCACTGACATCCCTGGGGGCAATCTTGAGCCGCTGCGCGATCGGTCGCTTCCACATCACCCTATCCCAAAGCCAGTAGACGACTACCGCGGCCATCACGGCATACGAGTAGATGTCCAGCCAACCCCAGCTCGGAGTCCCACCGCCGGCCACGGCCGTCACCGCAAACACCAGCATAACCACGCTGACGGCCATCTGGATAGTTGCGCGCGGTCTCATTTCCCGAATCCCAAGTAGTTCCAGGCTGCGAAAGCGAAATCCATGCCATCCTTCTGGGCCCATTTCTGCCCGGGACCAAACAGATACTTGCACTCGTTCACCTCAAGCCAGGCTTCGCCCTCACCTTGAAGCTCATGATAGACATGGGCGAGGACTCCCTTGACGGTGTCAGTCCACGTGCTCCGACAGATCAGCGGGGCTGGGCAGTTATAGACTAGGCTTTCGACTAGGAATGATGGAACTTCGCGGTGCGCACCCTCCAACTCCATCACGTTCTCAAGTCGCTTCAGTATCCGGACTACCTTCTTGAAGCGGAGGTATGTCTGCGTGTTCTTCGTTCTTCCATTCTCCAGGTGCTGAACCGGGTAGTTCTCGAAACGTTTCCCAGCAGTCGAGACGATCCTGGTCCCTTTTCGATAGTAGGTTGGGCTGAAGTAGTAACGATAGTCAAAGCAGGGCACCACGTCAGCGTCCACTCTGGAAGAGCCAGAGTTCACATGGAGTGCGACCTTCCCTGATGCATCAACCTGCCCAGGAAACTTCGCCCGAAGAGCCGTGAGCAATTCCGACCGGAGCTTCTCCGGAGTCCAAATGCCCGTATATGATGTGCTCGGCGGATGGGCTCCGGGCTCATGTTCATCCCAGTAGATCACCTCATGACACTGCACCGCTATGTCAACGTCGCTATCTGCTCGGACGTTGGTGTTGTTGGGGTAGGAACCCTTGGCGAATACCGACAGGCTACAATCCTTGAAAGCCGCATGCGCTTCGACCGCCTCGCATATCATCCGCTCAGTTCTGTCTTGCTTGTCCTGCTCGGTGTTGCTTGACGGTCCGGTCCATCCGCTCAGAGTATCTTCCAAACTCATATATCCCCCTCCGCCTTCTCCATGCGCCTCTTGGCTGTCATGCCGACCACTCCTCGTGCGCCAGTGGAGTGTGGCCCAGCTGGTCCCGCAGAGCCCGCCAGTTCGGCAGGTAGTCATCCATCAAAGCGGTGAATCGGTCTCCGTGCTTGCGCTCGTGCAGGTGGGTCATCTCGTGGACGAGGATGTACTCCAGACAGCCCGGATGCTTCTTCGCGAGTTCGAGATTCAGGGAGATACGACCCGACTTCGGATTGCATGATCCCCACTTGGTCTTCATGCGTCGCACGGTCCAGCAGGTGACCTCTTTGCCGACAATCGGCTCCCACTTCTCAATTAGGCCTGGAATGACTGCCTTGATCCGCTTCCGATACCAAGCGTCGAGAACACGTCGGCGCTGGTCTAGCTCGGTCCCTGGCGGTGCGGAGAGCCGGAGCTTAGATCCGCTTGTTTCGATTTTCGCGCGGCCCGGCTGCTCGATGATCTCAAGTCGAAGACGCGAGCCCCAGACGTAATGAGATTCGCCTGACACCATCTCACGAGCCGATTGGCGCTCGGCACTGCGGAGTTTGTCTTGTTGCTTCTTGATCCACGCCAACCGCTGGACAATCGCCAGCCGGATCGCTTCCTCTGTTAGGCGCTCAGGAGCGGCCACTCGGACTCGACCGAAGGGCGGGTAGACACCGATGTGCAAGTTCTTGATGTTCTTGTAGATGACATCAACGTTGATTCCGGCAACCTGCATGAAGGCGTTAGCGGTACTCATCACGCGCCCTCACTAGATCAAACAGCTCATCAAACCGCTCGAAGTCGTCACTCGGTAACGCCGCGTGAATGGCTCTCGCCACCAGCCGCTCTTTCATTCGATTACCGACCCAGTCATGCGGCTTGTGGTCCATGATCACCTGGTCGATCAGCCGTGCGGTTTCGGAATCGTCGAAGCCGAAGTCAACGAGGGCTTTCTGGGCTCCGTTCTGCGCCCAGGTCGGATAGACGGTGCCCGGTGACTCCTTCTTGCCGATTGTCGTCGTGAGAGCCAGGAGTTCCTCCAGGTATCGCTTGTAGTCGAGCGCTTCTTTGCGGCGCTGTTCGATGATTGCATCGAGCAAGGTTGACATCTTGTCGTAGTACTTCGGGTTGAGAGCTCGCTCGTCGATGATGACCTTGCGCACGTTGTTGATGATCGTCTCGGCGACTGCCTCCGGGTCCTTCTTGATGCCTTCAGGCAGCGCGTCAATAGCGCCAGCGCCACGGTTGACGATCAGATCGACGAGGCCTTGCTCCTCGAACTGAGCCACAACCTCGGAGGCCCCGGCCTGAATGTAGGTGTCAAGCAAGAAGCGCATCCCGGCCTCAAACTGCTTGAAGTCGATGTTCTCCCTGGCCCCCAGCTTCACCTCATCGCGCACGGCGGCGTAGTGGGCAACCTCTTCCTTGATGGTCTGGGCCTCACTCGCGGAATAGCCCGCAGCTTCCATGTCGTTCGCGAGGACTGCATAGGCCCTCACCAGCGAGCCTACCGACTTGTACAACTCAACGCGCTTGGGCTCGTTGGCTTTGAGCTGCTCCATGTTTCCAGCTTCGGCGGCGCAGAAGTAGTGTTGGTACTGCAGCGTCTTCTTCGGCGGCTCCACCGGTTCGCACAGTGCGCGAATGCGCTCAAGCGCGTCGTCGAGATCCTTGCGCCCTTGCTCGGTACGGTCCTTCAAGAGGCCTTCTATATCGTCTCGCTCATAGCCGTCCAGAGCACCCGAAGTGTAGTCGGTCACTGCTTCTTCAAGGGAGTTGAACAGGTCGCGGTAATCGATGATGTAGCCGTATTCCTTGTCGTCGCCGTCGAGACGGTTGACGCGACAGATGGCCTGAAAAAGGCCGTGATTCTGCATCTTCTTGTCGATATAGAGATAGGTGGCCGAGGGAGCATCGAATCCGGTGAGCAGCTTGTCAACGACTATCAGCAGGCGCATCTGGCCCGGCTCTTTGACGAACTTCTCCTTGACGTCCTTCTCGAACTGCTCGATTCTCAGCATCGCCTGATCAGCGGGCTCATCGAAGTAGTCGGCCAGCATTTGGCGGTAGATATCGTATTGTCGCAGTGCCTCGGTCGCGCCCTCCCCGGAGTCCTCCTTGGAAATGTCACCGGCGGCCGGAACATAGCTCGTAACGATTGCGCACTTGCCCTTGAAACCAGCCTGGCAGAACATCTCGTAGAACTTGCAGGCCTGATAAATGCTGGACCCTACCAGCATTGCGTTACCGCGCCGGTCCATCAGACGCGGCTTGGTCTCCATGTCGAGCAGGATGTCCTGAACAATCCGACGAGCGCGGGGTTCTGCGCTCACGACTTTCTGCATGGTGCCCCAGCGCTTCTTCAGCTCAGCCTTGCTGAGGTCGGTCATCCCCTTGGTCTTGGCTTCGAACCACTTATCTACCTGCTCGTGACTCGTCAGTTCCTGGTCGATGTTCCGAGCTTCGTAGCGAAGATCAAGAACAACGCCGTCGGCAACGGCCTCATCGAACTTGTAGGTGTGAATGAAGCTGCCGAACGTCTCGATGCTTGTAGCCTTGTCCGCCTTGAGCAGCGGTGTACCAGTGAAGCCGACGAACATGGCGTCAGGCATGAGCCTCTTCATGGCCTGATGCATCTTGCCGGACTGCGTGCGGTGCGCCTCATCTACAAAGACGAAGAAGTTGCCCTTGGGCTCAAATCCGGGAGGAATCCTTGAGTTCAGCTCCTTGATGAAGTCATCTTGAGCTTCATCCCGTTCGGCGTCTTCGTCGCCACCCCTGAACTTGTGAACCAGAGAGCAGACCAGCCAGGGCTGATGACTGTTGAGCGTGCCGATGAGATCAGCCCCGCTGGACGTTCGATAGATCTCCTCGCTGACGCCACCAAAGACGCCCTCGATCTGTTCGTCCAGCTCGGTCCTGTCGGTGATAATCAGGACCCGCGCTTCCTTCTGATGCTCGCGAATCCACTTGGCCAGCCAGACCATGGTCAGGCTCTTGCCTGATCCCTGCGTGTGCCAGATGATGCCACCTTCGTGCTTCTGGACACGAGCCTGGGCGGCCTTCACTCCGAAGTATTGGTTATGACGAGCCGTCTTCTTAACGCCAGCATCGAAGACCGTGAAGTCGTGAATCAATTCCAGGAACCGTTCCTTGGCGCACATCTGGAGTAGCGCTCGATCGAGTGGTTCCTCCACGTCGGAAGGCTCCTTCCACTCAAGCCAGTACTTCTCCGGGGTTTCAATCACGCCGTAGCGCAGTCCCTCCACGTCATTACCGGCAAAGAGCAGTTGAACGGTGGTGAAGAATGGACGGATGAAGTGCTTCTGCTGATTACCAATGTTCTGCCGGATGCCTTCGGTAACCGCAACCTTCGAGCGCTTCAGCTCGATAACACCCAACGCAAGGCCGTTCACATACAGGACGACATCGGGGCGCTTGTTGTGCTCACCCTTGATCGCGACTTCTTCGGCCAAAGCAAAGTGATTCGCCTCGGGCTTGGCCCAATCGATCAGCCAGACTGTCTCATGTTGCTCGCCCATGCCGGGTCGGACCTTGACACCGTAGCGAAGTAGATCGTACACCTCATGATTGGCCTCGTAGAGAGTGCGTCCGCCGCCGAGTGATGCTCCCTTCTTCAAAGCTTCAAGAGCCTTGTTGATCAGGTTGTCGTCATATCCTCGCGCCTGGAGATTTTGCTGAAGGAGGTCTATCTCAACATGCGAGTTATCGGGGCGCTCTTCCCATCTGCCTGCATAGTCATAGCCCAACTGATCACGAAACAGCGCAACCACATGGTCTTGCGTCTTTCGCTCAACTTGGCCGACTTCGCTCATGAGGCAACCTCCACCGCTGAGCCGTCTACCCAGCGAGCTAGAACGCTCAGCGCAGCCAAGTACTCCAGGGCCTCCTGCTCGGTGAGCTCCTGATTGGCCTCGTGGCTGAGCGGGTTTCGGATGCCCGCAAATACGCCCTCTGCGAGGTTCATCGCCCCGCGTTGTACTGACTTGTACGTATCGCTGCCGTCGTCTCTCATGCGGCGAAGACGCGCCTTAGTCTCCTTTGGGGCGTCAAGGCTAAATGCCTGCTTGAACAGGTCGGTCTCGCTCACATCGCGGCGTCCTACCTTGTTCTGTGTCTCAGCATTGAGCTTCTTGATGGCGCCTTCAACAGCTTCACGGAAGTGTCCGGACTGCCACAGCGACGACGCGCCGCTCCATACCCACGGATGCAACTCTGCTGCCGAGAGTTCGGGTGCGTTCTCGCCGAGGTTCTCCTTGACCTCTTGCTCCCGCACCAGTTCCTCGCGGGCACGCAGGGCGGCCTCGCGATGCCGACTCCAACGGTTGTTGGCAGAGGTATCGGGAACTTGGGTTCGCCAGTTTCGTATGACACGATCTAGGATCTTCTCGACGACCGGAGCCTGTCTGGTGACGTCCACATCAGACGCAGCTGTATAGTCCTCTGTGGTGAAGAAGCCGTCGCCGCTGCCGTTACGCATGACGGTCATGGTGATGAACTTGTCCAACTCGGCGATCGCCCACTGGGTGTTCATGAGGGGGTCTCCACGGGCAGGCGCGTGCGTCCGGTCAGAAGCTCCTGCATCATTCCTTGCTTGATTGCGTTCGTCTTCTGCAGCTGCTCTGCCAGTGCGCGAAGCTCAAAGTCAGCATCATCGATTGCCTCAGCTATGGCTCCACGTTCAAGAGCGTCAACCGGCCACGGGATGGTGAAGGTACGCACCTGCTGTGAGTTGACCGCCGTGAAAGTGCTGCCCTGCTCAAACACCACCCACCTAGATTCAGCCTGAACGAGTGCGTGATAGATGTAGCGGTTGTCTTTGTGAGCGCTCACTGCGCATACTCCACGGCCAAGACAGGAATCACGGCCGGCCACAGCCGTGTACCCGACAGGGGCCCTGACTGTCAGAATCACGTCACCCGCCCGACATCGCTTTGCCGGTTGCGTCGTCCATATCCGCTCAATGGCTCGCCGTTCCCTTATGTCCGCGTTGCCCTGAATCAGCGGCAAACCTCTGCCATCACCGTTATACGAATAGGAAGGTGGGGACTGACCCATAGTCACCGTAGACACCTCTCCAAGAGCAACCTCGGTCCACTCCCCACTAAACCCGCATAGCCGCGTCCTGCCGGTCAGCAGCTCCTGCATCATGCCTTGCTTGATGGCCTGCTTCTTGGCGATCTCTCGCTCCATAACGTCAAGCAAGTCGTCGGCTGTTTGCAGCGCTTCGGCAATGCATAGTTGCTCCGGCAACGGTGGAGCTACTACCGGCAGTTGCTCAAGACGCTTGCGTTGAATTCCCAAGGCCGTAGAGCCCGTCGCATTCTCCACGAGAAGACGCTGAAATGCTGGGGACTGTAGAGCTTTCAGAAAGTAGGTCTTATTAAACAGCCCAGTCTTGGGGCGAATGAGCACAGTCCTCTGGCTCAGAACATACCGACGGTCATCGGGAACCGCAGCAACATTGCCGAGCGGCGCTTCGGTGGTGACGATTATGTCACCAGCCTGCATGTCGCCGTGAGTCATCCAGCGGCGGTAAAGAGCCTCCGATGCAAGGTAGAACTCCTCACGGAAATCGATGTGGCCCATGCGCACGTTTCGTGCCGAAATCGCGGGGATATCACCGCCGCCCCAGTCCATGCCAAGCTTCTTTGGGGTACGGCCGCGGTAGTCCATGATGCGTTCGGAGGCATCGAGGACTGAGACCACCGACCAGTCCGAGGGCAGCGTGCCCGCCGACATCTAGTCAAGCCCCATTGTGGCCAAGTGACTGGCCACCTTTGATTCCAGGTCAGCTAGCCGGGCGTCAAGTGCCCCAAGCGTCTCGCCGTACCGTGCGCCGAGCTCCAAGATCCGATTAGCCAGGACAAGAGTGAGCCCGTCAATCTCAACAATCACGCGCTGGGATATCGTTTTGTGCCACTTGCCATCAAGCAAGATGGCTGTGACCTCTTGCTCGACGAGTTCACCGTATTTGCACAGCACCTTTCGATTGAGCTCCGACTGCGCGTCCTTGACGGACTTCTTGGCCGATGCCTCGACCTGCAGGAGCTCGATCGCCGTTTGGGCACATGCAGCCGTTTCCTCATCGTCAGCTACCTTCGCCTCCTTCAAAGCATCCTTGGCAGCCTTCTGGGAGAGTTTTCCCTTATCGTCGACTGCATCCGAAAGCAGTCCTTCGTCGTGGCCGTGTTCATCGGCGTAGTCGTCAACGGCCTGCGTCGCCATCTCAAGCTTCGCACCTACCTCATCCAGCTCCGTCTGCAGCTCTGGGAAGTACTTGGAAGTAATCAGGTGAGGCGGAATCAGGTCCATCTTGTACTTCGTCGCGTTGCGACCGGACCCAATCACCAGGTCAGGTGTCTCGGACATCTTTCGATCCTTGTCTTCGAGGGTCTTCCGAGGCCTTGCGGCACCCTCCCAGCCTTCACTCATGATCAGCGCGACATCGTCGTGCATGGTCTCGTTCCAATAGCTCATCAGTTGCTCATAGACCGCGTACTCATCAACGAGCGGCCGACCCCTAAACAGGACAAGTAGACTCTCGGAGAGCGACTCGATGAGGTCGGTCGGTCTGGTCGATGAATCAATAGCAGTCAGATTGTCACGATGGCCCTGCCACCAGTGACGCACGGCCTCAGCAGTCTCGCCTTTCAGAGTGAGGTATTCCTCTGCGTTCATGATCGTCTGCTGGACGATCGACGGATCAACTGCCAGCTCCAAGTAGCCCTCACGCAGGGACTTGAACAGCTTCTGGCGAAGAGCCGGAAACGCTTCCCAGTAATCCTTTAGAGCATCTATGTCCCGCTCGGGAATGCCACCGTGAAGATGAGCATGCAAGTCTTGGATATCCTCCGGCTCCGATGAGTCAACGTAGCGAGGGATATTCAGGTTGTAGTCGTTGGCAGGACTGGCGATCTCGCTGAGAGGAACCATCCTCGAATAGCCAGGGACCTCCAATTGCCTAACAAAGACATCGATGATCTTGTGCATATCGCGAGGTCTCAGCCGGTTCTTGTTCCCGTCCTTCATGAAGCCCTTGGAGGCATCGATCACAAATATGCCATGACGCTGGGCTGCGTCCTTCTTGTCCAGAACCAAAATGCAGGCAGGAATGCCCGTGCCGTAGAAGAGGTTCGGCGGTAGGCCGATAATGCCCTTGATATACCCGCGTCGGACTATCTCTTTGCGAATCTGCCCCTCAGCATTTCCTCGGAACAGCACGCCGTGGGGAAGGATGACCGCGGCCCGGCCGGTACTCTTCAGAGACTTCAGCATGTGGAGCAAGAAGGCGTAGTCGCCATTCTTGGCCGGAGGCATTCCGAACTCGAAGCGGCCGTAGTCCTTCTCAAGTCCGCTGCTCCAAGACTTAGTGGAGAATGGCGGATTGGCTACCAGGAAGTCGAACGTTTCAAGCTGGTCGTTCTTCAGGAACTGCGGGCTGGTGATGGTGTCGCCCTTGCGGATGTCGGCTATCTCATTGCCGTGAAGAATCATATTCATCTTGGCCAAGGCCCAGGTGGCGTTGTCCTTCTCCTGGCCGTAGATCGTCAGCCCCTTTGGAGCTTCATCTGCCACCTTGAGGAGCAGTGATCCGGAGCCGCACGTTGGGTCGTAGACGGTAGCCGAGACCGGGGTACCTGGTGTGATGCCGATCAGCTTAGCCATCACGCGCGATACTTCGGCTGGGGTGTAGAACTGCCCCTTGGACTTGCCGGATTCGGTAGCGAAGTGGCGCATGAGGTACTCGTAAGCGTCACCGAGAAGATCATCGCCCTCAGCCCGAGAGCCACGGAAGTCAAGATCCTGGAAGATGGCAACCAGCTTGGTGAGTCGGTCCTGCATCTCCTTACCTTTGCCAAGCTTCTCCTCGTCGTTGAAGTCGGCCAGGTCGATAACCTTCTGTAGGTCATTGGCTTCAGCCAGTTTGCCGATGGCCTTGTTGATCTTGTCGCCGATCTCTTTGTCGCCTTTGAAGGAGACGAGGTCGTCGAAGGAGCCTCCGGCGGGAACGTCTATCAGACTGTTCCGGTCGGTCTTGGCTTTGTCGGAAACGTATTTAACGAACAGAAGAGTCAGGATGTAGTCCTTATACTGGGAGGCATCCATGCCTCCCCGGAGCTCGTCACAGCTCTTCCACAGCGAACCGTAGAGGTCAGACTTCTTGAGAGCCACTACCACATCGCCACCTTCTGCGCTGATGGCAGTGTTGCGTCTTGAAGTCTATTGGTTCTTGTCATATTCGCGCCTCATGATGAATTGATTCGAGATAACGTTCTCGACAACGCCACGCGCCTTCTTACTCTACTACTGGGACCGGACGGCAAGGAGAGATATCGCATTCTCCTGAGGTCAGGCATGGCCAGCAGTCGATGCGGAATAGGCGCTGGAACTGTATATAGTTATACCACTTGTATAACTGATGCACAAAACTGCATATTGACAAGACGCACGTTGCGGCAAGGAGTCATTGCCAACGCCAAGCGATCCCGGAGAACAGCCCCCCGTACAAATGACGGGACTCCTTCCGCAGGCTGTCGCTATTCTCGAATTGGAGCACTTCGTTCTTTTCTGGAGTGCTCGGCCTCTCAACCCGCGATAGATTCTGATAGGCCCAGATGATGGGTGGCTTGTCCCCCAAAAACACGACCTCCTGCCCATAGAGGAGAGTCGGCGTCTCGAATGACTGCCCGGCAAAATCACTTAACTGCACATCCTCTTCAGCCTGTGAGCCTTCAATCATCTCTCTGAAGCCGAACTCGTGAACATCGCCTCGCCTCAGCTCGGGAAAGCGAAGCACGTGCACAGAGCCGCCGGGGACGTATTCTGTCTCCACCGTACAACCTCTTGGATCAAGAAGCACCGTACGCGCACTCCCACTCTCATTGCTGCTCACGTACTTGAATGAGGCCGCCCCATTAACGAGCGAGATGATGCGACGCCTCTGCTGATGCTCTGTGAACCTTCGGTCGCGGTAGATGGTGGTTACGACCAGGTAGTCCATGAGATAGCCGCCGTGGGGTATCGGTAGCTGCGAGAGAAATGGTGAGCCTGCATAGTAGGCTGTGAGGAGTGTGAGCGCCAGCTCCTTGATGGCGGCATCTTCACGATCTGCAAGAGTATCCGGTCCTCGATTTGCCTGTCTGCCGTACGCCTTGCGACGCGCGTCCAGTGTAGGTAGCCCCTCGGTAGTCGGCAATAGCCCGTACGCCGCGAGCAGCGCATCTCTGCTCTCACTATCCGCGAGAGCGTAGATAGCTGAGACGAGCCGCTCTCGGGTGACCTCCGCAGGCTGCGGACCACCGCACGCTTCTTCAACCGTGCCGGCACCGAAGATCCTGTCGGTTGTCAAGCCGCGTCCTTTGCGCAGAAACACAAGGTCCGCGATAAGATCATCTCTCTTGCTGCTCTGGTTCAATGCCACGTCCAGCATCCCTCCCGCTCTTCCGTTTTTGCGGGCTTTTCCATTTTTCTTCCCAGTCGCCCCAGCAGCCGCTCCCCCACTTTAGCCTCAACTCATAACGAGATTGCAGTCCCTGTCTCAATCAAGCGCGGCAGGGGTGGGCAATCACAAAAGAGCATAGCGCTCAAGGAGGACGAGATGGGAAACAAGCAGCTGGTTTTGTCCGGCGATGAGGGTATGCCCCGGGCCATCGAGCAACTCAGCAAACCGACCCAGCGCCAGCTCACGCGCGATGTAGAGTGCGTGATCGCTCGGGGACTGGTGGCCAACATGCGCGAGCAGGCGCGGGCGTACGTCACCAACACGGCCCTGCAGAACGCCGGGGCGCTGAGCGAGCTCGAAGATCATCTCTGCAAGATCGCCCCGTCTGGGGCCGCGCGCTACAAGCATATCGTCGATGCCTACGCGCTGGGCGCTGCCCAGGCCATCAGCAGGTGGTAGCGATGGACGAGTTTCTCTTGTTCTCGCTTGGTACGGGAGCCGCAATGATGTTGGTACTCAATGCCATCACCGAGATCGACAGCTGGAGGAAGCGCCGCCACATGAAACGAGTCCAGCGGGTCAAGCGTGAGCTCGCCGAAACCCAGAGGAATCTCGAAGCCCTGGCCCTGCAGCATCAGGCCTGGCTGAACGCTCAGGCTCACGAAGCCCGCAAGGCGCTCATCGTGGAGTCGTTCATCGCGTCTCGGGACCCGCAGGACACTGCCGTCTCCCGCGGACGCACGAGGTAACAGCTACCGCCCATGGGTGACTGGTTCAGCAAACTACTTGGGAAGGTGGCCGGAGCGATCATAGTCATCGCGATCCTCGCCTGGCTCATGAGGATCATCTATGACTTCCTCGCTCCGGCCATCCCGTTTCTACTCGGGTTCGCGGTTCTGGTGCTGATAGTCGCCATCATCATCCGCCGTCGCCAGGGGTGGTGATACCAGAGCCCGAGGCTACCCGGTCGGTGTTGTGAAATAGACATTTGCACTTGACTGATGCACAAATGCATCATTTACTGAATCTGACTCGTGGTGGGCCCCAGTAACGCGGGAATGGCGGGTCAGAGGGGAGGTAACCATGAGTAAGGACGCTTCCATACGTCATATCTCCATTCGTTCCATACGGAAGAATCCGCCCGACTACACCAAGCTCGGTCGGGCTCTCATACAGTTGGCCCAAGCCAAAGCTGAGGCCGAGGCCGAAGCCGAGGCGCAGGCCCAGAAAGACAGCGACGCGGACTCGTCGGCCTCCCCGACCGACGACAAGCAGCCCACGCGCCCGGAGGAACACCTATGAGCGAACAAGAACTGGCGCTCATCGGTCTTCTGGGAGCGGGTGCGGCCGCTACCGGCCTGGCCCTCATGGCCGGTGGCGCCCAGCCCCCTTCTCTCTGGTACAAGCTCGACTGGCCCCGTGAGATCGAAGCGGAAGATGTCGTCGCCTTCCTGCGCAACCTGGCCAGTGACCGGCGGCGACACGTCATTGGTCTCGAAACCGTCGTTGCAGAGGGTCGGCTCACCTATCGGCTGGGGCTGGCCAAGGACTATGCCGCAACCGTGCTTGCTCAACTGCAGTCGTATCTGCCGGGTGTTTCCGCTGAGCTCATCGATCATCAGGCGACCACTTGCCCCGGTCATGCCTGGCAACTTCGGCAAACGCCAACCCACCGTGCGCTCAAGACCTCGAACATCGACCACGTTTCAAGAGCGCTGATCGCAGCCCTTTCGAGCACCGGTAAGAACGACACCGTCGTCTTCCAGTGGCTGCTCGGACCGCGTCTCGCTCCCACCGATGCCCCAAAGCAGGATGCGTCCTCGGCATCGTGGTCCGATGTCTTCAAAGGGATGGCGGTTAAGACATCTGCACTTGAAACCGACGTCCGAAAGTCGGTGCGCGAGAAGACACAAGAGCCCGGCTTCCGTGCTGTCTGCCGAATCGGTGTTGCTGGTGGTGATCAGCATCCGGCGCAGGCCATCGCCAACCGCATCCTGGCCGCTCTTCGCACCGTCGAAGCGCCCGGAGTGCGACTCACTCTGCGACGCGACAACCCCGACAGGCTGGCATGGGCGCGTGCGCCCAGATCATGGCCCGTTGCTGTGAACGTGCACGAACTGGCGGCGCTCAGCAGCTGGCCGCTCGGTGATGGGAGTTATCCCGGCATAGTCCGAACGACCGCGCGACGTCTACCGGCAAGCGGCCGCGTGTCCCAGCGTGGACGTGTCATCAGCGTCGCTACCTACCCGGGGCAAGAACGTCCACTCGCCCTTAAGCTGACCGACTCCCTGCAGCACCTCCACATCCTCGGTCCGACCGGAGTCGGCAAATCAACCCTCATGCTCAACCTTATCCTTCAGGACATCGCGGCCGGTCGCAGTGTGGCGGTCATCGATCCCAAAGGTGACCTCATCGAGGATGTACTTGCGCGCGTACCCAAAGAGCGCGAAGAAGACATCGTCGTCCTCGATCCGGCGGACGAGAAGCGCCCAGTGGGCTTGAACGTGCTGCAGGGCGGTAATCGTCCGGCTGAACTCGTCGCCGATCAGGTGTTGGCCGTCTTTCACGACCTCTATCGTGAGAACTGGGGACCGCGCACCCAGGATATTTTGCACGCTTCGCTCTTGACGCTGGCAGGTAAGCCGGGAATGACTCTCTGCGCGCTTCCTATTCTGCTGTCGAACCGCCGCTTCCGGAAGAACGTGGTCGGAGACGTGACCGACAGCATCGCCCTCAAACCGTTCTGGGCCTGGTTCGATTCTCTGAGTGAAGGCGAACGCCAACAGGCTATCGCCCCGGTCATGAACAAGCTGCGGGCCTTCCTGCTTCGACCCCGCATGCGTGCCGTCATCGGCCAGGCCGAACCGGCCTTCGATATCAACAGCGTCTTCACCAAAAAGAAGGTGCTCCTGGTATCGCTTGCCAAGGGCCTACTGGGTCCAGAGGCCGCAGCACTGCTCGGCTCGCTGGTGGTGGCCCACCTATGGCAGGCGGCGCTCGGTCGCGTGCGCATACCAAGTGACCGCCGGTCGCCGGTCTTCATCTACATCGATGAGTTCCAGGACTACCTCCACCTGCCCACCGACCTTGCCGAGGTACTGGCTCAAGCCCGAGGTCTGGGCGTGGGGCTCACTTTGGCTCATCAACATCTGGCCCAGCTGACTCCGGCTCTGCGGTCGGCGGTCCTTGCCAACGCCCGCTCCCGCGTCTGCTTCCAGCTCAGCCACGAGGACGCCAAGCTGATCGCCGCTGGATCAAGCGAGGTTACGACCGATGACCTGCAGGGCCTCGGACTCTATGAGACCTACTCATCGCTAGTGGCCGAGGGTAACGTCACTCCGTATGCCTCCGGCCGTACCTATGAACCGCCCGCCGTCACCGGCGAGGCTGCCACCATCAGATCCAAGAGCAGAAGCTCCTATGGACGCGATCTCCAAGACATCGAGGCGGAACTCTCCGCACTCATTGCCGGCGGCTCCTCTCCCGATGAAGCTCCCATCGGCAGAAGGAGGGTGTCATGAGCTACCCGGTCGCACTACCGTTCGCGTGGTTGAGTCCCGTGACAACATCCTGCAAATCGGCTGCAAACACTGAAACAGTGGCAACGACTGCTTCGCTCTCATGTAGCAGCAACATGAGAACTCTGTCTCGCGCCGGACGGCGCACTATCAGGCAACTCAAGCAGTCCCTCAGCCAGAGAGATCTAGCCGTCATGAAGAGCATCGAACTCTACCGCTACCTGACGGCAAGCCAAATAGAAGACCTACATTTCCATGACCACACGAGCCCGCTCACCGGAGCGCGAACCTGTCGCCGCGTGCTGGAGCGTCTGTCGGAGACGGGGGTGATCTTCCGGCTTGAGCGACGTGTCGGCGGCATCCGGGCGGGCTCTGCCTCATACATCTACGGACTCGGCAGTGTGGGCCAGCGCGTGCTTCACCAGGGCGACGCCGCCCGTGTCCGTCGCCGCGAGCCGTCCTTGACATTCATCGACCACACTCTCGCCATCAGCCAGCTTGCCGTTGATCTTACGGTCATATCCCGCCAGGACCTCGTCGACCTTCTCGAACTCACGCCGGAACCGGGTTGCTGGCGGTCCTTTCAGCAGAGCTTGGAGGGCTCGGTGACACTGCGGCCAGATCTGGCTGTGGCCGTCCGGGCCGCAGGCTATCAGTATCACTGGTTCGTCGAAGTCGATCTGGGGACCCACAGCAGCGCTTCGGTAGCCAGGAAGTGCCGGGTCTATCAAGACTACTGGTGCTCGGGAGTCGAGCAGGATACCCACGGCCTCTTCCCCAAGGTCCTCTGGGTAACACCGACAGTCCGTCGCGCCGAGCAGCTAGGTCGTGCGATCTCCGCTGCTCACGGCCTCTACGAGAACCTGTTTGACGTGACCACGACCGATGAGGTCGTGTGCCACATGGTAGGAGTCAAGCCATGAGCCGCCTTCCCTATAACCAACTGCTTGTCGGTGATGCCCGCCAAGTGCTGACCACGCTTCCCTCAGAATCGGTGGACTGCGTGATTACCAGCCCTCCCTACTTCCGCCTGCGCAACTACCAGGACGAGCGCCAGATCGGGCTCGAAGAACACATGGATGAGTGGGTGCGAGAACTGATGCTCGTGAGTAGACAACTCATGCGCCTGCTCAAGAGGACCGGCTCATTCTGGCTGAACGTGGGTGACACCTTCAGCCGCACCGATAGCGAGGGAGCGGCCGAGAAGAGTCTTGTGCTGGCCCCGGAACGCCTGGCGGTGGCGTTGGCGGCCGATGGCTGGATACTTCGTAACAAGGTGGTGTGGGCCAAGAGCAACCCCATGCCCACGAGTGTGAAGGATCGCCTCAGCTGCACCCATGAGGTCGTGTACTTCTTTGTGCGCGACAAGCACTACTACTTCGACCTGGACACTATCCGGGTGCCTCACGTGGGCAAGCCCTCGCGGCCCACCGATGTGTCGACGGCCTGGTCGGTACCGGATGAGTGGCGGGGACCGAGCAGTGGTAGACACAATGGCCTTACTACCCTGAAGCAGCGGGGTCTTGTTGGCCATCCCTTGGGCAAGAATCCTGGGGATGTCTGGCAGTTGGCAACTGCGGGTTACCGTGGGCAGCACCACGCCGTCTTCCCAGAGCGACTGGTCGAGAAGCCACTGCTGGCCACCTGTCCCGAGAAGGTATGCAGCCGATGCGGACGGCCGTGGACCCAAGACCGCGCACGGAATTTCGGGCGGATCGCCACACGAGCAGCCATAGCACCCGAGTGTGATTGCGATGCACCGGCGCGACCTGGACTCGTGCTCGATCCGTTCATGGGCTCGGGCACCGTGGCATCGGTAGCCGCACGGCACGGACGCCGCTGGTTGGGTGTGGAGCTCAACCCGGCCTTCGTGGAACTGGTCGCTGACCGTCTTGCGCGCCATGAGCACCCACCGCCCAAGGTGATGACATGAGCCCTCGCCGGTCAAGTGCGGCTCTACACGTGATCGCATGTGTGATCGCGGGCCGCACCAAGCCGAGGAGGCACAGGCCATGTTCGGACAAAGGATCCCCCGACAAGTTCGCCACATGGAGGTCAAGGCATGAAGACTTTGGCCATCCGCCTGGAGAAAGAGCGTCACGCCCAACTCAGCGTGCTCGCTCAGCTTGCAGGCCGTACCATCACCGACGAGATACGCGAGGCCATCGAGAACCACATCAAGTCACGGAAGCTCGATCCCGCGCTCACGATGAGGGCCGACGATGTTCTTTCGGAAATCGAGCGCCAGGCTCGCGAACGCCAGACAGCCATCGAAACGCTGTTCGGCATCAAGAGCATCAACCATCACTCGGACGAGCCCGAAGACGACGAGCTGCCCAATGGTCACAAGAAGCCGAGAGCTCGGAACCCAGTAGGCTTCATATGGTGAAGCACACTCTGAGGGTCTGAATCCAACGGGGATCTGATTTCTGGAGGCGTCAAACCGCCCCAAAACCAGATCCCCGGAAACAAAGAAACTGGAAGGCAGAGCTATTGCCCCAAGCACCCGTCAAGACGCTAGAAGAGCGACTGATGCTATCCGAGAGGATGGCGAAGTCGCCAATAGACTTTCTCAGCGTAATGCTCAGAATATGCCTGGATGTGACCAATCATGCGAGCAAGCAAAAGTAAAAACTTCATTGGAATATAGTATAACAAGCGTCCCCAACAATCTTGTACAGAATTGCCTGGAAATCCCGTTGTAGAATTGTCCAAAAATGATGCATAGGCGCATCGAATGTGGTAGAATCTGGGGGAAATCGAGGTCATGGGAAATCGAACCGAAATGAAACCAGATCAGGCAGAGACACTTGGACAGATGTTGAAGGCGCGACGCGAACAGCTCGGCCTCTCAACGCATAAGCTGGCCAAGCTGGCCGAGATCGATCAGGCGACCGTTGTTCGCTTTGAAGCGGGAAGCATCCTTGCTCCCCATCCAGACAAGCTATCCAGAGTCGCGAAGGCCCTCAGTTTGAGCGGCGCCGATGTCTATGCTCTGGCCGACTACCTGGTCCCCACAGACCTCCCCTCGCTCAAACCGTATCTGATGGCCAAATACAGCCGACTGCTCGACGAAGACATCAACAAGATCGAGGAGCTGGTGGCGAGACTTGCCAAGAAGCGAGGATTCAGCCTCGTAGATACGGAAACCGGCTAATGAACTAGTGCGCCATGTCGCAAGAAAGGAGGGAGCAAATGCCCAACACCACGTCAGTTGCAGAGAAGATACAAGGTGACGGGCGCGGCGCGGTAAAAGCCCCCACCGATCAAGCGCGGGCGCTCATCTATCTGAGAGTATCCACCAAGGAACAGGCGGAAATGGGCGGCGAGGCCGAGGGATACTCCATCCCCGCCCAGCGCGCGGCCTGCACCCGCAAAGCCGAGGCACTGCACGCCTTCGTCGAGGAAGAGTTCGTCGACCGGGGCGAGAGCGCCAAGACAGCTGACCGCCCAGAGCTACTCAAAATGCTCCGGTACCTCAGAGATCACGCAGTGGACTACGTGATAGTCCACAAGGTTGACCGCTTGGCCCGAAATCGCGCCGACGACGTAGCCATAACGATCGCCATCAAAGAAAGTGGCGCGGTGCTCGTGTCGTGTTCTGAGAACATCGACGAGACCCCCAGCGGCCTCCTGCTCCACGGCATCATGAGCTCGATTGCCGAGTTCTACAGCCGCAACCTGGCAACTGAAGTCGCCAAGGGTATGCGGCAGAAGGCCAAGACCGGGGGCACCATCAACAAGTCGCCGGTGGGATACCGGCATATCAGACTGGTCGAGAACGGCCGAGAAGTCCGCACAGTCGAGCCTGACCCAGAGCGCGCCCCGTTCGTAAGGATGGCTTTTGAACTCTACGCAACGGGAGAGTGGACGCTCCGAGAGCTGCATCGTGAGCTCACCGAGATGGGCTTCACCTCCCGACCGGGACCACGCACGCCAGCCAAAGTGTTGACCCTCTCTGCCTTTCACAAGATGCTGATGAACCCGTACTACGTCGGTGAGATCAGCTATGAAGGTGTTTCCTATCAAGGCTCGCATGAGCCCTTGGTGGAGAGAGAGTTATTCGAGCAAGTACAAGCTGCCCTGATTGCCCATCGCCACGCCGGTGAGAAGCAACAGAGCTACAACCATTATCTGAAGGGAAGCATCTTCTGCGGCAAGTGCGGCAGCAAGCTGAGCGTCATGAACCCCCGCAATCGAACCGGGGTCAAGTATCACTACTTCTTCTGTCTCGGCCGTCAGTACAACCGGCAAAGCTGCACCCAGAAGGTCATGGCTATCGATGAAGTCGAGAGGAAGATCGAGGAGCACTACTTGACCATCCAGATACTGCCGGAGCGCATCGACCAGATCACGGGAGTCCTGCGGGAGTTGCTCATCGACAGACGCGAAGAGGCAGAAGCGGCAGAGCGTGTCGAGACGCTACGGATGAATCGCCTGAGCAAGGAACGGGAGAAGCTCCTTCGCCTGCACTATGAGGATGCGCTACCGGCCGACCTGTTCAAGCAGGAAATGCAGAGGATCACTCGCGAACTGGAGAAGGCACGGCAGCAACTCGAAGTAGTCTCGGTATCGTATGACGCCATCGAGAAGAACGTGGAGAGGGCGCTTGATCTGGCCCGCGACTGTTACTCGGCCTACAAGGATGCAGGACCGGAAACGCGGCGACTCTTCAATCAGGCATTCTTCGAGAAGCTAATCGTCTCCGACACCGGGTCCGTCACCCATGAACTGGCGGAGCCTTTCAAGTTACTGCTCGACCCTTCTCTTCCCGACCGTCTTGAGCAAGAAGCGAAACAGCAGGCCAAACGGCGTCGATATCAGGAGTCCAGAAATGCCGACGACCCGGAGATTCTCCGGGCCGGCGGTTCAAACTACGAACTTATGGTGGGCGATACTGGATTTGAACCAGTGACCTCTGCAGTGTGAATGCAGCGCTCTCCCACTGAGCTAATCGCCCGCGTCAGGGGCCAAGATGATAGCAGTACGGCCCCGAAGGCGCCAACAGCGGCACGACCCACCCGGCTTCGCGCGGCTTTGGCGGGCGCGGGCCCTGCCGGCCGCAGCCCCTGGTGGTCACGGGCTCGGGCGGTCTCAGGCCCTGGCGGCTGCGGGCCCTGGTGGTCGCCGCCCCTTCGTCAGGCCCGAAAACGTCTCAGCCTCAGCGAGTTCGACAGTACGCTCACGGAGGAGAGGGCCATAGCCACCGCCGCATAGACCGGATCGAGCAGGAGACCGAAGGCCGGGTACAGCACGCCGGCCGCCACCGGGATGAGGGCGAGGTTGTAGCCAAAGGCCCAGCCCAGGTTCTGCTTGATCACCCGCATGGTCGCCCGGCTGAGCCGGATGGCCGTGCCGACGAGGGTCAGTTCCCCTCGGATAAGGGTGATGTCGGCGGTCTCCATGGCCACGTCGGTGCCCGTACCGATGGCGATGCCGATATCCGCTTGGGCCAACGCCGGCGCATCGTTTATGCCGTCGCCCACCATGGCCACCACTTTGCCGGCAGCCTGCAGGTCCTTGACGGCTTGGGCCTTGCGTTCAGGCAGCACCTCGGCCAACACCCTCTCTATCCCCGCCTGCCGGGCGATGGCTTCAGCCGTGCGGCGGTTGTCGCCGGTGATCATGTACACCTCGAGGCCCAGAGCCTCCAGCTCTCTGACCGCCTCCGCCGAGTCGGGCTTGAGAACGTCGGCCACCCCGATCATTCCCACGACCGCGTCGTCCACCACCACGAACATGGGCGTCTTGCCCGCTTCGGCCAGTTTCTTCGCTTCCTGCTCGAGGTCTCCAAGAGCCAGACCGCGCTCCTCGAGGAGTTGGCGGTTGCCGAGCAGCAGGTGAAAGGCAGGCTGCTCGGAAGCCGGCGGACCGGGGTCGCCCGCGCGGAACGCCGCGGGCGACCCCGGCATCCGGGCCTCGCCGAGCACACACCCCGGCACAGGCGCGTCCGCTCTGGGCAGCCGGGCCTCGACGCCCTTCCCGGGAATCGCCGAGAAATCCGTGACGCGAAGCGGCTGTAGGCTGCGGGCACGCGCCGCTTCGACTATCGCCTCCCCGAGGGGATGTTCCGAGCCTCGCTCGGCCGAGGCGGCCAGACGCAGCAGTTCGTCCTCCGGCGTTGCAGTCGGCGACATAGGATCGGCCCTCTCCGCGACCGACTCCGTCAGGGCAGTCAGCGCGCCGGTGGCGACGACGTCGGTCACCTCCGGCCTCCCGCGGGTCAAGGTCCCGGTCTTGTCTAAGACGACGACATCCAGCTTGTGGGCCCGTTCCAAGGCTTCTCCAGAGCGGATCAGGATGCCGTTCTCGGCCCCCTTGCCCGTCCCCACCACGATGGCGGTAGGGGTGGCCAGGCCCATGGCACAGGGGCAGGCTATGATGACTACCGATACGAAGGCCAGCAGAGCCAGGGTAAAGGCCGGTTCGGGACCGGCGAAGTACCAGATGAAGAAAGTCACGACGGCGATCGCGAGGACCACGGGTACGAAGATGCCGGCGATGTAATCGGCCGTACGCTGGATGGGGGCCTTGGAGCCCTGGGCCTCCTCCACCAGCCTGACGATCTGCGCAAGAGCGGTGTCGCGGCCGACCTTGGTCGCCCGGAAGCTGAACGACCCCGTGCGGTTGAGAGTCCCCCCGATCACCTCGTCTCCCGGGCCCTTCTCCACAGGGATCGACTCGCCCGTGAGCATCGACTCGTCCACCGCCGAACGCCCTTCCAGCACCACCCCGTCGACCGGGATCTTCTCTCCCGGTCGTACGACGACCACGTCCCCGACCGCTACTTCTTCCACCGGGACGTCGACCTCGACGGTCACCGGGCCACCGCCGCCGGCAGCTCCGAGCCCGAGCATCGCGTCCCGCCGGCCGCCGGCGCCGTTCTGAGCCGCCGGCGCTTCGACCTCCCTCACCACGCGGGCACGTCTTGGCTGAAGACCGATGAGCCGCCGCATCGCGGCCGAGGTCCGGCCCTTGGCGCGCGCTTCCAGATAGCGGCCCAATAGGATGAGCCCGATGATGATGACGGCCGAGTCGTAGTACACGGCGGCTTCGAACCCGGCGCCGGCGGCTTCTTCGAAGGCGCCGGGGAAGAATGTCACGGCGGCCGAGTACAGGTAGGCCGCCGAGGTCCCGACTGCGATCAGGGTGTTCATATCGCTGGTGCGATGCCGGAGGGCCGCCCAGGCGCCTCGATAGAACTGCCCGCCGGCCCAGAACTGCACCGGGGTGGCCAGCACGAACATGATCAGCCATTGTCGTTCCCTGCTCAGCCACGATTCGGGGATGAGCATCATGAGCATGAGAACGGCCCCCACCGCCAAGGCGACGATGAACTTCACCAAGAGGAGACGCACGTTCTTCCTCCGGGCGGCTTCGGCAGCCTCACCCGGACCGGTCAGGTCTCCCACCTGTCCGCCTGTCCCGTGCTCAGGCAGAACGAGCTTGTATCCCGCATCTTCGACGATGCGCGCGATCTCGGCCGTAGTGACCACGTCCGGCAGATAACCGACCGTAAGCATCTCCGTGGCCAGGTTGACGGCCGCCTGGGTGACACCGGGAATCGACGCGACCGCCTTCTCCACCCTGGCGGCACAGGCCGCGCAACTCATCCCCAGGACAGGTAGATGGACGGTCACGCTTCCCGGCGGCCGCCCCCTCTTCGTCTCCTCAGCACTCGAGACCCGCCGCCCGCTCCGGCCCCGCTCGGCGCCAGAATGATCCGGTCTCTCCGCTTCCATCAGCTCTCCTCGATCGATACCTCGGCGGCACGGTGCGACGGTGTCCTGTGCGCCGGCGCGGCGGCCACGCCGCAGCGCGCTGCGCCTCGACCGAGAAGTGCCCGGGAAGACACCCGGTCAAACCGCGGACGAGGGCGGGCGCCCGCCCTCGTCGCCCAGTACCCGGCCCCGGCCACTCGGCGCCCGGCCCTCGTCGTCGGGCGCCCGCCGTGGGCCGGTCAGCGGGTCTTGCTCCGCAGGTTACGGGTGGTATCTATGGCCTGGAGCTTTGCGAGGGCCTTCGCCTCGATCTGCCGGATACGCTCCCGGGTGACCCCGAAACGTCTGGCCACCTCTTCCAGGGTGCGGGGGTGCTCCCCCTTCAGGCCGAAACGCAACTCGATGACTTTTCGCTCCCGGTAAGGCAGAAGGGAGAGGGCCTCGTTGACCCCGTCTCGATCGAGTTGCGACGCTACGGCGTCGAACGACCGGACGGCGTCCTCGTCTTCGATGAAGTCGCCCAGCTCCGAGTCCTCTTCTTCTCCGATGGGCGTCTCCAGCGAGACGGTGGTCTGGCTGATGCGGAGGATCTCACGTATCTCGAGGTCCGTCATCCCCATTTCCAGAGCGATCTCCTCCGGGGAAGGCTCACGCCCCATGTTCTGGAGGAGTTGCCGCTGCACGCGGATGAGCTTGTTGATCTTCTCCACCATGTGCACGGGGATACGGATGGTCCGGGCCTTGTCGGCGATGGCCCGGGTGATCGCCTGCCGGATCCACCACGTGGCGTAGGTGGAGAACTTGTGGCCCTTGCGGTAGTCGAACTTCTCCACCGCACGGATGAGGCCGAGGTTGCCCTCCTGGATGAGATCCAAGAAGCTCATACCGTCCGTGTGGTAGCGCTTGGCGATAGACACCACCAAACGGAGGTTGGCCTCGGTCAGCTCGTGCTTGGCCCGGATGTCGCCACGTTCGATGCGTTTGGCCAGCGACACCTCCTGCTGGGCCGTGAGCAGCTTCACCCGGCCGATCTCCTTGAGATACATGCGGACCGGATCCGTGGTCGGCACATCGACGGTGAGGTCGAGCTCGTCGACCCGGCGCCAATCCGCCTGCTCTGAAGAGCCCTCGAGTTCCAGATCGTCCTCGCACTCGAGGGAACTCTCATCGACGACCTCGATCCCCTGGTCGAGCAGCGAGGTGTACATGGCCTCGATCTGCTCGGTGGTGAGATCCAGTTCGGCAAGAACCTCGGCGATGTCCTCGGTGGTCACGAACCCCCGCCCCCGTCCGAGTTCGAGAAGCCCGTCGACCTCTTCCAGATTGATGAGCCACCCTTCAGACGCAGGAGTCCCGTTCAATGCCCGCCTCCGTGCCCGGTACGATCGATTACAGAATCACGCGCCGGGCGCGTCGTCATCTGCCCGAACGGGTGCGTCGGAGCGACCGTCGGTGAGCCATTTGGCGCCGTAGTCGCGCATGTGATCGATAAGGGGGATCAGATCCCAGCCCATGCTGGTAAGCGTGTACTCGACCCGAGGCGGCACTTCGGGATAACTCTTCCGGGTGACGATGCCGGCCTTCTCCAGACCCTTGAGCCGCTCGGAGAGCGTCTTCGGACTGATCCCCACGAGCGAGCGTTCGAGCACGCTGAAACGGTTGACGCCTTTGGAGAGGTCACGCAGGATGAGGAGGGTCCACTTGCCTGAGATGATATCCGCGGTCTTCAGAACGGGGCATGATTCCGGCTGCGCATCTGTGGATCGCACGATGCCGACACCTTCCTGGCATGTTCAAGCGTTATCAGACCCTCACGCGGATTCCGGTCGTAGCCGGCTCCGAAAGGTAAGGCAAGGTACCAGAGATGGGCCCGGTTTTCAACCGCAGAAGTACCGGTCATGCACCCGACGGTCATGCGCCCGAAGAACTCCACCGGACCGAGTCCGCTCTACCCTCCCGGCCCTCCCAGGTGCCTGCGAAGCAGTTCATTGACCAGCTGCGGGTTCGCCTGGCCGCGGGTCTCTTTCATCACCTGGCCGACGAAGAACCCCAGCACCCGCTCCCGACCCCGCCGGAACTCCTCAGCAGGCCCCGGATTTGCCGCCACAAGGCGGACGACGATGGCCTCGAGCTCACCGGCGTCGGAGATCTGACCCAGTCCCTTCTCGGCGACGATCTCTCCGGCCGGTTTGCCCGTGCCTGCCATGGCCTCGAAGACCTCTTTGGCCATCTTGCCCGAGAGGGTGCCGCGCGAGACCAGTCCCAGCAACTCAGCCAAGCGGTCCACGGTCACCGGGCTCTGGGCGACCTCCAGTCCGGCCGCGTTCAGGTGAGCGGAGAAATCGCCCAGGACCCAGTTGGCGGAGGTACGCACGTCACCGGCAGCGGCGGCCAAGCCCTCGAAGTAATCCCCCAGGGGCTTGTTGGCGGCCAGAAGGCCGGCCTCCTTCGAGGACAGGCCGTATTGCGCCATGAGCCGCTCCTTGCGGGCCGCCGGCAGTTCGGGCAGAGAGGCCCGGACCCTCTCGACGAAGGCATCAGCGAGCTCGATTGGGGGCAGGTCGGGCTCTGGGAAGTACCGATAGTCGTGCGCCTCTTCCTTGCTGCGCAGCGTCGACACCGTGCCCGTAGCCGGATCGAAGTGCACAGTCTCCTGCACGATCCGCTCTCCCGATTCGAGAGCGGCGATCTGCCGTTCGATCTCGGCTTCCAGTCCGCGTTGGAGAAAACGGAACGAGTTCATGTTCTTGAGTTCGGTCTTCGTCCCGAAAGGATCTCCCGGCCTGCGCACCGACACGTTGGCGTCACAACGGAGCGAGCCCTCCTCCATGTTGACGTCGGACACCCCCAACTGCTCCACCAGATTCCGCAGTTGCATCACACAGGCGCGCGCCTCGTCGGGAGTCGAGATATCGGGCTCGCTGACGATCTCCACGAGCGGAGTGCCGCCCCGGTTGAAGTCGACCAAGGAGTAATCGGCGCCGTCGATACGACCGCTGGCCCCTCCGGCATGGACGAGCTTTCCGGCATCTTCCTCGAGATGCACCCGGGTGATGCCGACCCGCAGGATGCTCCCATCGTCCCTCTCTACATCAAGATGGCCGCCGACGCCCAGCGGCAGGTCGTACTGGGAGATCTGATAGGCCTTGGGCAAATCGGGATAGAAGTAGTTCTTCCGGTGGAAGATCGTGCGTTTCGCGATCCGGCAATCGAGGGCCAGGGCGATGCGGGTGGCGTACTCGACCGCCTTCTCGTTCGTCACCGGCAACACCCCGGGATGGCCCAGGCAGACTGGGCAGACGTGCGTGTTGGGCGGTTCACCGAAGGTGACCTCGCATCCGCAGAACATCTTCGTGCGGGTGCTCAGTTGCACGTGGATCTCGAGGCCGATGACGGCTTCCCAGCCATCCCGGCCCGCGCCGCCTCCCACACCCGCGCCCCGCGCCCTACCCGGGTCTGCCGGCCCGGCGCTCATCGCTCTCCCTCGGCGGATGACACCCCAGGACCCGCTGCGAGCGGGGCGACCGTGTCGACCTTCAGCCGCCGCTCGAGCGCGTACGCGGCATCCAGCATCCCCGGCTCAGAGAAGTGGGGCCCGATGATCTGCAGCCCCACGGGCAACCCGGCCGCGAAACCCGCCGGGATGCTGACGGCAGGCAGGGCGGCCAGGTTAACGGGGATCGTGCACAGGTCCGACAGATACATGGCCAGCGGGTCGGCGATGCGCTCGCCGAGCTTGAAGGCCACGGTC
Organism: Actinomycetes bacterium; assembly: GCA_021372435.1. Classification (GTDB taxonomy): domain Bacteria; phylum Actinomycetota; class Thermoleophilia; order RBG-16-64-13; family RBG-16-64-13; genus RBG-16-64-13. The sequence continues at coordinate 8,840 of JAJFUK010000136.1, read as the reverse complement.
GGCGACGTGGGTGAGATGAGGTAGTCGAAGCGCTGAAAAGCGGCCGTGAAGTCCTGGATGATGAGAGTGCGGGTCCGTTGCGCCTGAGCGTAGTACGCGTCGTAGTAGCCCGCCGAAAGGGCGTAGGTGCCGATCATGATGCGCCGTTTGACCTCAGCGCCGAAACCCTCGCTGCGGGTGCGGACGTACATGTCATACAGGTCTTCGCTCGGTGCATGCCGGTAGCCGTAGCGCACGCCGTCGTAGCGGGCCAGGTTGGAACTCGCCTCCGACGGAGCTATCAGGTAGTAGGCGGCCACGCCCCGCTCCACGCTGGGCAGGCTTACCTCGTCGCAGACACCGCCCAAGGCGCCCACGGTCTTCACCGCCGACTCGAATACCTCGAGCACGCCCTGTTCGCATGCGTCGCCCAGGTACTCTTTGATGACCCCGAAGCGCAGGCCTTCCAGACCTGCGCGGGCCGGCACGCCGGCCGGCCCGCGCAGGCCGGTGCTCGTGGAGTCCCGTGGGTCACGTCCGGCGATGAGGTCGAGGAGGGCGGCTGCGTCTCTCACGTCATGGGTGAGCGGACCGATCTGGTCGAGCGAGCTGGCGAAGGCGACGAGACCGTAGCGGCTCACCGCCCCGTAGGTCGGCTTGAGACCCACCACTCCGCATAGAGACGCCGGCTGCCTGATGGAGCCCCCGGTATCGCTGCCCAGAGCCCAAGGGGCTTCGGCGGCGGCGACGCAGGCGGCGGAGCCGCCACTGGAGCCGCCCGGCACCCGGTCGAGGTCCCAAGGATTACGCGTAGTCTGGAAGGCGGAGTTCTCCGTGGAGCTGCCCATCGCGAACTCGTCCATGTTCAACTTGCCCAGGAACACGAGACCGGCGGCCCGCAGCTTGGCTATCACCGTGGCATCGTAGGGCGGGACATAGCCTTTGAGGATCCGCGACGCGCAGGTGGTCTCCATCCCCTTCACGCACAGGATGTCCTTCAGAGCGATAGGAACGCCCTCCCAGGGCAGCCGCTCGCGGCGGGGCTTGGCGTCCACCGCGGCCGCGGCAGACAGGGCCCCTTCTTCATCCACGGTCAGGTATGCCTGCACTGAGCCGTCGACCGCTGCGATCCGGTCGAGGTAGGCGCGGGTCAGTTCGACGGCCGAGGCGTCCCCGCCGGCCAGCAGATCCCTGCATCCGTGGGCAGTGAGGCCGGTGACGTCTATCCGCGCCATCGCCGCCTAGGCTATCCGTGGGACTACGAACTGGCCCCGCTCCACATCCGGCCCGTTGCCGGTCGCCTCCTCCTGGCTAAGACCGGGCACGGGCTCGTCCGCGCGCAGCACGTTCTTCAGAGGCACCGCGTGTGAAGTCGGCTCCAGACCGGAGAGGTCCAACTCCGCGAGTTGCCGCACGTAGTCGATGATGCGCCCCAGCTCGGGTTGGAGGCGGGTCAGCTCGTCCTCCTCGAAGCGCAGGCGGGCAAGCCTTGCCACGTGCTCTACTTCTTGCCGGGAAATCATCGCGCAGCCCTCCTGGACATGACCAACGTGCGCCCGGCGACCACGGCGCGGCCGGGCCGGGGACGCCGGACCGCCGGGATTATAGCCGAAAAAAGGGGCGCCCTGGTCAGGCGCCCGAGAGGAGAAAGGAGAGTTTGAATGGGAAACTCTCATCCCTTGTATCGGCCTTTCGCGCCAATACTTTAGACCGAAGTTCTTAACAGGCTGCTGAAAGACGACGCTGCGCCGTCAGGGCGCGATGGCTGCGGTCGGGCCGTGCAAAAAGCCCCGCCGGAGCGGGGCTTTTTCGACTCAGGTTCGCTCTTCGCGCGTTCTACAGCGGCGATACGTTCGCGGCCTGGAGGCCTTTCGGCCCTTGAACCACGTCGAATCGAACAGCCTGTCCCTCGGAAAGCGTGCGAAAGCCTTCCACCTGGATCTCACTGAAGTGGACGAAGAGATCCTCCCCCTCCGGCTGCTCAATGAATCCGTAGCCCTTTTCGGGACTAAACCACTTGACAGTCCCCTCAGCCAACCCTACAACCTCCATCTGTTCCGGGGTGACACGCAGCGCGGGCCCACCCCTGTCTAATGCACGCGGCCCGGCATACTGCCGCGCCCGCCCGGCTACAGTAGCGGAAGCCGGGGCCCCGGTCAAGGCCTGAAGACCTGTTTCAAACTAAGTCGCGCCCGGACTCGCGACCTTTCCCCCGCCGGACAGGGCGGCCTCCCTCTTGCTGAGACCGCCTTGCGGCAGCCGTCGCCGGGGAGCCGGTCTTCGAAATCGGGGCGGCGGCGCTCAGCCGTCGAGGTCGCGAAGGGCCTGAGCGTCGCGGAAGTTCTTCAGACGGTTCAGCGTCTTGGCCTCCACTTGGCGGATGCGTTCCCGGGTCACGCCGAAGCGCTCTCCTACCTCCTCCAGAGTCCGCGGACGTTCCCCCTTGAGACCGAAGCGCAGCTCGAGCACCTTCCGGTCCCGGGCGGGCAGGCTGTCGAGCACCCTGAACAGTTCCTCTCTCCTCAGCTCGCGACAGACGGCCTCGAGAGGCTGGTCGGTATCGGCGTCCTCGATGAAGTCGCCGAGCTCCGAATCCTCCTCGTCGCCCACCGGTGTCTCCAACGAGACCGGCTCTTGAGTGGCCTTTTGGATCTCGCGGACCTTGCCGGGGGTCACCCCGAGCGCCTCCGCGATCTCGACCACCGTGGGCTCGCGCCCGCTCTTCTGCAGCAGCTCGCGCTCGACGCGGTTGAGCTTGTTCATGGTCTCCACGGCATGCACAGGCACCCGGATGGTGCGGGCCTGGTCGGCGATGGCCCGAGTGACCGCCTGCCGGATCCACCAGGTGGCGTACGTGGAGAACTTGTAACCGAGCCGGTAGTCGAATTTCTCCACCGCCCTGATCAGGCCTAGGTTGCCCTCCTGGATCAGGTCCAGGAACAGAAGCCCCCGGCCCATGTACCTCTTAGCGATCGACACCACCAGGCGCAGGTTGGCCTCTGTCAGCCGGCGCTTCGCCTCGACGTCCTTCTTCTCGACAAGCTTCGCCAGTTCTATCTCTTCTTCGGGAGTGAGTAGAGGCACCCGGCCGATCTCGCGCAGGTACATGCGCACCGGATCGTCGACCGTGTGGTCGATGGTCACGTCCAGGTAGTTGAGAAACTCCTCCTCTTCGGCGAAGTCGCTGAGTTCATCCGCCTGGCCGTCGACGATCTCCACGCCCATGTCCGTCAACAGTGAGTACAAGAACTCCACCTCGTCCGGCGACAGGTCGGCCTCTTGGACCAGGCCGGTCACCTCGTCCAAGGTGAGCGAGCCCCGATTCTTGGCCTGTTCCAAGATCCCTTGAAGTACCTCGGCGGTCAGTTCGCCGTCATCGGCCACCTCAGACCCACCCTTCTTCGGGATCGAGATTCTTGAGACCGGTCCGTACGCTCTGGAGCAGACGTTCGAGGTGTACCAGACGGCGCTGCTCGGGCTCCCGGTCGCCGCCATCGTCCAACGTCGCGCGTAGGGCGGCGATCTCCCGGTTCAGGTACTGCTCCTGCAGACGCAGGTGCAGCTCCTCCAGTACCGTCGGGGAGTACCGGCCTTCGTCGGCTTCCATGACCAGCCGCACGAACAACGGACCGGCCTCGGAGTCGGCGCGGGCGTGGGCCTGCAGTTGGGCGAACGCCGCTCGATGGTCGTCCGGGTCGGTCACGAGCGCGAAGGCGTCCCGGACCGCGTTGAAGACCTCCCTGTTTCGAGGATCGGTGAAGTGCTCGGGGGTCAGCGCCTCAAGGATCTTGATGGCCCGGGCCGGGTTGCAGGCGGCGGCCACCAGGAAGTCGCGCTCCACGGCGGTCTCGCCGTCCAGCAGGCGCCGGGTCAGGGACGGCTGCCCTGCGCGGCCGGCGCGTCTGCCCCTCGAAGCAGCCCGGGATCCACTACCCAACAGCAGCGCGATGCTGTCGGACGAGAGTCGAAGCCGGTCGGCCACCAGAGGTATCTGCTCTTCTCGTTCCTTGAGAGAGACCGCCTTGCTCATGAGGCGGCGTACCTCCTCGAAGGCCCGCACCCTGCCTTCGGCCGTAGAGGTGTCGCTGCGGGCCAGCGCCTGCCGTAGTTCGAACCCCAACATCGATATCCTGCCGGCCTGCACCGCGGCCACCGCCTCCCGTCCTCCTTGGACGGCCACCTCGGCAGGATCCCGGCCGCTGGGCAGAACGGCCACCATGGGCCGGAGCGCATGGCTCCGGGCGAGTTCTCCTGAGCGCAGCATCGCCTCGATACCGGCCCGGTCGGCGTCGAACATGAACGTGACATTGCTGGTGAAACGCATCATGAGCCCGATCTGGGCGTCGGTAAGCGCAGTGCCCATGGAAGCGACCACATTCCTCACACCTGCCTGGACGAGCCCCAAAACGTCTGTGTATCCCTCGACCACCACCACCTCGTCGGCCTCGGCGATCGCCCGTCTCGCCTGATACAGACCGTATAGAAGATGCCCCTTCTGGTATAGGGGACCTTCAGGGGAGTTGAGATACTTCGGAGTCTCGTCCCTCAAGGTCCTCCCCCCGAACCCCAGGACGCGTCCACGTTGATCGACCAGGGGGAACATGAGACGCCCCCGGAAGCGATCGTACGTCTTACCGGCCTGACGGACCAAGAGGCCGGCCTCGTCGAGCTCTCGATCGGTAAAGCCCTCTTTAGCCGCCCGCCGGTGAAGTCCTCCCCATTCGTCCGGCGAATAACCCACCCTGAAAGTCCGGCAGACCTCCTCCCCAAGGCCCCGCTTCTCCAGATAGTCACGGGCCCCCCGGCCGCTCTCCGTCTCCCAAAGGAACCTCTGATAGAAGGTCGCAGCCTTCTCGAGCGCCAAAAGCAGGCGGGTCTCCCGGTCCTTCCGGCCGGCGTCCGGTCCTGCGCCCTCCTCGTATTCCATCGGCACGCCGAACCGCTCTCCCAGCTGCTCGATGGCCTCGGCGAAGGTTAGGTTCTCCATGTGCTCAAGAAAGCGGACGATGTCGCCTCCCTCGCCACACCCGAAGCAGTAGTAGAGACCCTTGTCGGCGCTCACCGTGAAGGAGGGGGTCTTCTCCTGGTGGAAGGGGCAAAGCCCCGTGTAGGTGGCGCCCCGCTTGCGCAGACTGGTGTAACCTGAGACCACATCGACGATGTTGGCCGCCGACAGCACCGCCTGTACACTCGCGTCTTTGATGTATGGGCTCACGGCAGTTCCACCAGGTCGGCCGCTCCGGCCTTCACAGGTTGCCCCAGCACCTAGGCATGAACAACTCTAGATATACCCGTTGAGCGTAGCGATCTGTCATGCCGGCCACGTAGTCGGTGACGGCCCGCACCAGTTCGAGGCGGTCGGCCGGGGCGCCGCCGCGCAGCGGCGGCGCCGCCGGTAGGTCTTCAGGGTGTTCTAGGAAGTGCTCCATCAACTCGGTGATCAGCCGTCGCACCTTCTCGCCGCCTGCTTCCTCAAGGGCGCGCGGGTACACCGTCTGGAACAAGAAGGTCCGCAGGTCGTCGAGCGCGTCGCCGACGGCCGCGGTCTGGGCGATGACCCCCTTCCCCGCGCTTGTGTCGACCAGGTCGTGCACCAGGGCATCGATGCGCTCGCTCCCCGTGCCGCCCAGAAGCGCGACCGGCCCCGCAGGCAGGTCCGCCGGCGTGATAAGGTCGGCGCGCAGCGCATCGTCGATGTCGTGGTTGACGTAGGCGATGCGATCGGCCAGGTGCACGACCTGAGCCTCCAGGGTGGCCGCCTTGGTTTCTCCGGAGTGGTTGCGGATGCCATCCCGCACTTCCCAGGTGAGGTTCAAGCCGCGGCCGTCGTTCTCCAGGACTTCCACCACCCGGGCACTCTGCTCGTTGTGCCTGAAGCCCCCCGCCCCCAGCCGGCGCAGCACCTCGTCGATGACGCTCTCGCCGGCGTGGCCGAAGGGCGTGTGCCCGAGGTCGTGCCCCAGGGCCACGGCCTCGGCCAGGTCCTCGTTCAGCCGCAGGGCCCTGGCCACGGTCCGGGCGATGCCGGACACCTCCAGGGTGTGCGTCAGGCGGGTGCGGTAGTGATCGCCCTCAGGCGCGATGAACACCTGGGTCTTGTGCTTGAGCCGTCGAAACGACTTGCTGTGCACGATGCGGTCGCGGTCGCGCTGGTAGGGCGTACGCAGGCTGCAGGGCTCTTCCGGACGCTCCCGGCCGCGGGAAGCCGCCGAACGTTGCGCCCATTCGCAGAGCCCTGCCTCGAAGAGGTCGACGGACAGCTCGACCTTTCCGGCCCACTCGCGTTTTGCCATGTCACCGCCCCCCCGGCCTTGCCGGCCGCGCCGGCCTCACCGGCTCTGTTCAGACCGGACGGGTCCGGGGCGCCCCGGACCTGTTCCAGGTCCGGGGCGCCCCCCGGTCCGGCCTCAGTCCCCCATCTTCGTAGCCGTCTTCTCCTCCAGGACCGCTTGGGCCGCCGCCAGGCGGGCCAACGGTACCCGGTACGGGCTGCAGCTCACGTAGTCGAGCCCGGCTCGATGACAGAACTTCACGCTGGTCGGCTCACCGCCGTGCTCTCCACAGATGCCGGTCTTGAGCCGAGGCTTCACCGACCGCCCCTTTTGCACGCCCATCTCGATCAGCTGCCCCACTCCGGCCTGGTCGAGCTTCTCGAAGGGATTGCTCTTGAGAAGGTCGGTCTTCAGGTAGTGGGTGAGGAACTTGCCTTCGGCGTCGTCCCGGGAGAAGCCCAGTGTGGTCTGCGTCAGATCGTTGGTGCCGAAGCTGAAGAAGTCGGCCTGCCGGGCGATCTCGTCGGCGGTCAACGCCGCGCGGGGGATCTCGATCATGGTGCCCACCGTGTAATCGATCTCCACCCTGCGCTCTTTCAACACCGCGTCGGCGGTCTCTACGGTGAGGGCCCGCATGCGTTTCAACTCCTCCTCGAACCCGACCAGCGGGATCATGATCTCCACATGGGGCTTCTCACCGGTCTCGGTCAACACGTCGGCCGCCGCCTCGATGATGGCCCGCACCTGCATGGCGTAGATCTCCGGCCACTGGATGCCCAGCCGGCAACCACGGGTCCCCAGCATGGGGTTGGCTTCGGCCAGGGATTTCACCTTGGCGGCCAGCAGTTCCTGGGCCTCAATCTGCTCGGCGGGAGCCCCCGTCAGGCGCAGGCGTTCCAGTTCCACCATGGTATCGGTGTAGTTGGGTAGGAATTCATGGAGCGGCGGGTCGAGCAGGCGGATGGTCACCGGCAGCCCGGCCATGGCCCGGAAGATGCCGTCGAAGTCCTCCCGCTGGAAAGGCAGGAGCTTGGCCAGATGCGCCTCCCGCTCTTCGGTGGTCTCGGCCATGATCATGTTGCGCACATGCGGCAGTCGCTCCGCCTGCATGAACATGTGCTCGGTCCGGCAGAGCCCGATCCCCTCGGCCCCGAACTCGCGGGCCGTGCGGGCATCGTCAGGCGTGTCGGCGTTGGTGCGGACGCCCAGGCGCCGCACTTCATCCGCCCAGCCGAGGACCGTGGCCACCTTCTCATCGAAACCGCCGGACACCAGCGCGGCCTGCCCGAGGAAGACCCGGCCGGTGGCGCCGTCCATAGAGACCCAATCGCCCTCTTTGACCACGATATCGCCCACCGTGAAGAGTCTCGCCTCGGCGTCTATCTTTATCTCCTGCGCCCCGGCGATGCAGGGCTTGCCCATGCCGCGCGCCACGACCGCCGCGTGCGAGGTCATGCCACCGTGGCTGGTGATGACTCCCTGTGCGTACACGAGGCCGTGGATGTCGTCTGGGTTGGTCTCCCAGCGCACGAGGATGACCGGCTCCCCCTTCGAGCCCCGTTCTTCTGCCTCGTCCGCATCGAACACCACCTTGCCCACGCCCGCGCCCGGCGAAGCGCCGAGGCCGGTGGTGAGGACCGGCAGCTTCTGGTCGGCATCGAGCCGCGGGTGGAGAAGCTGGTCGAGCTGACCCGCGTCGATGCGCATGAGGGCCTCTTCTTTGCTGATCAGACCCTCGTTCACCTGGTCGACGGCGATCTTGACCGCAGCCTGGGCGGTCCGTTTGCCGCTGCGGGTCTGCAGCATGAAGAGTCTGCCCTCTTCTATGGTGAACTCGATGTCCTGCATGTCGCGATAGTGCTTCTCGAGCGTGTCCCGGATGACATAGAGCTGCTCGAGCACCTCGGGCAGCACTTCCCGCAACTCCTCTAGGGGACGCGGGTTGCGCACGCCGGCCACCACGTCCTCGCCTTGGGCGTTCATCAGGAACTCGCCGTAGAAGACGTTCTCGCCGGTGGAGGGGTCGCGGGTGAAGGCCACCCCGGTGCCGGAGGTCTCGCCCTTGTTGCCGAAGACCATCATCTGCACGTTGACGGCGGTGCCCAGGTCGTCGGGGATGCCCTGGGTGCGGCGGTATACCTTGGCCCGATGATTGTCCCAACTCCTGAACACCGCCACGATGGCCATGTGAAGTTGCTTCATCGGGTCGGCCGGGAACTGCTCACCTGCCCGCTCGGCCAGGATCTGCTTGTAGCGGACGGTGAGATCGCGCAGGTGGTCGGCGGTGAGATCCGTATCGAGCTTTGCTCCGACCTCCACCTTCTTCTCGCTCAGAGCATCCTCGAAGAGCTGCGCGTCGACCCCCATGACCACATCGCCGAACATGTTGATGAAGCGACGGTAGGAGTCGTATGCGAAACGAGGATTGCCCGTACTCCGCGCCAATCCTTCGACCGTCTCGTCGTTCAGGCCGAGGTTGAGGATGGTGTCCATCATCCCCGGCATGGAGAACACCGCGCCGGAGCGCACGGAAAGCAACAGAGGGTTCTCGGGGTCACCCAGGGTCTTGCCGGTGAGCTTCTCCAGAGC
>JAJFUK010000135.1 GCA_021372435.1 Actinomycetes bacterium | reverse complement strand
CATGTGTGCCTAGGTGAAATCGCGTTTCTGACCAGTTCTTGACCGGGTCAAGAGGGGCCAAAACGCCATATGCAGGCACTTATCCGCGCAAGCGCGGTCAGATGTGGTCTAGGGGAGGGATCTGCTGCGGAACGCCGGTCGCGGACTAGCAACCTCCGTCGGGCCTGTCCTACATCGCGGCCGGCAGAAGACACAGGCGGGGTGTACAATGAAACCAATATGGTTGCAAAATGGTTTGGAGGGAGTCGTGCCCACCACACTCACCCTCAAGAACATCCCCGACCAAGTGTACGAGCGCTTGAAAGCGGCAGCCGCGGAGCATCGCCGTAGCTTGAACAACGAGGCCATCGTGTGTATCCAGAGCGCGCTCATGCCGCCCAAGGTGAGCCCAGCCGAACATCTTGAGCGCGCAAGGCAGATTCGCGCCGAGCTGGAAGGACTCCAGTTTCGGGCCGAGGATATCGATGCCGCGAAGCGCCAGGGGCGGGCATGATCGTGGTTGACGCGAATATCCTCGCGTATCTCTACCTGCCGGGGGAGAACACCACGCGGGCTGAGGCGCTGATGCAGGACGATCCGGATTGGGCTGCTCCGGTTCTTTGGCGGAGCGAGTTCCGCAACATCCTGACGGATGGTGTGCGGAGGGGCGGTCTGACTTTGGGCCAGGCATGTCGGATCCAGAGCGGGGCGGAGAGTCTCATGGGCGGTCGCGAATACCATGTGGACTCGATGCAAGTGCTGACGCTTGCGTACGAAGGCAAGTGCACTGCCTACGATTGCGAGTACGTTGCTCTGGCTACCACTCTCGGCACCAGGGTGGTCACGTGTGACAAGCAGGTGCTGCGCGCTTTCCCCGGGGTCGCGGTCGCACTCTAGTGGGCGTGCCCGGCATGGCCTGCGCGGCGGTCCTTGCTGCGTGCTGCGCGCCGAGTGAGCTCGGCCGCCGCGGGACCGGCCCAGGCCCCGGGGTCTCGGTCTCGCCGCCCTCTAGGGGTTTTCTCATTTCCCTCTCACACTTCCCTAATCTTCCCCGGGTAGATTGCCCCTCGGTGAGCGATCCCCCCGATCGCGCACTTCTTGAGACCATCAACACGAAGGAGTATCGACATGAAACCCAGACTGAAGCTGATCCTTCTCGCGGTCGTGACGGCCGTCATCGTCGTCTCGCTGGCCGGTGTGGCACTTGCGGCCGGTCCGTGGAGCGGTATCGGTGCGAATGGGAAAACGAGCGTGGTCGAATCGCCGGGACCGACGCCCGCACCAGTTCCGCGTCCCTCACCGCGATCGAGCAGGAGCAGGTCCTCTTCATGCGTGAGGAAGAGAAGTTTGCTCGGGACGTCTACACGTTCCTCTACGAGAACTGGGGCGTGAAGGAGTTCCAGGCCATCGCCGCCTCGGAGAGCCGTCACATGAGTCGGGTGAAGATCCTCATCGCTCGGTACCGTCTGGATGACCCGGTGGCCGCCGACGTGCCCGGCGTCTTCGTCAGTGACGCGCTGCAGGCCGCCTACGATTCTCTGGTGGCCCAGGGTAGCGTGTCCGAGCAAGAGGCCTACAAAGTGGGAGTGGCCGTCGAGGAACTCGATATCGCCGACCTGCAGGAGGCGCTCGAGTCGACCACCAAGCGGGACGTCGCCCGGGTTATTCCAGAACCTTCTACGTGGCGCGCAGAACCATCTTGCGGGCTTCACGAGGCTGCTGGAGCGATAGACCAGAACTAGATGATTGATTCCACGAAAATGCCGCCCAAGAAGGGGTTCGAGGCAGAGGGGCCGAAGTCGACGGTATCTAGAACACCGTCGACCAGGAGGCCACGATGGACGCCGACCTCGACACCCTCTGCACCTTCGTTTATTGC
>JAJFUK010000134.1 GCA_021372435.1 Actinomycetes bacterium | reverse complement strand
CTGTGGGGGGGGGGGGGCGCCGACGCCGCGGCGGCGTCGGCGCCCGCTCTGCTCATCACCCCCGCCGGCATCGTCGCCGTCCTCGCCTACACCGATATCATCCCCGGCGGGTTCGCCGCCGGGTCGAAGACGCCCGGCGTGAACGGCGCCACCCCGGACCGCAAGAAGATACTGAGCGCGGTCAAGGCCGCGGATGAGAAGGCCGACTTCGTCATCGTGAGCTTCCACTGGGGCGAGGAGTACACCGGAACAGCCAACCGCGATCAACGGGACCTCGCCCATCAGGTCGTCGACGCCGGCGCCGACCTGGTGCTCGGCCATCATCCCCACGTCCTCCAAGGAGTGGAGGTCTACCGGGACCGCCTCATCGCCTACAGCTTGGGCGACTTCGTCTGGGACCACTACCGGCCGATCACCGGGGAGGCGGTGATCCTCCGGTCGAGGATACCGCGGGCGGGACCTTCATCGTTCGAGGCAGTGCCCATCTATCTGGACGAGGTCACCGGGGTGCCCGCCCCCGTCACCGGCGAACACGCCGCTGCCATCCTCGACCGCTTGGCCATGTACAGCACCGACCTGGGGCTGCAGCCGACGGTCTCGGGGGGCCGCGCCTACTTCGGGCCTGGACCCGCCGCTTTAGAACCCGATCCACGCTGAGGCGACTCCGTTCGGGCCGTCCGGCGCGGACCCGGTGGCCGCGACTCCACTGTCGATTGACCGGCCTTGGGCCGCCGACGCTCCCACGATGCGGACCGGCTGCGACGATTCCCCCCCGGCCGCCTCAGCAGCGAAGATCCCGGCCCTTCCTCTTCAGGTACGCGCTGTATGCAGCCATCTTACCCAGGATCCGCACCCCGCGCAGCGGCGAAGGCAGGACGAAAGTGGAGTACCTGCCGCCCGCCGAGAAGATGGCCTGGGTCATAGGGCGCTGGGAGACATTGATCACAGGCTTGCAGTAGCGGTCCATGAGAAAGGCGTTCTGGTTGATAAAAGAGAGCTCGCGCTCGCTCGGCGCCAGCTCCACCTCCTCTGCGTCTATGCCCGCGGCGCAGATCGGGCCGGCGCCTCCCGGCGCCCGCCCTGTCTTGAGGGCCTCGAGCTCCTCGATGGCCCGGTGGCTCTCGCTCATCGAGCCCACGACTCCCATCACGATGACAGCGTCGACCTGGTCGCAAGCTATCAACGTCTCCACGACGGCCTCCGGTACGCCCTGCGTCACCGTCGCGACCATATCCACCGGGTTGGAATGGCTCCAGAAGGGCGGCAGGATCTGGTTCAAGCTTTCGACGACACCGGGTGAGAGCTCGGCCAGCTCCAAGCCGCACCGGGCGATCTCATCCGACACTAATACCCCCCAGCCGCCGCCCAGGGTCGCGACCGCCACCCGCTTACCAGGGGGGAGCGGCATGTACGAGAGGGCGAACGTCAGGTCCATGAACTCATCGGGGTCTGTGACCACGATCAATCCCGACTGCCGCGCCGCGGCCTGGAAGACCGCCGTCGATGAGGTCAGCGCCCCGGTGTGGGACGCGGCCGCCTTCTTGCCGTAGTCGCTCATGCCGCCCCGGAGCACCACGACCGGCTTGTCGAGCGTGGTCCGTCTCACCACGTCCAGCAGCCGCCGCCCATCGTCGAATCCTTCCATATAGGCGACGATGGTGTTGGTCTCCGGGTCGGTGTGCAGGTAGTTGACGAAGTCCACGGCGTCGATCATGGCCTCGTTACCCACGCCGATGAACTTGCCTACCCCACCCCCGCGTTTCTCCGCGGAAACAAGAAGCTGCAGGCCCAGGTTGCCCGATTGCGACACCATGCTCGCGCCTCCGGGCTGGGGTCGGACCAGCATGAAACCTGTGGCGTACAGTCTCTGGTGTGCGGAGATAACCCCCATGCAGTTAGGGCCGACCAGAGCCATGTCGTACTTCTCGGCGAGGGCGACCATCTCCTCCTCCATGGCCCTGCCCTCCGGACCCACCTCGGAGAATCCGGCCGACACCACGACCACCGCCCCGACCCCCTTGCGGCCGCACTCTCCCATCACTCCGTTCACCAACTTCGCCGGTACGGCGATGATCACGAGGTCAGGCGTCTCGGGAAGATCGGTGATACTGGGATAGACCGGCAGGCCAAGGATCTCCCCTCCCTTTGGATTCACCAGATAGATGGGCCCCGGGAATCCTCCCAGGATCAGGTTCGCCGTGATCATCCCGCCCCATTTGCCCGTGTCCGCTGAGGCGCCCACCACCGCGACATCCCCCGGGGCGACGAGATCACCCAGGCGGGAGATGTCGGCCGGAGGCCGGGTGGAGACCTGCACCGGCTCCCCTACGGCGATGAGGGCGTCCACAGCCACGGGAGTGGCTCCGTCGATGAGCAGCGGGTTGACGTCGATCTCCCGGATCTCGGGATGGTCTTCCGCCATCCGGCCCACAGCCGTGATGATCTTCGCGAGCGCGGCCCGGTCGGCGGGAGGTTCGCCCCGGACCGGCCCCAGAAGCACCTTCGCGTTGATCTCCTCCATGAGCTCGTACGCGTCATCCTCAGAGACGGGCGCCACGGCGAAGGCGACGTCCTTCAGCGCCTCGGTGAAGATGCCGCCCAGGCCGAACATCACCACCGGGCCGAAGAGCAGGTCACGGACCAAGCCGACCACGAACTCGCGCTTGCCGCCGACCATATGCTCGACGAGCACACCGTCGAGCGTGACCCCCGCAGCCGCGGCCCGCGATTCCAGCGTCCGATAAGCTTCGCGCACTTCTGTCTCGTCGACGATGCGGAGCAGCACCAGCCCGGCGTCGGTCTTGTGCTGGATGGTGGCGGCGGAACCCTTCATCACGACGGGGTAGCCGATCCGGGCGGCGAGCCCGACGGCCTCGTCGGCCGAGGCCGCGGTCCCACCCAGAGGCACAGGGACGTCATAGGCGGCGAAGAACTGCTTGCCGGCCTCTTCGTCGAGAGCGGGAGCGCCGGCCGCCAGCGCCTGCTCGATGAGAGCGCGGCCGGGCCTCGTCACGCTCCCCGGTCCCGTACGGTCCATACCCATGTCCGCCCCCTAGATCTCATAAGGAACATGCACCAGAGAAGCCCACAGTATCCCTGATGCGGAGGGATTAGGGAACGGCCGCCTACCGGTCCCCCACGGACGGTCTGGAGCCGTCCCCCTCCCGACGCGCAGACCACTCCTCCCGGCCCAGTTCGCGTTGCACAGCGTCCACCGAGCATCCGCTCTCACAGGCGTCCTTGCATTCGAACTGGCAGGGCTCCACGTGGATCTGCACCCGCGAATCCGGCAGGCGTTCCTTGATGGCCGCGACGATCTCGTCGCCCAAGGCGTGCGCTTCAGCCACCGACATGCGATCGTCCACCACTAGATGGAAGTCGATGAAGCGGTTCGGGCCGGCCTTCCGGGTACGCACGTGGTGCAGACTGCGCACGGCCGGCCAACCTTCCGCGACAAACCCCGGGATCCACTGGATGTCCGCGTCGGGCAGGCTCACGTCGAGAAGGTCACGGGCCGACTCCCGGGTCAGGTGCCAGGCCGCCCTCATGATCATCAGAGCCACAAGGATGGCCACCACCGGGTCGAGCCGGCGCAGGTCGGTGCCGGGCCATATCATCCCTCCCAGCCACAGCACCAACAGGCCCAGCATGACGCCAGCCGAAGTGTAGACGTCGGTACGCAGATGCCAGGCGTCTGCCCGCAGAGCCACCGAATCCGTCTCCTCGCCCACCTTGAAGAGACGATGCGAGACCAGAGTGTTCACCAGCGCTGAGATCAACATCACTCCGACTCCCCAGAAGGGCATCTCGACCTCCTGGGGGTCGAGGAGTCTCCCCACCGCCTCGTAGATGATCCAAGCCGCGGCCGCGAAGATCAGAAACGCCTCGATCGAGCCGGATACGTTCTCGAACTTGCCGTGGCCGTACGGATGTCCCTTGTCCGCTTCGCGGCTCGAGGCCCGCACCGCGAACAGGGCGATGACCGCGGCCAGCAGGTCCATGCCCGAATGGATGGCCTCCGAGATGACTGCGACGGACCCCATCAGCACGCCGACTACCACCTTCAGGGCGATCAGGAGGCTGTTGGAGACCACAGAGAGTAAGGCCGCACCAGTCTTCTTGCCGGTGAGTCTGGTCACGTAGCACCTCCAGAGATGCGAAAGCCCCGCGGGAACCGGTGCGTCCCGCAGAGCCCATGTACCTCGCTCCACTGCCGGCGCCGCCTGCAGGCGGACCAGGCCCGGCCACACCCCGTGGCGGACGCTTTCCCGCCCGGGGTTGCCTGTTCAAGCCCGGATTATAGGGCGCGACTTGGGTTGGAGCAAGCGTTCAGGTGGTGCCGGCGGGCTGCTGAAAAACGACGCTGCACCGTCAGGGCGCGATGGCTACGGGCGAGAGAAGAACGCAGGAAGCGCGAATAGCGCTATTTGCGCAACCGAGGACGCCCTATCGCGCCGGCCGGTGTGTCTTGGCGGCCGTGGTTTCGTTTTTCAGCAGCCTCCCAAGGCAGGCACGTACCCGGCCCTCAGCAAGAGGCCGGCTCCACGCAGTTCGTCGCGCGGAGGACGACCTACTCCACCAGGTGCCCGTACACGATCATATTGGAGAGGTAGTGCCCGGAGCTCCGGTCGAACTCCCCGGTACAGGTGATCAGACGGATGACCGGTTCCCAGGTATCGTTCCAGATGCGCTCGACGGGAAGTTCGGTCTTGAGCCGCTGCTCCTTGGAGTCCACCCCGAACGTAGCGACGTCGCCGTCCGGGCCGTACACGAGGATCTCATCACCAGGCTCGAGGTCCTTCAGACGGTAGAACACGTCGGGGCCCTTCTTGGTGTCTACGTGGGCGACTACGACGGTGGGGCCGTGGTCTCCAGGGAGTGGACCCGGCTCGTACCACCCGGCCAGACCGAAGGGAGGCACCTCCATGTCACCGTTATCCAGCAAACCGACCGGGATCAGCTTCGCATCCACCTCGATCGAAGGGATCACGATACGCGCCGGTTCCGCGATAGGGTGGATGTAGATGGTCATCGTAGTGGAGGAACCCGCCGTAGTCGGACTGGTCGTGGACGGGACCGCGGTCGGAGTCGGTGACGCGGATGTCGAAGCGGATAGGGTCGACGTCGTTATGGAGATCATGACAGACGGACCGCCCGACACCGGTCCCGAGCCATCCGCCTCCGCCGCCCGGGAATCAGGGAGGCGGAGACTCACGCCCACGATGACGGCAACCACCACTGCCGCTCCCAGCACCGCCGGAAGCACCGCGGCCCTCAAGAGGCCACGGCGCTTCCGCGCGTGCCTTGGGACATACCTGCTCATCGACGCTCCGAGAATCTGCCTCCTACCCTGCCTTCCGCCCGATCTTGAGCGAGGAGAAGGCAAGACCAAGACCCAGAGCGACCCCAAACGCAGCCAGCACCCACAGCCAGGGGCTCGGACCGGCGGTGCCCCCGCCGCCCGTTTGGATGATACCGACGGGGGTCGGTATCGTGGTCTCCTGGCCGACTGCCGGCGGCAGCGTCGACGACGAGGTCGGTATCGTAGTCACCTCGCCGACCTCCGGGGGCAAAGAGGTCGTCGTGCTGCTCGTGCTCGTGGTGGTAGTGCTGGTGGTAGTGCTGGTAGCCGTCGTACTGGTAGCCGTCTTACTGGTGGCAGTAGTACTGGTAGTCGTCGTGCTGGTAGTCGTAGGAAGTGTGGTCACCGTCTCGACCAGTGTGGTACTCGTGGTACTGGTGGTCGGTGGGACAACCCAGGTGTTCCTGATGGTATGTGAAGCCGTCTCGCCCGCCTGCACCGTCACGCCGGCACCGCTGCCGCTTACCACCCAACGACCACCGGGGCCGGGCTCGGTCACGGTATAAGAACCGGGAGCGAGATCGTTCAGAACCAGCGTGCCGCCTTCCGGGAACGTCCCGGAGTACACCACGGCGGTCGATGGGGACGGCCCGGTTACGATGACCGAGAAGTCATCGGGAGTCCAATTGTCATTGGGGGAATCGACGATGCGCTTGGTGATACTAAGAGAACCGGTCTCGCTGCTCGGCGGGTTGTAGGTGTTGGTGACCGTCTTACTGACCGATCCATCCGCTTCGACGGTCACGTCTCCAGCGCCGCTCACCGTCCAACTGGGTCCCGCATCGACCTCACCCACTGTGTAGGTACCGGGGATGAGATCGTTCCACGTCTTGGGCAGCTGGGAACCCGGCACCTCGACGGCGGTCGGGAAACTGGGTCCGGAGACCGTAAGGGTGAAGTCCGTCTTGTCGAACTCCGCCGGGATGTCTACCCCCATGATTTCCTTATCGATGGTGAGGGAGCCGGTCGGAGCAGCGGGTCCGTCGAAGCAGAAGGTGACGTGGCTGATTTCCTTGTCGCGGTAGCCGTAGAGCCCGGTGTCACCCGTCGCGGGAGGGTCGTAGTAGAAGACGTTCGCCCCTCGCCCAGCCTTCACGATCACGGCGGAGATGGGATAGGTGGAACTCCAATCGAACGTGTCCCCGTCGCTGTTTGAGATGGTTATGGTGAAGGAAAGGGTCGAACCATCAGGGAGCGTACGTGTGACCGGGTAGGTACCGTCCATTCCCGAGGTCTGTTTCCAATCGTCGATCTTGTAGCCGTACTCATATCCCAACCGACCGGCTTCGCGGTCACCGTTGCCGGATGTCCATGAAACATACGTCACAGGCGTCACACTCGCCGCCGTTGCCATTGCCGCTATGGACCCCGCAAGAACGAGGGCCAGCAAAACGACAAGTACGATCATGGTTGGACGATGCGCCGGTCTGCGCTTGTTATTCCCCTCCATCTGTCCTCCTTCAGCAGCGATCAACATGTATGTCCGGTCGTCAGAACCGGGACTCAGGTCGGTCTCGCCACTTGCTCTCTCGGAGGACTGGAGCCTGGCGGCTCCGGGCAACCGTTTCTTGCCCTCAGAGGTCGTAGCACCCTAGTTCGCACAGCCTACGATACCCAGCCGCGCATGAGATATATTCATACTAGCACATTTCCGTCCGGATGCACTATTCGACTGAAGCAGCAATACCCCGCGCGTCCGCGCAGCCCCGGAGGCTTCGGGCCCTAGCTTCAGGCTTTAGGTTATGGATTCGGTCGTCCGAAGCCCTCTGGTGCGCGGTTGCACTTAGAGTAGAACCAACCGCTTCATTGAGCACGAGGCGCAGGTCCAGTCAGCAGGTCGCGAAGGTCCAGGGTTTTGGAGGCATGGCCTGGTCGAAGGTCCAGTCGCTGTCGCCGGCCACTGTCGCCCGGACACGGATCCACTCCTTGCCGTCGCAAGTGCAGAATCCGATCCTGGGATTACCCGCCATCTGCTTACGGACGGCTCCGCCCGGCCTGCGACCGAGAACTAGACGAGGCGGCGGGTCCACCCGCCATCGATGATGGAGGCGGGGGGAATCGAACCCCCGTCCGAAACCCGTCTGGCCCAGGTTTCTACGAGCGTAGCCCCTACTACGAGTCTCGCCTCGCGCCCCCGTAGGAGCTGGGTGCGTCCGGCCAACCACCTAAGGTGTCCTCCCGCCGCCGGCGGTCCTCGCCGGGAGTAAGCCCGCCTGGTTTATGCCGCGACCCTCCACGACGGGCCGAGGAGGCGCGACAGGCGCTTAAGCCTTGATCAGACTAAGCGGCCAGTGCCAATTCGGAATCGGCAATTGTTGTTTTCCAGCCTGTTTAACGAGAACGGCCGGGATCTCGGCTCGCTACCCGAACTCAGACATGAGCCCCGTCGAAACCATGTCGCCCCCACGAGACTCAGAACCGTGACCTACGGTCACCACCGGCCTCCCATGGACACCGGCGCTCCCTGCGGCCGCAGCGACTGAGCACAAGGGATTATACAACAACCCCTGTGTCGCTTTCATCGCCGACGTTCATCCATACGTCAAACGAACTCAGGAACACGTGAAACGGACACGCGGGCAGCCTCTCGAAACCATACCGTTCGAAGAGAGAACCGCCCTCCCCGCCCCTGACGGCGAGCACAGCTCGAGCCCCGATGGTCTCGGCCGCCGCAACGCTGCGGTACAGAGCCTGCCGGAGCGTAGCCTCCTCTACACCCTCTTCCCCCTCGGTCGCATCGACAGCCAGCCGAGCGATGATCACCACAGGGACCAGTTTCCTGCGCCGCCGCCTCGTTATATCCTGGGAACAAGAAGCGGCCTCTACAGAGCCTGCTGTGATAGTGAAGTACGCTACTACTCGGTCATCTCGGAGCGCCACAAAGGTCCGAGCATGATGGAACCCATGGTCTGCGAGCGCGTGCAGGCGGAGGTAGTCACGCTCGGCGGGCCGGCCGGAATCGAAGGTTTCGACATCATGGCCGGAACAGAGCGGCTCCACGCGAAGAGCAGGTTCACCCCCCACCAAGGGGCTCCCGCTTTGCGCCGACGTCCTTGAGCGCCTTGGTCTCCCGGATCGGCCGCGCCGGTTGGTCGAGCCTAGCCACAAACTCCGCCCACTGGCCCGCGGGAAGCACGAACCGGTTCTGACGGGCGACGACATCTTCTGCGGACCGAACCGCCGCCTCCAGCATGAACACGCTGGCACTGACGCCTGAGACCCGCGCTGCATATTCGACCAAAGCCTTCTGCGCCGAGGTAAGACGCAGATTGAATCGGTGTTGCTTGCGCTCCGGTTTGTTCGTCACGCACGACTCCACAGACTCCACATGCGGCTCCCGGCGCTCAGAGACGCCCGCTTGTGGAACCCGGCGTTGTGAAGCTTGGTCCAAACCACCCTCCCGGCCTGCAAATAGTGGCCAGTACGCTGCGAGACTCGCTCTGTGTTGTACTCACATTGTACTTACAATCCCTAGTATCTGGAATCATACTACGACACCCGCGGGTGGTCCCGCTGCGTGAGTCGTCAGGCACCCAGAACACCTGACAGAGCACCTCGGAGAGCTGCCGAGCTACAAAGCTCCGTCCCAGATGGGTCGCCATGGGCGTGGCCTACTTGGCCCACTAATCGTCGCGGTCTGCGCGGCGGAAGGCCCGCTCCATGTCGCGCTCGGCCTCCTTCTTGGCCAGAGTCTGGCGCTTGTCATAGAGGGCCTTGCCCTTGGCCAGGCCGATCTCCACTTTGACAAGCCCGTCTTTGAAGTAGAGCTTGGTCGGCACCAGGGTGTACCCTGCCACCTGCACCTTGCCGTACAGACGGCGCAACTCCTGGGCATGCACGAGTAGCTTGCGGGCGCGCAGCGGATCGTGGTTGAAGATGTTGCCCTGCTCGTAGGGGCTGATATGCATCCCGATCAGAAACAACTCGCCCCTCTCCACGGCGGCGTATGAGTCACGCAGGTTGACGCGGCCGGCCCGGAGCGACTTCACCTCCGTGCCGGTCAGCGCGATACCCGCCTCCAACGTCTCCTCGATGAAGTAGTCGTGGTAGGCCTTCTTGTTCTGCGCGATGAGCTTCGTGCCGGTGGGCTTCATGGTGCGGCGAGTATAGCCGACCGGCGATCCAGGCTTCATTCTGGCTCGACTCCCTAACGCCGTCCCCGTCCCTGCGGCGGCCGGGCGGCCTGGGGAGCACGGGTCCGGGTGGTCTTGGTCTTGCCCGAACCACGCAGGCGGCCGCCCAAGGCAGGGCGGCCGCCCCCCGGACCCCCGCCGCGGCTCCGGCCCCCGCCGCGGCCACGCTCCCGAACAGAGCCATTGCGGCCCGCCGCTGCGGCCCCGGTGTCGCGCCCATCCAGGTCGTCATCCTCATCCGCGTCACCCGCCAGGGCAAGGTCGACTCTTCCCCGAGCCTCGTCCACCGCGGTCACCCGCACCGGCAACAGGTCGGCCAGCTTGTAGGCCCGGCCGGAGCGCCTCCCCACCAGCGCCGTCTCCAACTCGTTGAGATCGTAGTAGTCGCCGGGCAGTTCACTCACCGGTAGGTAGCCCTGGAAGAGCCGCTCGAAGAGCACGAACATCCCTCTACGGGTAAGGCTGAGCACCTGGCCCTCGAAGACGCTCTCCTGCCGGCCGTCTTCATCGAGACGCCGCTTCAGTAGATGGGCCAGTACGATGTCGTCGGCCTTTAGTTCGATCTTGGCGGCTTCCCGCTCCGTGATCGAACAGTGCTCCGCCCAGTCCTCGAGAACCGTGGTCGAAGGCTCCGGCCCCAGCCCCAGTCGTCCGAGCAGACCCCGGTGCACCAGCAGATCCGGATAGCGCCGGATCGGCGAGGTGAAGTGGCAGTACGTCTGGGAGGCGAGTCCGAAATGGCCGATGTTGACCGTCTGGTAGACCGCGCGGGCCTGGGCCCGCAACACCTGCTGCACCAGCGCCGCCTTGCCCTTACCGGCAGGCGTGTAACGATCGACCCACTCGGCGATCCCGCGGGCGACGCGCCGGATCTCCTGCGGAGTCGCCTCCAACGCGTCGAACGCAGGGGTAGGCAGTCCCAGACCGGCGAGCGTGTCGAGAAGACGCTCCAGGTTGAAGGGGTCGGGCAGATCGTGAACCCGATACACGGTGGGCACGTGCTCCCGCTCGAGGAAGGAGGCCACCTGCTCGTTCGCCAGTACCATGAAGTTCTCGATGAGCCGGTGGCTTTCCAGCTCCTCGCTGGGATCGGCCGCGACCACCTGTCCCTTGTCATCCCATTCGAACTCCGGCTCTGTGGACTCGATATGCAGGCTTCCCCGCGCGCCGCGTACCTCACGGAGCGTCTGAGCGAGCGTCCTCCCCCGATCCAGTGGTCCCCGCAGCTCAGGGTCTGTAGGCTCGCTCCCCCGGAACATGCGCTCGACCTGTTCGTAGTCCATCCGTCTATCGCTGCGGATCAGCGACCGGTAGAACGCGCTCCTGAGCACCCGTCCTTGGTCGTCCAACTCCATCTCCACCGTCACCGCCTTGCGGTCCTCGCCCGGCCGGAGCGAACACACACCCGAGGAGAGCTGCGGAGGTAACATGGGCTCCACGCCCGTCGCCACATACACCGAGTTGCCGCGCCGGAGCGCCTCCCTGTCGAGCGCCGTCCCCTCCTGCACGAAGTACGAAACATCGGCTATGTGGACGTAGACGACGGTGGTGCCGGCGGTGGTGCGTTCGAACGAAAGAGCATCGTCGAAATCCTGGGCCGTCACCGGATCGATCGTGAAGGTGTAGACGTCGCGGAGATCGGTCCGATACGGATCGGTGCGCTCGTTCCACCCGGCGGCCACAGCGGCCTCAGCCAGCACCTTAGGGCTGAAACCCCGTTGGGTCAGACTGTCGGCCAAAAGCGCTTCCAAGACGTCGCCGAGCACGTTGCTCTTGCCCAAGGGGCGCACTATCTGGGCCTTGAACCCGTAGGAAAACGTGAACAGCACCAGATCGCCCGGCTGCGGCCTGACCGGGCTGCGCTCGACCGGCAGCGACGGACCGGGCTGGAACAAGGGTTCGACTTCCAGGCTCTTGCCCCGACGGACAATCACCCCGGCGATGTTGGCCGACCGCCCGGTAGGGTCACCCGCCGGGATAAGACCTGCCCGGGCCAATTGGGCCCGGCGCCGGCCGGAGCGGCTCCGTCCTGGAGTATGCCGCGCCATCAGCCCCGGTACGGGCCCGCCGGCAGCAGTTCCAGGCTTACCCACTCCGCCTCATAGAGCCGCCGCCCCGGGCGAAAGCCACATTCCCGCGCGGCCTGCACCAGCTCGTACTCCTGTCCGCCCGCCAGGATGCCTGAGACCACCAGTCGCAGCGGCCCACCGGAAGCCGGACCGGCTCCGGTCGAGCGGCCTCCTTCCGCCGGCGGCGCGGCGCCGGCCGGAGGGGCGGCGGCCGCCACAGACGTGGCCGAGGCGAGCCTCCGTAACAGCGTCAGAACGGGCTGCAGCGTCATGTTGGCAACGACAGTCGCCCCCGCGAACCACTGAGCAGGCGCCGCGGCCACATCCACCTCGTGTATCTCGACCGCTTCTTCGACCGCGTTGGCCTTCACGTTCTCGCGGGTCGAGACCAATGCCAGGGGGTCGTTATCGAAAGCGATGACCCGGCCCCACCCCAGCTTCGCGGCCGCAACGGCCAGGATCCCCGACCCCGTCCCCGCGTCCACCAACCGCCGGTCTTCCCCGATGGACCGGTCACCTTCGCTCCCCGGCGCCGGGCGCGGGCCCGGCGCTGAAGTGCCCTCCGGCAAAACGCGCTGCAGCAGTTGGAGCGCGCCCCTGGTGGTGGGATGCAGACCGGTGCCGAAGCCGAGCCCGGGATCGATGACCACCTCCACCGGCGCCCGTCCGCCCGGCACTCCCGGACCCCGGCCTACACCGTCTTGTGCGACGGCCCCGCCCCTCTGAAGCGGAGGTTCCCACGGGGGACGGATGCGCACCCCGCCGACGACGAGGGGACGAAAGTAGTCCCTCCACCCTTCGACCCAATCTCGCGGCACGTCGCACACCTCGACCCCCACCTGCCCGGCTTCGACGACCGTCGGAGACAGCGCCGCGAGCACTTCCTCGGCGGTGGACGGCTCCGCGGTCGCCGCCTGTGAGCCGGGATAGAAGACCAGGGTGGCCGGCCGGTCGGGCCTACCACCGGAACCCGGCTGGGCCTCCTCGACCGCAAAGGGACCGAGCACATCCATGAGGACCGCTCCGGCTATCTCGGCCAGGTCCTCCGCGAGAGTCACCCGCACGGCGCGATCGACCTCGGGGTCCCCGGTGCGCCGCTCCTTTGCGGGCGTCGCCGCCATCAGCCGTTCAACCAGTTGCGGATCTTCTGGAGGACACCCTCGTCGCGGTCAGAGTAGTGATCGGCTCCACATGCCCCGTCGAACTCCTGGAGCATCCGGCGCTGCTGGTCGTCCAGATCCCGCGGGATCAGGACGCGGACGTGCACTTCCTGGTCACCCCGTCCATGGCCGTGCAGGTGCGGCACCCCCCTGCCGCGCAGCACCTTGACCTCGCCGGGTTGCGTCCCGGGCGCGAAAGTCACCTCTTCCTCACCATCGAGGGTCGGCACCGGGACCGTGGTGCCCACGGCCGCCTGCACCATGGTCAGGTCGGCCCGGCACAGGATGTCATCCCCGCGCCGTTCGAAGACCTCGTGGGGAGCCACGTGCACCCGGACGTACAGATCGCCCGCTTGGGCTCCCCGGTCGCCCGCTCCGCCGCGCCCGGACACCCGGATGCGCTGCCCGGCGTCGATGCCCGCCGGGATCTGCACTTTGACCTTGCGCTCGGCGTACACGCGTCCGGAGCCCCGGCATTCCCGGCAGGGGGACTCGATGACCTGCCCCTGTCCGCCACAACGGGTGCACGGACCGGTCTGCACGAACTGGCCCAACATCGTGCGGCGTACGGTGCGAACCCTGCCCAGGCCGCTGCATTCCGGACAGGTCTTCACCGAGGCGGGCTCAGTGGTCCCGACGCCCTCGCAGACCGGACAGACGCCCTGGGCCGTGAAAGTGATCTCCTTCTCCACCCCGAAGGCCGCCTCTTCCAGAGTCAGCTCGACGTCGAGGGCCAGGTCTTCGCCTCGGGCCGGCCCAGCCGTCTGGGTCCGCCCGAACGGGCCGGTCCTGGTGAAGCCTCCTCCGAAGGATCCGAACAGGTTCTCGAAAAGATCCCCGAAGCCCGGGAACCCGTCGAAACCGAAGCCTCCGGCGCCCCCGGCGCCGCGTCGCAGCCCATCGTGGCCGTAGGTATCATAGACGCCGCGCTTCTCCGGGTCGGAAAGCACCTCGTAGGCCTCGGTGGCTTCTTTGAACTTCTCCTCGCAGTCGGGGTCGGCAGAGTTGGCGTCAGGATGGAGTTCCCGGGCAAGCCTGCGATAGGCCCTCTTGATCTGCTGGAGGTCGGCGTCGCGGGAGACCCCCAGCACCTCATAGTAATCACGTTTCATCTAGGCGATTCTCGTTGGTTCGATGCTCATTCGTAACGTTCCCCGACCAGTTCGGAGAGAAGCTGGGCCGTTTCGCGCACCGTGGCGATGGCCGTCTCATAATCCATGCGGGTGGGACCCACCAGGCTGACCGTGCCCAGATTCCGCTGGGGAAGCCCGTAACCCGCCGCCACCACCGAGAAGGGCTGCAGGGCGGTGGCCTCGTGCTCGCTGCCGATGCGCACCACCACCGTGCCGCTCCCCAGGACGGCCCTCAACACTCGGAGCAGCAGAAAACGCTCCTCCAGCAGCGAGAGCAGGTCGCGCAGGGAGGAGATGTCCTGCGGCCTCGGCGCGGCGAGCAGCCGCGACGTCCCGCCCACGAACAGCTCCTCCTGATACTGCTCATCGACCAGCTTCTCGAAGGCCGGGGCCAGCGCCTTGAGAAAAGCGGCTTCCCGAGGACCAAGCCCGGGATTGTCGAGCGCCCGCCGGACCAGCCGCGTCGTCAGAGCCTGGTCGGCGAAAGTCTCGTTGAGGTAGGTGCGGGCCCACTCCACCAGGCCCGGATCGACCGGCTGTGGCCGGTCGATCACGCCTTTCATGACTGCTCCCGTCGACACGATGAACACGTACATGAGCTGGCTCGGGTGCAGCGTGAGCAGCTCGACGTGGCAGAGGCGGGCGCCGCTCATACGCGGGGCCAGCACCAGGGCCAGCAGGTTCGTGGCCTTCGCCATGGCGTCGGTGGCCTGTTGGAGGGCGGTGTCTATCTCGCCTGCGAGATCCTCGGGCGAGATGGCGGGAGCGGTCCCCGGTTCCGATCCCCGGCACAGGCTCGAACGAGGACGGCCGCTGCTCATAAGATGGTCGACGTACTCGCGGTAGCCCAAGTCGGTGGGAACGCGCCCGGCAGAGGTATGCGGATGAGTGAGATAGCCCTTCTCCTCCAAGAGGGCGAACTCGTTCCTTACCGTCGACGAGGAGACGTGCAGACCGGTGATGCCGACCAGCTCCTTCGAGGACACGGGCGTGCCCGTGTTTATGTACCGCTCGGTGACGGCGTTGAGTATCGTCCGTTGTCTCTCTGTGAGTACCATCGCCCGCCGGTGTGTGGATGACCGGACTCTCCCGGCTGGATCAGGAGCGCTCCGATGATCGTGTTGCTGACATCCAAAAACCCTGGATTCAACCGAAGTTTACCATAGCGCCTCTCCAGACAGCCCTGAGCCAGCAGCCGGTCCCGGGCCGCTCTGTCGACCACCGAAAGGACGGCGGCCTCCTCGACCCCCTCACTGGTCCGCAGTCCAAGCATGGCCTTCTCCCACAGCCGCGTCTCCGCGGACAGCGTCTCGACCCGGGCGGGACGTTTGGCCAAGTAGTCGCCCACCGATCGAGGATTCGTGCGTCGCTCCCCGCCGGAGGTCGACACTGCGGACGCCCCGATGCCCAGGTAGTCCTCACCCCGCCAGTAGGCTTGGTCGTGCCTGCACTCGTGACCGGGTTGGGCGAAGTTCGAGACCTCGTAACGACGGTAACCGGCAGCCTCCAGTCTCGCGACCGCGGCGGCGTAGTGCTTTTCGGCGAAGGCGACGGCGGCCCTCCGGGCCCCGGCGCCGAGAGTCACGTCGACCCGCGTCCGGAACGCCCGCGTGTAGGTGAGGTCATAGAGAGAGATGTGGGTGGGCCCCGCAGCCGCCGCGGCGTCGATGTCGGCCGCGGCGTCACTCCAGGTCTGCCCGGGGATGCCGAACACCAGGTCGATGTTCCACTCCCGCCATCCGCCGGCCGCGATGGCGGCGAGCGCGTCGTCGATCTCCTTCTGCGTCACCCGCCTCCCGAGCGCCGCCCGCAGCGCCGGCGCGAACGACTGCACTCCCAGCGAGAGCCGCGTCGCCCCGGCGGCCGCCAAGTCCCTCAACAGGGCCGGCTCGATAGTGCCGGGGTTGGCCTCGATGGTGAACTCTGAGAGGAGGCCCGCACCGCCCACCATGCTGCCCACCGCACCGTCCACCATGCCGCCCACCGCACCGCCCACCGCACCGCCCACCATGCCGCCCACCATGCCGCCGGATCCCGAAAGCCGCGAAGCCAGGTGCCGTACGAGCGGCACCAAAAGCTCTGGAGCAACCACCGTCGGGGTGCCGCCTCCCAGGTAGATGGTCTCGAACGAGCGGCAGACGGCAGACGGCGCGACCCCGCCCGGCGGGGCCGCGGCCTCAGTACTCCGTGGGCCCGGCGGCACGGCCGCCTCCTCCAGTTCCTCCCGCAGCGCCCTTAGGTAGCGCGCCACCCGGCCGGCCCGGGCATGGGCCCCTACGGGCTCAGACGCGAAATCGCAATACGCGCACGGGGTGCGGCAGAATGGGATATGGACGTACAGGTGCTTGATCTCGGACATCCGGTTCCGCCTCCGGCATCACGGCGCCCGCCCGGGCGCCGTGCTCCGGTCAGTAGCCCAGCGCTCCAAGGACGATCAGGATGATCCCCAGCGCCATGCTCACACCGCCTAGGACCGCCGTCCACGAATTCCACGCCCTGCCGCTGCGTTGGGCCGCCTTGGCCACGACGGCCCTCTCCTCCTCGGACGATCTCTGCACCCGCCGCCCGGCCAGGCCTTCCTGCTCAGCGCGAAGCGCCCTGGCGCTTGGCCCGTGACGGAGCCAGGTCTGTATGGCTCCGATCACGAGGAGAAGCACTCCCAGCACGATGTATTCCCCGGTCATCTCTTGCCTTCTTTCCCTTCGCCCAAATCGAGCACGGCCAAGAACGCTTCCTGCGGGATCTCGACGTTCCCCACCATCTTCATTCGCCTCTTGCCGGCCTTCTGCTTTTCGAGCAACTTGCGCTTGCGGGTGATGTCCCCCCCGTAGCACTTGGCCAACACGTCCTTTCGCAACGCCGCCACATTCTCGCGCGCGATGATCCGGCTTCCCACCGCCGCCTGGATGGCGACCTCGAACAGTTGCCGGGGGATCTTCTTGCGGAGGCGCTCTACGAGGCCCCGGCCGACCGCATAGGCCCGGTCCTCGTGCACTATCAGGCTGAGTGCGTCGACCACCTCTCCCGCGACGCGGATGTCGAGGCGCACGAGGTCGCCGGGTTCGTAGTCCTTGAGCTCGTAATCGAGGCTGGCATAGCCACGGCTCTTGGTCTTGAGCAGATCGTAGAAATCGAGGACGATCTCGGCCAGAGGCAGCGCGTAATCGAGGCGCACCCGGTCCGCGGTCAGGTACTCCATGTGCTCGAAGCGGCCGCGCTTGTCGTTGCACAACTCCATCACCGGGCCGACATACTCGGCCGGCACGAGTATGGTGGCTGCGATATAGGGCTCACGCACTTCCTTGATCGACCCGGCGTCGGGGAAGTCGACCGGATTGCTGATGCCGAGCACCTCGCCGGTCAGCAGCTCGACCTCGTAGCGGACGTTGGGCGTCGTGGCCAGAAGGTCGAGGCCGAACTCCCGCTCCAGACGCTCCCGCACGATGTCCATGTGGAGAAGACCCAGGAACCCGCAGCGGAAACCGAAACCGAGCGCCTTCGAGGTCTCGGGCTCGTAGTGGAGCGAGGCGTCGTTGAGCTTGAGCTTCTCCAAGGCGTCGCGCAGCTCCGGATAGTCCTCGCCGTCTACGGGGAACAGTCCGCAGAAGACCATGGGGGTGATATCGCGGTACCCGGGAAGCGGCTCCTCGGCCGGGTGGGCGGCGCTGGTGAGAGTATCGCCCACGCGCAGATCGGCCACCTCCTTGATGCCGGGGATGATGTAGCCGACTTCTCCGGCGCGGAGCACATCGGTCTTCTGCATGTCCGGACTGAAGATACCCACCTCTTCTATCTCGCTACGACGTCCGGTCGCCATCGCCAGGATGGGGTCGTTCTTGCGGAAGCTGCCGTCGCGCATGCGCACGAAGGCCACCACTCCCCGATACTGGTCATAGACTGAATCGAAGATGAGGGCCCGCGGCGGTCCGTCCGGGTCGCCCTGCGGCGGCGGTACCTTGTGGACCACCGCTTCGAGCACGGCGGGCACGCCTTCACCGGTCTTCGCCGATATCCGCAGGATATCGGAGCGCGGACACCCTATGACCGAGGCGATCTCGTCAGCGCGCTTGTCGGGCTCGGCGCCGGGGAGGTCGATCTTGTTGAGCACCGGGACTATCTCCAAGTCGTTCTCCAGTGCAAGGAGAGCGTTCGCCAGAGTCTGCGCCTCCACCCCCTGCGTGGCGTCGACCACCAGTACGGCTCCCTCGCAGGCGGCCAGGCTCCGGGAGACCTCGTAGGTGAAGTCCACGTGACCGGGAGTGTCGATGAGGTTGAACTCGTACTCCTGACCGTCCTCGGCCTTGTAGCAGATGCGGACGGCTTGGGCTTTGATGGTGATGCCCCGTTCGCGCTCCAGGTCCATGCGGTCGAGCACCTGGTCGCGCATCTCCCGCTCGGCCACGGTGCCCGTGAGCTCCAGGATGCGGTCGGCCAGGGTGGATTTGCCGTGGTCGATATGGGCGATGATGGAGAAGTTACGGATGTGGTCGAAGGCGGTCATCAGGCCGGATATTCTAGCGCACGGAGCCCGCCCCTCTCCGCGCAGACCGGTCCAATCTCTGCGCTATCGGGCAAAGAAGGGCCCCCTCCGGCTCCCCAGGATCACGGCCGGGTCCAGCACTGCGGAGGGATCAGCCGGCAGTCTCCTGGGCGCTGCGCAGCGTGGGCACTCCATGCTTGACGACGACCCGGGGACACTGGTACACACTGGAACCTTTGAAAGTGCTCCGCGGACACTTGACCCCAAAGGTGTGGGTCCTTCCGCCGCCCAGCACGCCTGCGGTGCTCCCCTCGTACTTCCAATCATCCTTCGTCAGGAACTTCACGTCGACCCGCCACACTGCCACCAGTTTTCCGGGTTTGTATCTCTTGGTGGGATCGACCAGGTATCGCCACACGATGTACCAACCGGGGTGATCATAGTGGGACTGCAGCTCCCAGGGACGCTTCGTCCCTTTGGATTCGAGGGCGTGAGCGGGTGGAGAATCGAGTCGCCCGCCGAGCGAGAGATCCGGGAACCGCTGCTGAGCAACATCAGGATGCTTATGTTTCTTGTAGGTGCTGAACGCGTCGAGAGCCTTCGTACCGAAGATGCCGACTACGGCGCTGAAGAGATTCGCCTGCTCAAGATAGACATCGATGAGCTCAGCCGATTCGTCTTCAACATAGTCGATAGCCGCTGCTATATGTTCGATGGTCAGTTGCGGAGGCAATGGCACCGCGTAGTCAAACCCATCAAGATCGAGGGCGTTCATGTGGGCTTGGCGAACAGCGACTCTTGTTGGGCGGCTGCCAAGACCCCTTGGTTCCTTGCCAGCCCTCCAGGGCTCTTGCTTCCGTCCGGAAGTCCGGCGAGCTCAGGTATGGCCACTTCAGCCATCCGGAAGAACTCCGGGTCGAGCTCGACGCCTACGCTCTCGTATCCATTCGCCAGAGCGGCGGCAATCGTCGAGCCCGCGCCCATGAAGGGATCAACGACGACTCCTTCGCCCAGCGGAAGCGAGGCGCGAACGATCTGCCGCATGAATGCCTGCGGCTTGAGAGATGGGTGAGGGGCGATCCTCCGCTCAGCGGCCCGTGTTGGGGCTGAGGGGATCACGTCACAGAAAGGCGTGGTCTCCGAAACCCGCCGGAGGCCACCGGTCTTCCATTTGCGAAGATTGTCTTGCACCCGACCGTCAAGCGGCTTGCGGAATAGGCCCCAAGGCTCCCAGCAGGAGCGTGGCATGACGGTTACCCCTCGGAATTCGTCATGGGCGTTCTTCGGCCTGTCTCCTCCCCGCAGAGTCTGCACCAACCGGATTATCTCGCCCCTCTTTTCCAAGCCGCTCTCAAGCAGAGGGGCGTACACAAGATGTGACAGAAGCGGACTGGTGGCAATGATCACATGCCCTCCCGGCACGAGGAGTCTGAACGCCCGGGCGGCAAATTCGGCGAAGAAGCGACGGAGCTCATCGTGGTCTTCTTGATCAAGCACCGTGAAGCGAGGGACGGGGGCGCGTGCGCAACCGTCGAAGGCGGGCGGGATACGCCAGACACCGCCCTGCTTTGCACGTAGCTTCGCCTTCTCGCCGGCCGAGTATTCTCGAAGCCCATAAGGAGGGTCGGTCACGATCGCATGAACCGAACACCCGGGTTGGCTGTCCATCCATTCCAGCGCGTCGCCAAGGACAAGCGTATAGCCCGTACCTTTCTCTGACGCAAAGGACATATTGTTGGAGGCCCGGGACACCTCACCCAGTCCAGCCACCTGCCCACCCTCTTTGGCGTCGTACCTACGACTCTTGTTTACATCGTAGCATCTCTCCCGGACGGTCCGTCTTCAAGCACGGGCGGTGTCACCCTAAAAGGCCCAGCGGGCCACACCTGTCGCAAGAAGGATCAGCGCCGCAATGCCACCCGCGAGGCCGCGGCTTCCAGATCGGGGTACGCGCGGCCAAGGGGCGGTCAAGCAGTGCAACCGACGCGTGCTACATTGAATACACGAGGTATCCGTGAGGAAGGACAGAAGCCTGCGGGCGTTCCCCGTTGTTGTCGAGCGGGATCCACAGACCCAGCTACTGGTGGGGCACGTACCAGGCCGGCCGGGCGCCCATAGCCAAGGCGCCGACACCGAGGAGCTCATATACAACCTGCGCGAGGTCATCGAAATGCTCCTGGAGGATGGAGAGCCAGAGCTCGAGTCCGAGTTCGTGGATGTGCAGACCATCCAAGTCGCCTGACCTTGGGCACAGTCCCGGTTCTCAATGCACGCCGGGTGGCCGCGCTTCTGCGGGAGCAGGCGCATGAAGGTCTTCTACAGCTCTGAATACGTCGGCTCCGCCTACGCCTTCGAGACCACGCGCAAAGCGAAGTGGGTGGCCGACTCGCTCGCCCGGGTCCCTATCCCCGGCATCGTGTTGGTCGAGCCACCGCTGCTCACCTGGGAGCAGCTGGTCGCAGTCCATGACCCCGCTTACGTCCGGGCCGTCCAGACCGGCATTCCCCGTCACTTGGCCGAGTCGCAGGGATTCGACTGGGATCCGGGACTATGGCCGATGGTGTTGTCGTCGAACGGCGGCGTCGTCGCGGCCGCATTAGAGGCGCTCCAGACCGGACTCGCCGGTTCGCTTTCCAGCGGTCTCCACCACGCCCGGCGCGGCTCCGGGGCCGGTTTCTGCACGTTCAACGGGCTGGTCATCGCCGCCCGTGAGGCGCTGGCAGCCGGCGCCGAGTCGATACTGATCCTGGACCTGGACGCCCACTGCGGCGGCGGAACCGCTTCCCTCATCGCGGGGGACCCCCGCATCCGGCAGGTGGACGTGGCCGTCAACAGCTTCGACGTCTACTCGAGTTCCGCTGCGGGCGACCCCGGCGGCCGCCATGTCCGCCTCCGAGTGGTGCAGGACGGCGACCGGTACCTGTCGGAGATCGAGAAAGAACTCGAAGAGATCGAGCGCGAAGGGCCCCGCTTCGACCTCTGCCTCTACAACGCCGGGATGGATCCCTTCGAGGGATGCTCGACCGGCGGCATGAAGGGCATCTCCCACGATACCCTGGCCGCGCGCGAACGGCTGGTCTGCGCCTGGTGCCGGGACCGGATCCCGGCGGTGGCCTTCGTCCTGGCCGGCGGGTACATAGGCTGGGGTCTCGATGCCGGCGGTCTCGTCGCACTCCACCGTCTCACCTTGGCGGCGGCTGCGGGCGCCATCTCGGTCCCGGGGAGCGGGTCACCCACCGACAGACCTCCCGGCGCGGCCGCCGGCCGGGCCCGCGATGCCGAAACCAGGGGTAGTGACGGGGAGTCCTAACATCTTTGTCCGTTGTGGTCGATACAACCTGTGACGGACTCGAGGGGCGGTAGCTTAGGTCTTTCACGCGGCCGCTCGAGAGCAGGACGGCGGGGCTCACGAAATCGCAGCGATATGGAGAACCGGGACCCACTGGAAGTCTTCCTGAACACCGTCCAGGACGGGTTCCTCCTTCTGGACCGGGAGGGCACCATCGTCAGGGCCGGTAGATGGATGGAAGAGCGGTTCCCTTCCGCTTCTCCTCTGGCCGGGAAGAAATGCTACGCGGTCCTGCACGAGAAAACCCAGCCCTGCGCAGGCTGTGTCTGTGAAGCCGATCTCGGAGCCGACGATCCGTGTACATGCATCCTCAGCCGCGAGTCCGAAGACGGTCGTACCTGCTGGCTGCAAACCAAGGTCTACCCGCTCCGCGATGCCGACGGCCGCTTCTCCGGCGCGATAGCGCACATCACCGACATCACTGCGCAGAAGTGCACCGAAGAACGGCTCAAGGACGAGATCTACCGGCGACGTCTCCTGGTGGACCAGTCCCGAGACGGCATCGTGGTGATCCAACAGGACGGCAAGGTCTACGAAGCCAACGAGAAGTACGCGCGCATGCTCGGCTATGCCGTGGAAGAGGTACGGGAGCTCCATATGTGGGATTGGCAAGAAGGCTTCACAAAGGAAGAGCTCCTGCACATGATAGAGACGGTGGACGCCGCTGGAGACCACTTCGAGCAGCGCCACCGCCGCAAGGACGGTTCGTACTACGACGTGGAGATAAGCACCAACGGGGCCGTGATCGGCGGACAGAAGCTCGTCTTCTGTGTGTGCCGTGACATCAGCGAGAAAAAGGCGATGGAGCGACAGATCCGGGAGATGGCCATTCGCGACCCGCTGACCGACCTCTACAACCGCCGTTACATCTTCGAACGCCTCGACGAGATGGAGGCCGAGTACTCCCGTACTAAGAGGGACTTCTGCATATCCATCATCGACCTCGATAACTTCAAGACGGTCAACGATAGCTACGGCCACGTGGTGGGGGACCAGGTCCTCAAGGAGTTCGCCGGTACGCTCGCTGCGTCCGTTCGAAGATGCGACCTCGTCGGACGGTATGGTGGAGAGGAATTCATCATCCTATCCAGGAACACAGGACCGGCAGAAACCATCATGATGGTCGAACGGCTCATGGACACCGTCCGCAACAAACCGATGATGTTCAACGACAGGGAGATCAGTCCGACCTTCTGCTGCGGGATCGCCGGCAGGTCTGAGCTCCCGCCGGAGGATTCCTCGGTGGATGCTCTGCTCCGCCGCGCCGACGCCCGCCTATACTCCGCCAAGGACGCCGGACGGAACTGCTACGTCTACTCAGAGGCCGCCGCGCGCTGAGTGGGGCGACGGCCGGCCCACCGACCAGGGCGGCAAGCGGCCCGCCGACCATGGCGACGGCCGGCTCGGCGACCATGACGACGGCCGGCTCGGCGACCACGACCATGCCGGCCCGCCGACCGCGTGGACGGCCGCTGGCGACCATGGCGACGGCCGGCTCGGCGACCATGGCGACTGCCGGCCCGCCGACTGCGTGGACGGCCGCTGGTTATGGCCGGGTCGCACCGGGGTATCACAGCGGATGATGGTTCAACGCCTTCGACCCTAGAGCGCCCCACTGCAAAGCCCGTCACCGGAAAGGAAGGAAGGCCATGCCCGAATTCGGATCCCCCTTCTCAGGACTCGCCGCCGACCGGAAGCTTACCGACGCCGAACTGATCCGCGCCGTCAGGTTCATGATCGCGGCCGAATACGAAGCGGTCCAGTTGTACATGC
Organism: Actinomycetes bacterium; assembly: GCA_021372435.1. Lineage (GTDB taxonomy): Bacteria > Actinomycetota > Thermoleophilia > RBG-16-64-13 > RBG-16-64-13 > RBG-16-64-13. Next base: position 27,682 of record JAJFUK010000134.1, on the reverse strand, counting down.
AACTCGCCGAGTCGATCGACAACGACCTCGCCGTCGAGGTGCTCAAGGACATCGCCGACGAGGAGCGCGTGCACGCCGGGGAGTTCCTGCGCCTCCTTCAGGAGCTCGCTCCGGATGAAGAACAGTTCTATGCGGAGGGAGCCCAGGAGGTGGAGGAGGAGATCAAGAAGTCCAAGAAAGCATCCTGAGAAGAGGACTCGGGACCGATCCTGTTCACGGCCGGGCCGTCCGCCGGGACTCGCTAATCACCGCCTCCGAGGTCTACGACCTCGTCGGCGGGGCTGACGTCGCGCCGGCGGCGGATCAAGTCGATGATGTCGCCCAGCTCAGGCATACGCAGAGCCCAGGCAGTCAGAAGGTACGCGGCGGCGCCTGCCAGGTAGGCCGCGCCCACTGAGACTATCTGAGCCCACAGACTCCTACCCAGAGCCGCGTCCAGTCCGTACCACACTGCGTAGGCCGCACTTCCCAGCGGGACCAGAGCCATGATCGCCCGGCCGGCCGACCAGGCTATCGCCCGCACGTCCAGCCCGCCGATGCGCGGCCCCAGCAGCGCCATAAGCCCGAAGAAGTTGACGATGCTCACCACCGAGGTGGCCAGTGTGATCCCGCCGACTCCCATCGGTCTGTACAGGAGCAGCATCAGGGCGGCGTTGACCGCCAGGTTGGTAGCCCCCATGACCAGCGGGACCCAGGATTTTTGGATGCTGTAGAACGCGCGGTTGAGTAAGGTGTTCACGCTCACGAAGGCCATGCCCACGCTGAAGAAGAGCAGCGCCGATCCCGTTCCTGCGATCGCCGCCTGGTCGCCCAAAGCCCGGCCGTGCTCGTATATCAGCCGCACCGTGGGAACGGCGAGTATGGAGAAGAACGCGGCGAACGGTAGAGTCACAAAGAAGATCTGGCGGATGCCTAAAGACAGGTCTTCACGGAACTCCGCCATCCGCTGGGCCGCGCCGTGGCGCGACAGAACAGGGAAAAGCACCGTACCGATGGCGATGGCGAACATCCCCTGCGGCAGTTGGAAAAGGCGGAACGCCTTGTCGATGTAGGCCGGCGCCTCCTCGCCGATGAGCGCCGCCACTATGGTGCCGATGAAGGAGTTGAAGTTGACGATCCCCAGGCTGAGGATGACCGGCCCGAGGAGGATCGCGACCCGGCGGACCTCCGGACTGCGAAGAGCCAGGCGCCAGGCGGACTGCCGCCCGCCGGCCGTGCCGGCTGATCCCACGTCCGCGTCCGGTCTCCAGCGGCGCTTCCACACGGACGGCACCTGCAGGAGGAGCTCCGCCACCGTGCCCAACATCACCCCCCAGGCGAGGGCCTGCATGCCATATCTGTCCGAGAACGCCACCACCGCGCCGATGATGATCAGGTTCCAAACGAGGGGAGCCACCGCCGGCATCGTGAAGTGGTTGTAGGAATTGAGGATGCCCATGAAGATCCCGGCAATACCCATGACCACCACCGTGGGGAACATCACCCGCATGAGCGACACGGTCAGCTCCACGGTGTCCGGATACTTGCTGCTCCAACCTGGAGCCACCACCTTGATGACCTCCGGGGCGAAGACCATCCCCAAGACCGTTACCACGCCGAGCGCGCCGGTGGCGACCACGGTCACCGTGAAGGCCGTCTGCCAGGCCTCGCGCCGGCGCTCCTTCTCCAAAAGGCCGGAGAACACCGGGATGAAGGCGGCCGACAAGGCGGTGTCGGCCAGGAGAGTCCGTACCAGGTTGGGCACCTTCATGGCTACGGTGAACCCGCCCATCTCGGCACCCAGCCCGAGATAACCAACCATGACGATCTCCCGGATCAGTCCCAGGATCCGGGAGCCGGCGGTCGCCAGCATGAGAAAGCCGGCCGCCATCGCGAGGCGTCTCTTGGTCTCATTGCCCATGTGCGAGGGTTATGCTAGACTGCTGCGACTTTGAAGGGAAGACGGGAGGGATGAAGATTGGCCAACACGAAGCAGCAGCGTAAGCGGGTCCGCATCGCCCAGCGCCAGCGCCTGGAGAACCTGCGCTACAAGTCGTCCATCAAGACGTACCTCCGGCGCTTGAAAGATTCGATCACCACCGGCGATGCCACCAGCGCTGCTCAGACAGCCAAGAAGCTCACCTCCACTATCGACAAGGCCGCCGCCCGCAACGCCATCCACAAGAACAACGCGGCGCGCAAGAAGTCTAGGGTGGCGCGACTCCTCTCGCAGCTCTGAAGTCCCCGTCCCCGGCGGCATGTGACGGCTCAGGCGCCCAGCAGCCGGCCCAGGCATAGCTGCAGTTCCACCTCGTCCGGCAGCGTGCCCATGCCCTTCATGCGGGCGTCGGTCTCGGCCAGCACCGCCAGTCTCCGTGATATGCCGTCCGTTCCGAGTGAGGACGACTGCTCGATCAGCTTGCGGACGGCGAACGGTTTCATCTTGAGTTCCGCCCCTATGGCTTCCTGCCCCATGCCCTCATCTCTCATCGCCGCCACCCGGCTGAGGTTCTGGAAGTGGCGCAGGATGCGATAGAACAGCGTCTCCGTCCTTTCTCCCAAGCCGAGCAGATCGTCGGCGATCGAAAAAGCGGCCGAGCCTTTCCCCATAGCCAGCGAGTCGAGCAGGTCAAAGATACCGGCCTCCACCGAAGGAGTCGCCAAGAGACGGATATCGTCGGCGGTCACGCGCCTACCGTCCGCGTATAGCTGCAGTTTCTCCAGCTCGCGAAGCAGAACGGCCTGGTTGGTGCCACATCTTTCGACCATGAGCCGCGCTTCTTGGTAGCCCAGGTCCATCTGCAGCCGGCGACCCGCTTCTTGCACCAACCATTGCGGGAGTTGGCCTTCCTTGGGCGCCAGGTACTCGAGGACCTCGCCGTGCTCCTTCATCGCAACACGGAGCGGGTCGTTCGGCGGGAGCTTTTCCGCCACCAGGGTCAAGCAGGCATCGGGAGCCGGCGACCTGAGATATGCCACGACGACATCCTTGTCGGCCTTGAGCCACGCCTGTGTCCCATGGACCAACACGAGCCGCACGCCCCCCAAGAAGGCCATGGTGTTGGCGGCATTGACCACTTGGACGGCAGGGTCGACCGACGCATCGAATTCGTCGATGTCGAGATCGCTGCCGGACTGCTCCACTATGCGCTCTTTAAGGCGTTTGAGGGCGAGTTCGATCTTCGGCAGATCGTCGCCCACTATCAGATAGGCGGCCTTCAGGGGCCGACGGCCTTTCGTGTTCACCGGTTGGACGTCCTCTCCGAGGTGATGAGCATCCTGTCCTCGTTCATCGTACAGGATACCCAACCGGCAAGATCCGTGCGAAACACGGTGCCGATGGTCTTCTGCAAGAGCGCCATGGTGCCTGCGTCCGGGTGGCCGAAGTAGTTGCCCTCGCCGACAGAGACCACGGCGGCGCGTGCTTCGAGCGCGGCCAAGAGCGGTTCGGTAACCGCGTTCCGGCTCCCATGGTGCGGAACCACGACCAGCTCGCAGGGCGGCAGGTCATAACGTTCAAGGACTTCGGCTTCGGCATCGCCGGGGATGAGCACGTCGACCTCTCCAAAGCTCACGACTGCCACCAGTGACGCGGCGTTGAGCTCGTCGCCCGAGGGTTCCCCGCCCTTGACCGACCAGGGATCGGGCCCGGAGGCCAGAACAAGCGGAAGTAAAGGAGCGTAGAAGCGCACCAGCAGGCCGTCTACCTTGACCGAATGACCCGTCGCTGCAAGGACATAGCGGCATCCATCCCCTGCAAGGTCCCGGCGCATACGCAGGTAATCCCCGGCCTCCCCTGCCTCTTCGCCTCCTGCCTGGGCGCTTGCCGCCACCGCCTCGCCGGCCGCGCTTTGCCCGCCCGTACTTGCCGCCGGGTCCGCAGCCGGGACCACCCGCACCTGGTCGATGAGGGTATCTACCTCCAAACCGTCCAACGATTCGAGCAACCCGGCGAAATGGTCGGCATGCGGATGGGAGATGACCACCAGGTCGAGCGTGTGGACCCCGAGATCACGCAGCCGGCCGCCAAGGCCGCAACCGGCAGGACCGCCGTCGAAGAGCAGGGCGTGGTGTTCGGGGGTGCGTACCAAGACGGCATTCCCCTGGCCGATATCGAGAACACGTACCTCCACCTGATCGGGCCATCCCCGGCCCGGCGCCAAGGTCTCCAGGGCCTCCCATCCGCGCACCATCGCCGGATATGCTCCGGTTCCCACGGCCATGCCGGCCAGGACGAGCAGCATGCTGAGCGTCGCCGCCAACCGTCTGTTGCCGGGCCGGTGAGCACGTATCCAGATCAGAGACCGCATCGCCCGGGAAAACCGCGCCCACGGCGGCGGGCGGACGGCATGCCCCGCCAGCGCGAGGGCGGCCGGAAGCGTGACCAGCCCGATCGCCACCGCGAGCAGCGCCCGGCCGAGATCGGCAACGCTCAGCACGGGGGCGACCGCCATGAGGCGGGACACCTGGATCGTCCACATCATGGGCAGCGAAGCCAGGGCATCCAATACGATGCTCATGCCGCTCCACGCAAAACCCAAGAACGCACTCGCCATGCCCAGACCGGTGACCGCCGGCAGCGTGGGCACGACAAGCAGGTTGGCGAGCGGCGACACGAGCGAGGTCTGGTCGAAGACGGCCAAGGATATCGGAGCGGTCCCTGCGCTGGCCGCGATCGACACGGCCACATTGGAACGTATCCCGTCCGGAAGACGCCGCAGACCTCTTTCGAGCGGACCGAGAAGGGCGAGCATCCCCACGAAAGCGGCGAACGATAGCTGAAAACCCACGTCGAAAACGGCGAACGGATTCAATGCCAGAACGACGACCGCGGCCAGGCCGAGGACCTGCCATTGGTCCCGGCCCCTTCCCAGCCAACGCCCCGTCAACACGACGCAGATCATGACCGCCGCCCTGACGATCGGCGGCGAGGCTCCCACGAAGGGGATCATGAGAAGCGCCGAGACCATGGCCATGAGGAAGCCGACCCAACGCGCGGCGCCCAGTACTCTTGCCAGCCCCATCATGATCGCCGCAAGACTGGCCACGTGAAGTCCGCTGACCGACAGCATGTGAGCCGTGCCCGAGCGGCGAAACGCGCTCATCCATTCTTGGTCGATCCCCAGGGTGTCGCCCATGACCACCCCTTGAAGGACCTCGTTCACGGGATCGCTCGGCCCCAGGCTGAGATGGGAACGGGCGGACGCCCGCAGCCGGTCGAACCGGCCGGAGAAGCCGCCCCGATGTCCGACGACGGTAAGGGCCCTCGCGCTTTCAGCGCGGAAGACTACTTCGATGCCCTGGTGGAGCAGATGGCGGGCCTGGTCGTACCCCGAGCTCGAGGGTCCATCCGGCCGTTCGATGATCCCCCTGGCGACGATGATCATCCCCTGATCGAGCGTCACAGGGGATGATGTTCCCCGGGGAAGGCTCTCGGAGGCTTTGTCATCCAGAGGCGGCACCTCGAGCAGGAGCGTCTCGTCGACGGCCTGAGCGTCGAGAGCCGTAACGCGGCCGGAGCCGGCGCTGCGCAGAGTCCGTACGACCGCGGTGACACTCTGCCACCCCCCGTACGAACGGACCTGGCCGGTCAGACAGAGCTCGGCCTCCACGGCTTCTCCCACCCGTGCCTGCAGAGTCCCCCCCACCAGCGCCGCCACCCTGACACCGCCGGCCAGGTACCCGCCGAACATCCCTGTCAGCAGTACCGACGACAAGACCAGCCAGGCGGCCGCCTGCGACAAGTTCCGCGAGGCCGGCCGCGAAGCCCGGCGCTTCTGGCGGCTGATCTCGACGGAACCGACAAGCGCGCCGGCCAGCGACGCCATGAGCCCGAGCAGCGCAAGGACAGGCTGCGCGCCGATGAAGGCGGAGAGCGCGAAGCCGAGGGCGCAGGCGAACGTGGTGAACCGGGCCAATCCGGCTCTACGCACGAACCACCCCGCCGTACCGCCGCCTGTCTCGCCACCACGGTCCTTACCGGTGTCATCGCCGCGGTATCCGTTCTCGGGGCGATCGGTCCGGTCGCAGCCGTTCTCGGACCGATCGGTCCCGTCGCGGTCGTCCCCGTCGGATCGCACTGCCCGTCAGAGTCCCACCAGAGGGCGCAACTGCTCGAGCCGGGCCGGTCCGATGCCTGGAACGTCGGTGAGTTGGTCGACGGACGTGAAGGGCCCGTGGGTCTCCCGGTACGAGATGATCTGCTGAGCCAGAGAGGGACCGATGCCAGGCAGAGTCTCCAGTTGCTCGAGGGCGGCGGAGTTGAGGTTCACCGGGGCGATCGATGAACCGCCCGGCGCCGAGTCCGGGCCCGTCACACTCGCGCTGATACCTGCCGATGATTGGACCGGCGACCCGGCCTCTCCGGCGGCCCGCTCGCCGGTCCGGGGGACGTCTATCCGGCAGCCGTCGCTCAACTGAGCCGCCAGCGCAACTGCTTCCTGATCGGCGTCGTCGGTGAAGCCGCCCGCCTCTCGGACCGCCTGGAAGGCCCTGGCGTCCGCCGGCACCTGATATACGCCCGGGCGCCGCACCGCCCCCGCCACCTGCACCCAGATCATCGGCGTCTGCGTGGTGGTGGTGGTCGCCGGCTCCGTGCCCTCTCCGAGGCCTTCCGCGCCGCCGGCAAACCCGTATTCCGTCCCGGCCCCGCTGACGGCCGTCTCGCCGGCCTGGACGACGATCCCTTCTCCCGGCTCGACGGCCCCGCTCCGCAGCGACAGGAGACCGAGCGTGCCCACCACCAACACGACCAGGCCGGCGGCGATGTATACGAAGAGGCGTCTTGTGGGGAGGCCGAGCATGCCCGAAGCCTACCGCCCCGCTACGGCGGTCATGCTCCGACCAAAGAATGAGGCTGGCGCCGCCGGTGGGCCTGACAAGGCGCCGGGGCCCGGGCGGCAGCCCGCCCGGGCCCCGGCGCGGATCAGGCGGGATCCACCCCGTCTGTCAACGTGTACCGGTCGTACTAGTAGTTCTCGCCATAGACCTCGAAGTACGCCTGTGGCCTCCCACAGAGCGGGCATACTTTCGGCGCTTCATCGCCCTCGTGCACGTACCCGCACTCCAGGCACTTCCAGAGGGTAGGGCTTTCCTTGCGGAAGACCGTGCCTCCTTCGACGTTGGCGAGCAGTCTGCGGAAGCGACGCTCATGGTATCTCTCAGCGCCGGACACCTTGCGGAAGACCGCGGCCGCTTTGTTGAAGCCTTCTTGCTCGGCCACGTCCGCGAAATCAGGGTACAGCGTCCCCCACTCCATGAGCTCGCCTTCCGCGGCAGCCTTGAGATTCTCGGCCGTGGTGTGCACCGGCCCCGCGGGATATGATGCCGTGAACTCCGGCATACCGCCGTCCAAGAGACTGAAGAAGCCGTAGGCGTGGGCCCGTTCGTTGTCGGCCGTCTCGCGGAACAGATGAGCGATCTGCAGGTATCCCTCCCGCTCCGCCACGTCCGCGTAGAACGTGTAGCGGTTACGCGCCTGGGATTCCCCGGCGAACGCCTTCATCAGGTTCTGCTCGGTTCTCGAACCCTTCATGTCCATGGGCATGTAGATCCTCCTCTCGTAGGGATTGTGGTCACAAATCCTACCCCGACGGGGACCAGACTATGCTCGATGCGGGCCACGGCCGCCGTGTCCGCACCGGACGGCACGAGACGGCGTCCGTCGCGCGCGTAGCGCCGCTGCGGGCGCTCCCTGCGTTCTTGCCCTGCACGCGTCCGGCGTACCCTCAGCGGCGTCGCTTCATCATCAGGCGAAGTCTTACCTGCTCCGCTCTCCGGGGCAAAGGGTCTCCGCGAGGAACGCGCCCACGGTCTCTCCCACCTCGCGGTGTCTGCCTTCCAAAAAGTGGCCGGCTCCCTCCACAACACTCAGCCTGAAGTCAAGCCTAAGCGTTCTGAGGACCCTTTCCACATCTTCGGGATAACCCAGGGCATCGTTCTCCGCGCACACCGCCAGCACAGGCCCCCGATAAGCGGCCAGCCTCTCGAAGGTGTCCGGTGGGACATGCTCCCAAGAGACTACGAAACCGACGAGGGCCAGAGCCCGCACCGGCACGGCTGCTCCCGCCGCCGCTCGGGCCACCATCACGCTACCGAAGGAGTACCCGGCGAGTGCCAGCGGCAAGGGCGTCGACCCGCGGCCCGGACCGCCGTTCCGAGCCGCCAGCCGTTCCGCCAGAAACACCGCGGCGGCCTCCACATCTCGATGCTCTTCAGTGCCGCTGAAGTGACCAAGGCTTTCTCCCACTCCGCGGAAATTGAAGCGCAAGGTGGCAAACCCCCGCCGGCGCGAGGATTGGGCGATCCGGTACACCACCGGCTGGGCCATGGTCGCCCCGTGCGGCGGGTAGGGATGGGCGATGACCACGCCGCCTTTCACCGGCGCGCCTTCCCCCGCCGAGCAGGGGCCTCCCTCCCCCGGTCGGACGTCTTTCCCGGCCGAGTCGGCGCCGGCCACCCCGGGACCTGCGTCCCCCTCTACGGCGAAGTTCCCACCGGGGTCCGACTCAGGCCATTCCAATATCCCCTCCAGGCGGTGATCCCCTTGGAAGAAGACGTGTCCGTCGGGAGTGTCGACGCCGGTCATCGGGTCTTCCCTCACTCCCGATAGTTCACGAATTGCAGAGGGATGCCGAGATCGGCTTCTTTGAGGACATGGATGGCCTCCTGGAGATCGTCGCGCTGCCTGCCGCTGATGCGCACCTCATCCCCTTGGATGGCCGCCTGCACCTTCAGTTTGGTGTCCTTGACCAGCCTGACCACCTTCCGCGCCGTCTCGACGTCGATGCCGTTGGTCACGGTGATGACCTGCCTGATCATGTCCCCAGCGGCTCTTTCCTGGGGGCCGAACGTCAGCGCCTTGGCCTCGATCGAGCGACGGACGACCTTGGCGATCAGCATATCCTTGATGGCCCGTACCTTCATGTCGTCTTCGGTGAGCACCTGGATCTTCGCTTCCTTGCGATCCAGGTCGATGCGGGTCTTCGACCCGCGGAAGTCGAACCTGGTGGCGATCTCTTTCTTAACCTGATTGACGGCGTTGTCCATCTCCTGCATATCGACCCGGCTGACCACGTCGAAGGACGGCATCCTTCTTCCTCCTTGAACAAGTAGCGCTCGGACCCAGGATACCTCAGCCGCTTAGGCTAGTTTCCAAATGAAGCCGTGGCCGCCCGGTGCACCGTGTCCCGGGCACGTTCGTCACCCGGTCACGGCTCCGGGAGCAACAGGGACGCCGTGTGGGCCGTCGGCCAGGTAGGCGACCGCCGGGACCCGCCCCGACGCCGCCTGTGACTCCTCGCAGGCCCGGGCGACGGCGGTCTCCACGAAGTGCCTGGCCAGTCCAGCGGGGCCGACGTCCTCCGCCCCGGCCGGCAGCGGTCCTGGATCGACGCCGGGCAAAGCGGCGTAGTCGGCCGGCGCCGTCTGGGGGCTGAAATAGAAGATGTGCTCGGGCGGGATCTTCCGGAGCAGATGCGCCCACTCCTGCACGCCCCACTGGTCGTGGACGAACTCCCAGTCCTTACTCTGCAGCTTCGCGATCAACGCCTCCGGGCCGAGCTCCTTGAGAAGAGCCAGCAACCGCCGGTAGGACCCGGTCCCGACCGGGTCGGGCTCGGTGGTGTCCGCGACGACCACGAGATAGCCCCCGGTCCTGACCGCTTTGGCAGCTATGTCGCACGCCTTCTGAGCTTGGTAGTGATTGATCCCGACCATCCCTCCGTGGGTGACAACGACGTCGTATTCCCGCTCCAGCGGGATCTGCACAAAGCTGCGAACGTGCTCCACGGCCGCCAGATGGGCCTTCTCCATATCGCCGGCGAAGACCCCGGCCACTCGGCCGTCCTGGCGCGTCGTCACGTTGAGTATGAAGTCGGGCCTCGCCATGCCGGCGATCTCGAGGGCCACCTCATGAGAGGGGTTCCCCTCGAGCACCAGAGCGGTGGCCTTGGAGTGGGCGACGGTGGCGGGACCGTGGAATCCCCGCACGCTCCTGACGTCGACTAATCCGGGACAGATGCTCTTCCTTCCGCCGGAGACCCCGGCCATGAGATGCACCTCGACCATCCCTGTGAGGATCCGGAAGTCGGCCTCCACATACGCGGTATCCATGAACACGTCATCGCCGGCGTCGGTCCGGCCGACGAAGGTCAGCCCCGCCGGATCGGCCGCATCGTGGCAGCGCACCTGTACGCCGGCTCGGCGGACCCGCTCGTCGACCAGGGCCCAGATCTCCTCGTCCGTCAACACGCGATGGGTCCCGGTCGCCACCAGGAGGGTGATCGACCCGGCAGGGAACCCGGCCCGAAGGAGCGATTCCACCAGAGGCCACAGGATCCCGCCCTCGCCCTTATAGGGGACCGCTCGGGTATTGTCGGAGATGACCACCGCCGCCGAGAGGCCGCCACGCCGCCCGGCCGCCGCCCCAGGCGGGGCCGGGCGCGCCGTCTCGGACGCCGCAGCCGGCTCTGAGGCCCGCTCCCCGTACATCCGCCCCGAGCGGGTCAACACCTCCCGGCACAGATCGGCCAAGGACGGGGTTCCTATCGGCGAAGCCAGAGCCTCGAATACCGCCGTTTCGACATCCCTGACCGCCTCGGGCTCACGGGCGCGCAGGATATCGGTGCCCGGCGGGAGGACTAGGTCGGTCTCGAACGACCGCAACTTGAGATGGACGTTCACCGGGACATTCCCGTCGTCGACCATGTCTCTCTCCTCAGTCGTCAGTCGGCGGTTGTGCCCAGGGCTTCGGACACTACGCCCCACTCATCATACAAGGCGGCGATCTCGTCGGCCAGCGCGGTTGCTTCGGCAGAGGTGGAAAGCAGAAGCTCATAGTCCGACGCATGGGCAGGATCGCTCAAGAGGGAGGCGAGTTCCTTCTGACGTTCCTCCGCGGCCGTGATCTTCCGCTCGATCCTGCGGTAACGGCTGTTCAGCTCCTTGCGTTCCTTGTAGCCCAGTTCGACCGTCTTGGCCCGGCCCGGCGCTGAGTCCTCAGCCGGGGCCGGGCCGGCGGCGCCCGGCCCCGCCGGTTGAGACCTCTTCCACTGGTAGTACTCCCAGTCTCCCAGGTAGTGGGTCAGGCAACCGTCGCGGATCTCGATGACCTTGGTACCGATGGCGTTGATGAGATGCCGGTCGTGGCTGATGAAGACCACCGCTCCCTCGAACTGGCGCAGCGCCTCCGTCAGGACGGCGCGCGAGTCCATGTCCAGGTGGTTCGTCGGTTCATCCAGCAGGAGTAGCCCCGCGGGGTCTATCAGCATCCGGGCCAGAGCGAGGCGGGCTTTTTCGCCCCCCGACAACACCCCCACCTGCTTGGTCACGTCGTCGTCGCCGAAGAGGAAGGCGCCCAGGTAGCTGCGCACCTCGGGTAGGCGTCCGGCGGGGGCGGCTGCCTCCTCCATGGTCTTGAGCACCGTCCTTCCGGGGTGTAGGACCTCCAACTGGTGCTGGGCGAAGTACTCCCGGCGCACGTTGTGACCGAGCGTGACCGACCCGGCGTCCGGTTCGATCACCCCGGCCAGAAGCTTGAGGAGCGTGGACTTGCCGGCGCCGTTGGGTCCCACCAGAGCGATCTTCTCGCCGCGTTCGATCGCCAAATCGAGCTTCTTGTAGACCACCTTCTCACCGTAGGCCTTGCGGACATGTCTCAACTCGGCCACGACCCGGCCGGTGCGCGGCGGTTGGGGGAAACGGAACTTGATGGTCTTCCGCTCGAGCGAGGGAGCTTCGATCCGTTCGGTGCGCTCGAGCTGCCGGATCTTCTGCTGCACCTGCTTGGCCTTGGTGTTCTTGGCGCGGAAGCGGCGGATGAACGCCTCGGCCGATTCGATCTCCCGTTGCTGGTTCTTGGCCGCGTTTGCCAAAGTCTCGTACCGTTGTCTCTTCTCCTCCTCGAAGTGGTCGTAGCTGCCGGCGTACAGGTCGATGATCCCCCGGTCGAGATCGGCTATGTGAGTGACCATGCGGTTGAGGAAGTAACGGTCGTGGCTGACCACGATGAGCGCTCCCGGCCAGGTAAGCAGGAACTCCTCCAGCCAGAGCAGGCTGTCGAGGTCCAGGTGGTTGGTGGGCTCGTCCATGAGAAGCAGATCGGGCTGTTCGAGCAACAGCCGGGAGAGGGCGACGCGCATCCGCCAACCTCCGGATAGCTCGGCGATCTGGCGATCGAAGTCTTCGTCGCGGAAGCCCATGCCCCGCAGGATGGTCTGGGCCCGAGTCTCGAGTTCGTAGCCGTGCGCGCTCTCGAACGCGGTCTGCAAAGCGCCCAGCTCATGCAGGAGCTGATCGGGATCCGGGGGCGCCGCCCCGCCGCTCCCGGCCGCCTCGGTCAAGCTGTATGCCTCGCTCAGCTGCCGGCCCAACTCGGCGATGCGCTTCTCGGCCGAAAGGATATCGGCGTGGGAGGCCAGCACCTCGTCGATGACCGCGTGATCGGCGATCTCTTCGATCTCCTGGGGGAGAAAGCCGATCCGCAGGTCCTTCCGGGCGCTGATCTCGCCGCCGTCCAGTGACATCTCCCCCACGATGAGGCGCAGAAGGGTGGTTTTGCCCGCGCCGTTGGGGCCGACCAGCCCGATGCGCATGCCCGGCTTGACATGCAGGCCGGCCTTGTCGAGCAGCATCTGGCTGCCGAACGATTTCGAGATGTCGGTGAGGTGCAGCATCAGACCGGTAGGATAGCTCCTACTCGTCCCAGAACAACCCCTTCTCGGAGCCGGGGACGATGTGGAGAGCAGAGGCCGCTTCCAGCAGAGCCCCGATGGCCCGCTTCCCCTCTTCGCCGTAGTCCGATGTGAAGTCGTTGACATAGAGGTCTATATGCCGGCGGCAGACCAACGGGTCCATCTCTTGGGAATGCCGCCGTACGTAGTCCATCGCTCCCTCCGGATCCGCCCGGGCATGCTCCACGCTCGAGCGGACCGCCTGCTCGATCTCACCCTGCAGTCCCCGGTCCAGGGAGCGAGAGACGGCTATGCCGCCCAGCGGGATGGGAAGCCCGCTGGTCTCTTCCCACCACTCCCCCAAATCGAGCAGACGGCGGAGTCCGTACGAACCGAAGGTGAAGCGCCCTTCGTGAATGACCACGCCCGCCTCGACCTCGCCGGCAACGACGGCCGGCATGATCCGGTCGAAGGGCATGACGACGGGGTGGCGCAATCCTCCTGTGAGCAGTCCCGCGAGGAGCGCGGCGGTGGTGAGCCCTCCGGGGATCGCCACCCGGGCATGCGCCAGCTCATCGGCGAGCACGGCCACCCGCTGCAGCGACGGAGCCGGCCGAAGCCGGCCGTCCTTCTTCCCTACGATCAACGGACCACATCCCCGCCCCAAGGCTCCCCCGGAATGTAAAAGGGCGTACGGATCCCGCAGGTGCGCAAAGGCGTATATCGAGACCTTGATGACGTCGGCGCGGTTCTGAAGGGCCATCAGGTTGAGGGTGTCGATGTCCTCCAGTCGCTCCTCCACCGCCGGGGCGCCCGGCAACAGGCCCTGGACCCAGGCCCGGAAGATGAAGGTGTCGTTCGGGCAGGGCGAATAGGCCAAGCGAAGAGGAGGCTCGAAGGCGCGCCTCTCCACGACGGCCCCGGGCTTCCGCCCCTCCTTCGAGGCACCCGCACCTGGGGAGCGCTGTTCGGGGGCCTGTCCCCTCATGTCGCTCGTGATGCCCGGAGGGGTAGACGATCCAGCGCGGCCACGACCCCGAGAGCGGCGCGCCCCGCCGCCGCGATCGCCCGCTCCACCTCCCATGAAGCCCGATCCCGATCGACCACTAGGTTGCTGATCCCTCTGATCTCCAGAAAGGGCACGCCGTAGAGCGCGCAGATGTGCGCAGCGGCGGCGCCTTCCATGGACTCGGCGAGGGCGCCCCAGCGGGCCGCCACCATCTCGGCCTCGGCGCGCAGGCCGGTGACCCGCGAGGAGGTCACACAGGGACCGGCCAGCACCGCGGGCCTGCGCAGCGCCGCGGCGGCCCAGGCCGCTCCGGCCCCACCGGCCACCCCGGCCCTACCGGCCGCTGCGGCCCCACCGGCCACCCCGGCCCTACCGGCCACGGGCCGATCGAGGGCTTCTATGATCGCGGCCGCAGCGTGGACAAGGCCGGCGTCCAAAGGGAACCTCCCCCCCGTCTCGAGCCCGTCGAGGCACGCGATCGGCAGACCCAGGTCGGCGGCCGACAGCCAACCGTCGGGACTGGAACTCCCCGTGTCGGAGTAGGCTTCGTGCGTCGCAAGCACGATGTCACCGACCTGGGGTGGACACGGGCCGAAAGGGAACGCACCGGCGATACCGACTTGGAGGACCAACCGGGGCGCCGGTACCATGCCCTCAAGAAGACAGGTCAGAGTATGGGCCGCATTCGCTTTGTCGCAGCCGGTCACGGCCAGCACCGCCCTCAGCGTCGCACCGGCCTGCCTCGCGGGAGACGGTCCGCCACGTGTCCCGGCGGGCTGCCCGGCAGATGGACCGAGGAGCGTCCCCACGGACGGACCTGCGGACGGCCCGGCCCCCGGTGCCGCATCCATCCCGAGAAGCGCCGGCGGCGGTTCTGAGCTTAGTTCTCCGACGTAGAACACCTTGGTGGCGATCGAGTATTCCTCGGCCCCGGCCAATGCAGAGAGCATGGGAGCCGCCTCGGCCTCTGTGGCGGTGAGCAGCACCACCGGCCGGTCGCGGATGGCTTCCTCAAGAGGCTGCCGAAAAACGAAGCCACGGCCGCCGAGACACACCGGCCGGCGCGATAGAGCGTCCTCGGTCGCGCAAATGGCACTGCTATTCGCGCTTCCTGCGTTCTTCTCTCGGCCGCAGCCATCGCGCCCTGACGGCGCAGCGTCGTTTTTCAGCAGCCTGCCAAGCGCCGCGGGATCTTCCGAGCCCGAGCCCATCACGCCCCTTCCAGGAGCAGCAGGTCGGGATCTTCAAGGTAGCCGATGACGACATTCAAGAAACGCGCTGCTTCTGCGCCGTCGATCAGCCGGTGGTCGAAGGTCAGCGACAGCGGGAGCATTAGACGGGTCACGACCGCGCCCTCACGGACCACCGGCACCTCGCGGACCCTCCCCATCCCCAAGATGGCCACCTCGGGATAGTTCGTGATCGGCGTGGCGAAGCCTCCGCCGATCGCGCCGTAGTTGGTGATGGTGAACGTACCGCCGTGCAGCTCGTGGAGTTCTATACGCCGCTCGTCGGCCCGTTCGACGAGATCGACGATCTCAGCCGCGATCTCGAAGATGCTCTTCGTATCGGCGGATTTGATGTTGGGCACCAATAGACCGCTCTTGGTGTCAACGGCTATCCCGATGTTGTAGTAGCGCCTGAGCACGAACTGCTCCCCCGACTCGTCCAGAACCGCGTTAAGGCGGGGAAAGCGTTTCAGCGCTGCCGTGCATGCCTTGACGGCAAAAGCGACGTATGTGAGCCGCACACCGCGTTCGGCCGCCACGGTCCGTTCCTTTTCGCGGATGCGCTTGATCACGGTGACGTCGGCCTCGTCCATGGTGGTCACTTGGGCCTGCTTGGCCACCGACTCTGTCATGTGTTTGGCCATGGTGCGCCTGACTCCCCGGAACGCGAGGCGTTCCACCGGGCCAAACGCGTCGGTTTCCAGCACGCCTCCCATGGCAGGCGCGACCTCCCCGGCCCCGACCGGCGGTCCGGCCGGCCGCGGGGGTGCAGTAGTCGCGGACTCTTCGCCGGGCTGCGCCGCCGCCCCGGCGGGCGGCGCCCCCAGACCGTAGGCAGTCGCTTGGGCCACGTCTTCCACGTCCTGTTTGAGGATCTGGCCGCCCGCGCCTGTTCCCCGGATACCGGTCAGGTCTACGCCCAACTGCTTAGCGAGGGCCCGGACCGACGGCATTGCCAACACCTCGCCGCCTGCCGCGGCAGGCGGCGAGGGCGCCACCTCAGGCGCCATCTCCTCCCCCGCCTCCTCGCCCCCAGGCTCTTCGACGGCCTCTTCGAGCCGGCCCACCACCGACCCGGTGTAGGGCTCAGGCTCGGGAACCGTCTCGGCCTCCCTGCCGGCAGGAGAAGGAGGAGGTGGCGCGGACGCCACGGCCACAGGGGCGGCCGGCGCGCCGGCCGTCTCCTCTATGGTCACCAAGACCGTTCCCACCGGCACGACGTCCCCCTCCGCGGCATGCAATCGAGCGATGCGCCCGGCCCGGGGCGACGGTAGTTCGACCACCGCCTTGTCGGTCTCCATCTCGGCCAGCGTCTGGTCCGCAGCGACGACGTCTCCTTCACTCACCTTCCAAGCGAGGAGTTCTCCCTCGGTTATGCCTTCGCCGACATCGGGGAATCTGAATTCATAAGCCATGGCCATCACTCCCCGGTCCGGGTGGAGTCCGGCCTGCCGGTGGTCTGCGGACGAGCCTGAGCAGCTCTTCGGGTCGCATCGCCGCCTCCTCTAGTACCTGAGCGAATCCCTTATCGCGTCGATGACCGCGTCCACGTCGGGTTGGTAATAGTCTTCCGACTTCGCCAAGGGCGGGACCGTGTCAAACCCGGTGACCCGCAGCACCGGGGCCAGGAGATGCAACACCGCCCGCTCCATGAGGGTGGCTGATATCTCCGCGCCGAAGCCGCAGGTCCGCGGAGCCTCGTGGATCACGACGGCCCGGCCGGTCTTCACCACACTGGCCACCACGGTCTCGATGTCGAAGGGCGCCAGAGTGCGCACATCGATGACCTCGACATCCGCAGCCTTCTCGGCCTCCAGCCTGGCGGCCGCATCCTTCACCGTCCGGACGTGCGCTCCCCAGGCCAGCACAGTGATGTCACGCCCCTCCCGCACTATCCTGGCCTTACCCAGAGGGAGCGTGTACGGTTCCTCCGGCACCTCGGTCTTGACAGCCCGGTAGACGCGGGCCGGTTCGAAGAACACCACCGGGTCCGGATCACGGATGGCCGAGACCAGCAGGCCCTTCGCCTCGTACGGGTCGGCGGGGATGACGACCTTCAGCCCGGGCACATGCGCGAAGATGGCTTCCATGCTCTCCGAGTGGTGCTCGAGGGCCCGGATGCCTCCACCGTACGGCATCCGCACCACCAGCGGGCAGGTGAACTCACCCCGGCTACGGTTGCGCATGCGCGACGCGTGGGAGACCAGTTGGTCGTACGCCGGGTATGCAAAGCCGGAGAACTGGATCTCCGCCACGGGCCGGTGACCGGCGATCGCCATTCCGATAGCCATCCCTACGATGCCGGACTCCGCAAGGGGCGTGTCGAGCACCCGGTCCGCACCGTAACGGTCGAACAGCCCATCGGTCACGCGGAACACCCCGCCGTCCCGGCCGACGTCCTCACCAAGCACGACGACTCTGGGGTCCCGCTGCATCTCCTGGGCGAGGGCTTGGTCGATCGCATCCACCATG
The DNA here is from genome assembly GCA_021372435.1 of Actinomycetes bacterium. Lineage (GTDB taxonomy): Bacteria > Actinomycetota > Thermoleophilia > RBG-16-64-13 > RBG-16-64-13 > RBG-16-64-13. The sequence goes on along the minus strand of JAJFUK010000134.1, from coordinate 10,322 downwards.
TTGAGGCGGGCCATGGTCACCGCCTCCTCGCCAACCGGGCCATCAGCGCAGCCTGTTGCTCGACAAGCTGCGGCGGCATTTCCGCGAACACGTGCTTGAAGATCTCCTCCGGTCCGGGTGGCGGTATGGCTTCAAAAGCCGCCACCGCCTCCGCCACCTTCTGGTCGGCATCGGCAAGGATCCCCGCCTCGCCTGCTTCGTCGAGAGATCCCTGGGTTTTCAAGTAACGGGCCAAGCGTTCGATGGGATCCCGCCCGCGCCAGAGCCCCACTTCTTCGTCGGTCCGGTATCGCCGGGCGTCGTCCGACGTGGTGTGATCGGTCACCCGATAGGTGTGCGCCTCGATGAGCGTGGGCTCGCTACCGGTACGGGCCCGCTCCAACGCTTCCTTGGTGACCCGGTAGACCGCGAACACGTCGTTGCCGTCGACCTGCACGCCGAACATCCCGTAGGCCAGCGCTTTCTGGGCGACAGTGGGCGAGGCGGTCTGCTTTGTGTAGGGGACGGAGATGGCGTACTGGTTGTTCTGACAGAAGAAGACCACCGGCACGTTGAACACACTGGCCATGTTCATGGCCTCGCTGAAATCTCCCTCCGACGTCGCTCCTTCTCCAAAGAACGTCAGCACTGCCACCTGCTCGCCTGCCTGCTTCATAGCCCAAGCGATGCCGACGGCATGCAGCATGTGCGTACCCACGGGGATGGCCACCGGAAGGGTCCGCAACTCCTTGGGAAAGGCCCCTCCCCGTTCATCGCCGCTCCAGTACTGAAGGATCTGGGTCATGGACAGGCCCCTCCAGAGAAGAGCGCCGGTCTCGCGGAAGGCCGGGACGAGCCAGTCGTCCGGCCGGAGCGCGAAGGCCGCCCCTACCTGGGCGCCTTCCTGTCCCGCCACCCGCGCGAAGGTGCCCAGCCTGCCCTGCCGTTGCAGCTTGAACATCCGCTCATCGAAGCGGCGCGTGAGGACCATGTGCTCGTACAGACGCATGATCTCGCCGGGGTCGAGGTCCGGCATCAGGGCCTCATCGACCACTCCCTGCGGATCCAGCACTTCTACCCGGTCGATGGAATACGACACAAGCGACCGAACCGGCACACCGTCACCTCCCTCGATGCGAAGACAGACAGCCCGAAGACGGCGGCGTCACTGCAAGGGGACACCCACCGCCACTACTGCTGCTCCCCTGATCCGGCCCCTCCGCAAACGTGCGATGGCCTCGTTGGTCTCTTCGAGCGAGAACAGTTCCACCTCGGTATGCACGGGTACCCGTGGAGCCAAGTCCAAAAACTCCACGCCATCGCGCCGGGTAAGGTTCGCCACCGAGCGCACGGCGCGCTCTCCCCACAGGATCTCGTATGGGAAGGAGGGGATATCGCTCATATGGATCCCCCCGCACACGACCACGCCGCCTTTGGCTATGGCCCGCAAAGCCACAGGCACCAGCTCACCGGCCGGGGCGAAGATGATCGCGGCGTCGAGTTCTTCTGGGGGAGCTTGGGTAGTGTCACCGGCCCACTCCGCCCCCATCTCCAACGCGAAGCCCTGCGACGCCGTATCGCCCGGCCGGGTGAACGCGAACACCCGCCGCCCCTGGTAGCGGGAGACCTGGGTGATGATGTGGGCGGCGGCGCCGTATCCGTAGATGCCGAGACGCTCCGCGTCGCCCGTCATGGTCAGAGACCGGTATCCTATGAGGCCGGCGCAGAGCAAAGGCGCAGCCTGAACGGGAGGGTAACCGGCAGGGATGGGAAAGGCGAAGCGCCGGTCGGCTACCGCGTACTCCGCAAAGCCGCCGTCGAAATCGTACCCGGTGAACTTGGCCTGGTCGCACAGGTTCTCCCGCCCGGTGAGACAGTAGCGGCACCGGCCGCAGGTCCAGCCCAGCCAGGGCACACCCACCTGTTGGCCCAGTACGGGCCCCCCCGTACCGGCGGCGGTGAGCGGGCCTTGTCCGGTGAGCGGGCCTTGTCCGGTGACGGTGACGGCGCCCGGGCCGGCCGCCTCTCCGGCGCCGGCCGCGTGCTCCGGGCCGACGGCATCCACGATCCCCACGATCTGGTGACCGAGAACGAGCGGCAGCTTCGGCCGGGTGAGCTCCCCGTCGACGATGTGTAGGTCGGTGCGGCACAGACCGCATGCCTGGACCTTGACCCGCACCTGGCCGGGTCCCGGTACCGGCTCCTTCGATTCCCCCAGGCGCAACGGCCGCCCGGGCGCTTCAAGGATCATTGCCCGCGTGATGGCCTCCCTTCTGCGCGCTTCCGCGGCGCCCTCCCAAGATCGAAGACCTCGTTCCTGGCCGCGACCGCCACGGTGAAGCGCAGCCTTTCTTCGAGCAACCGCTTGAGCGTCGTGGCCGCTTCCGGCTCGCCGTGAGTAAGAATGACGAGACGAGGCGGCCTGAAGTGCGAAGCCCACGCGAGCAACTGCCCCTGATCGGCGTGGGCCGACAGGCCGGTGATGTCATGAATGTGCGCCTTCACGGCGATCTCGTCGCCGAAGATCCGCACGGTGCCGGCGCCGTCTAGCAACCGGCGTCCCAGGGTACCTTGAGCCTGGAAACCGACGATCACCACGTGTGCCTCCGGGCGCCACAGGTTGTGCTTCAGGTGATGCCGGATCCTCCCGGCATCAGCCATCCCACTTGCCGAGATGATGACGATCCCCTTCTTCTCGTTGAGGGCGCGTGACTCATCGGCGCTCGCGGTGTAGTGGAGCTCCGGGAAATCGAAGATGCCGCCCGCCTCGTCCACGATCTTCCCGGCCTCTTCATCGAAGGCCTCGTGATGCCGCCGGAAGACCTCCGTAGCCCGGGAGGCCAGAGGACTGTCCACGTACACCGGCATGCTGAAGCCGCGCTTGATGAAGATGTCACGCAGGAAGTAAAGGAGTTCCTGCGTACGTCCCACCGCAAAGGCCGGGATGATCACGTTCCCGCCGGTCCGCCTGGCCTCTTGGAGGATGCCGGCCAGCTCGTTCTCGGGCTCCCCGTCGCTGCGGTGCAGACGGTCGCCGTAGGTGGACTCCATGATGAGGAAGTCGGTGTGATCCACGACCTCCGGATCGCGGATGATCGGTTGGTCCGGCTGCCCGACGTCGCCGCTGAAGAGGACCTCCACGGCTTCACCGCGCTCCTCGAGACGGAGCCCGAGAAAGGCCGACCCTAGGATATGCCCGGCATCGCGGAACAGCACACTCACCCCGGGAGAGGGCTCGAAGCGAGTCCTGTAGTCTACGGGCGTCAGGAAGGGAATGGTATTGCGCGCGTCTTCCTCCGTGTAGAGCGGATCCACTCCTCGCCGCCCCGCGCGCCGGGCCTTGCGGGTCTGCCACTCCGCTTCCATTTCTTGGATGTATGCGGAGTCCAGCAGCATGATCTCGACTAAGTCGCAGGTCGCGGACGTGGCGTAGATCGGCCCCGAGAAGCCTTGCTTCACCAGACGCGGCAGTCTGCCGGAGTGGTCGATGTGAGCGTGGGTCAAAAGGACGAAGTCGAGCTCCTCAGGGTCGAACGCGAAGCGCTCGAAGTTGAGCGCCTCCTCCCGGTCTCCGCCCTGGTGCATGCCGCAATCGACGAGGAACACGGTGCTCTCCACCTGCACCAGGTAGCATGAACCGGTGACCTCGCGTGCAGCCCCGCAGACTTGTATGAACATGTACCCTCCTCGGTCCTGACGGCCCGCGCGCGGAAAAGCCGCCGCGTGGTCCGCCTTGCCCGGCGCCGTGGCGTCTTCTGATACTGTCTCACATAGAGCCTGAAAGCGCCCCGCGGTCGAGGGCGAGGAGTGAGCAGCGACCGGTGGGCCGGTGTGCTATCCTACGTTTGTTTTGGGCTCGACCTCGATTGTGATCGCGGTAGGTTCCTCGTCTGCAAATCAGTAGAACCGGAGGAGAGCAGTGGCAAACGAAACCCCTGAAGAAAAGATCTTCGACGTTCCGCCCGAGTTCCGGAAGACCGCCTGGGTCTCGAGCATGGAACAGTACCAGGAGATGTACCGGCGCTCTCTCGACGAGGCCGACGCCTTCTGGGCCGAGGAAGCGGAGAAGAGACTGCATTGGTTCAAGAAGTGGGACTCTGTGCAGAACCACAACTTCCCCGAGGCCAAGGTCCGCTGGTTCGAAGGCGCCAAACTCAACGTGGCCTACAACTGCCTCGACCGGCATCTCGATACCCCGGTGGCCGACAAGGTGGCGTACTACTTCGAGGGTGACTCCCCCGACTCGACCCGTACCATCACCTACCGGCAGCTCTGGGAAGAAGTCACCAAGTTCGCCAATGTGCTCAAGAAGAAGGGCGTCAAGAAGGGCGACCGGGTCGTCATCTACCTGCCGATGATCCCTGAGCTCCCCGTCGCTATGCTGGCCTGTGCCCGCATCGGCGCCATCCACTGCGTGGTGTTCGGCGGTTTTTCCGCTGAGGCGCTCCGTGATCGCGCGCTCAACGCCGAAGCCAGCCTCATGATCACCGCCGACACCGGCCTGCGCGGCGGTCGTCCCACCCCGCTCAAGACGGCTGCCGACGCGGCCATGGCGGAGAGTCCCTCGGTCAAGGCCTGCATCGTGGTCAAGCACACCGGCACCGAGATCCCCTGGGTCGAGGGCCGCGATACCTGGTATCACGAAGAGCTGGCCGCACCGGATATCACCACCGACTGCCCCTGCGAGGAGATGGATGCAGAAGACCCGCTCTTCATCCTGTATACCTCCGGCTCGACGGGCAAACCTAAGGGCGTACTGCACACTACCGGCGGCTACCTCCTGTTCGGCAGCATCACGCACCAACTGATCTTCGACTATCATCCGGACCAGGTGTACTGGTGCACCGCCGACATCGGCTGGGTGACAGGACACACCTACATCGTCTACGGCCCGCTCTGCAACGGGGCGACGAGCGTCCTCTTCGAGGGTATCCCCAGCTATCCGGCGCCTGATCGTTTCTGGTCGGTCATCGAGAAGTACAAGGTCAACATCTTCTACACCGCTCCCACCGCTCTTCGGTCGATCGCCCGGGAAGGCGACGATTGGGTCAAGAAGCACGACCTCTCTTCTCTGCGCGTGCTGGGCACCGTGGGCGAACCCATCAATCCTGAGGTGTGGCTCTGGTACCACGACGTGATCGGCGGCGGACGCTGCCCGATCGTCGACACCTGGTGGCAGACCGAAACGGGCGGCATCCTCATCACCCCGCTGCCGGGTGCGATGAAGATCAAGCCGGGGTCGGCCACCCTGCCGTTCTTCGGGGTCGAGCCGGTCATCGTCGATGAGGACGGCGTCGAGATCATCGGCCCCGGCGTGGGCAACCTATGCATGAGACGCCCATGGCCCGGCATAATGCGCGGTGTCTACGGCGATCCGGAGCGGTTCAAAGAGACCTACTTCGTCCAGTATCCGGGCCTCTATTTCACCGGGGACGGATGCCGGCGCGACGAAGACGGCTATCACTGGATCACCGGACGCGTCGACGACGTCATCAACGTCTCGGGCCACCGCATGGGCACCGCCGAGGTCGAGTCCGCTCTGGTGAGCCACGACAGTGTGGCCGAGGCCGCCGTGGTCGGGATGCCGCATCCCATCAAGGGCCAGGGGATCTATGCGTACGTGACCCTCAACGCGGGCGTCGAACCCTCCGACGACCTCAAGAAGGAGCTTGTCAAGCACGTGCGCGCGGAGATCGGCCCCATCGCCACCCCGGATGTCATCCAGTGGGCTCCCGGTCTACCCAAGACCCGGTCCGGCAAGATCATGCGCCGCATCTTGAAGAAGATCGCCGCCAACGAGATAGACGACCTGGGCGACACCACCACCCTGGCCGATCCCAGCGTGGTCGACAATCTGGTGGAGCATCGGCAGCAGTAGTCAGCGCCGACTTCGATATGACGCTACGAAGGGGCGGCCGTGCGGCCGCCCCTTCCTCGTCTGGGAGCCGCGTACGGCGAGGCCGCCTGCGCTGTGGCCGCCCGCAGAGTGACCAGCCACGCTCACACCATCGGGAAAAGCCGGGCGCGCCGCTTCAACTCGGCATCCATCGGACGAGCGGCTGGGCCTAGAGCCCCATCAGCTCCTCGTAAACGGGTATGGGGTCCTCGGTCAGCACGGTGGCCTCCTTGACGTAGGCGTCGGGGAACCCGCGGCGCGCAAAGGCAAGAGCCTCTTCTGACGGCTCATCGCGATAGGCTTCGATGATCACCCAGTGGCCCGGCTCGAGCCCATCGAAGTTGCTGGAGTTCTGCACGATGAAGTAGGACTGCATGTCGCCAAAGAGCGCAGCGGCCTCATCCAGCAAGGTCTGCGCCTCTTCCTCGCTCCCCACGCTCGCTCCGATCACGAAGTAGAGCGTTTGGCCCCGGTGTGAGACCCCGCCCAGATCTTCGGCATACACCATGGCGGCGTCCGAGATGGCGACGGTCGCAGGCGAATTCGCTGAAGGACTCGGCACGGCCGGCATCTTGGTCGTGGCCGTCGTGCCACTCGTGCTCTGCGGGGCGGCGCTCGTAGCCGCGGTGTTCTCGGTGCCGGTCTGCCCCCCGCCGCAGGCGCAGGGCACAGCGCCGAGGCTCGTGACACAGCCCAGGAGGATGACGCACGCCCACCGGCGGCCTACCGACCTCTGCCACCTCCGTCCGACCATGACCGGCCTCCCCACCGCGCGGTACCCTACCCACCTTACCACCAAGCTGACCACGTGGCCCGGCACCACGACTTTTTTGACCAGGGTCATGCCCTCCAGATACTTCGCCACGCCGGGCAGAGCCTTGGCGACGGCCAGAATGTCGGCCTCGGCGGCGTCCTTCGCCACCACCACCCGGTCGCGCACCTTGCCGTTCACCTATACGGCGGGCTCGACGGTGTCGGCCTCCAGGGCACACTCCACCCCACCGATGTACTGGTCCACCGGCAGCCGGTAGTCGATGGCCTCGCGGTCGAAGGCCACGTCGTCTAGTTCACGAGTCGAGCAGCGCGGTCAGTTGCTCCAGCAGAGGGGGTAGATCATCTCTGAGTGTTCTCCAGACATGGTCCCAATCCACGCTGTCGTACCCATGCACCAGACGGTGACGCATTCCGATGATGCTCGCCCAAGGAACGCCACTATGTTCGTCCTGAAACAGCCTATCCACACGGCCCGCGGCTTCACCCAAGATCACGATCTGACTGAAAACCGCCCATTGGACCAGCTCATTGCGCATGAATTCGGCTTCGTCAAGCCCACGAGCCGGCCTCTCCGCCCTTTCGCCTGAACCATGTCAAAGACAGCAGCGCGCGGATCATGCGGCATACAGAAGCTCGGTGGAACTCAGAATGGCATTGCGTCGCGTGAGATTTGCGCTACGCTCTAAGTGCTTCCGGTCTACGAGATCAACCCCGCGTCCCAGCAGAACCGCGAGCTCCTCTTCCGCCCGGACAAGATCCAACAGGGACCACTGCTCGTCCTCCTCAAACTCTGCCAGGAGATCGACGTCGCTGTCCGGTCGCAGGCAGCCTGTGCGGGCCGAACCGAAGACGTACAGACTGCGGATCCTCCATTTCAGGCACAGTGCCGCTACGGCTTCGTCTAAGACCTCTCTATCGCCGATCCTCACTTCTCAGTCTCCCGCGTCACACGGTGCGATGTGGCGATTTCACTTTAGCACTGCGGTCGGTCGATGGGACTTGGAGAAGGGCGCATACTGGCCGGATGCGAACTGCTCGTGACAGCCTGGCCGTCAAGGACCGCCCTGGATGCTCGCGTACCCACCGGCCGACCAAACGGTTCCCTCTCCTACTTGACCACCAGGCTGACCAGCCTCCCCGGCACCACCACTTCCTTCACAAGCGTCATGCCATCCAGATACTTGGCCACGCCCGGCAGCTGCTTGGCCGCGGCCAGCACGTCGGCATCGGCCGCGTCTTGGGGCACGACCACCCGGTCGCGCACCTTGCCGTTCACCTGCACCGCAAGCTCGATGGTATCCGCCTGTAGAAAGCGCTCATCGGCCTTGGGCCAGGGAGCGTCCCAGAGGTCGGTGCCGCCCATCCTCTCCCAGAGCTCGGCCCCCAGATGCGGAGCGAAGGGCTCGAGCAGGCGCACCATCATCTGCATGGCGTAGGCCAGGACGGCCTTGCCGGTGGGGGTCGCCGCGAGGCCTGCGGAAGCGACCGTCGCCACACTCGAGGCGCCCTTCCCCGCCCCGCCCGAGGTCGCGGCCCGCGCGGCACTGATATCGTTGGAGAGCTCCATGATGGCCGAGAGAGCCGTGTTGAAGCGGAAGCGCTCGCCGATATCTTGGGTGACTTTGGCCACTACCTGGTTGGCCTTCACAAGCAGGGAGCGTTCGGGGGCCGTGAGCGCCGCCTCGTCGAAACCGGCCGGCTCAGAACCGGCTGCGACTTCTGAACCGGAGCGCTGCGCGACCCCGCTCAGTAACCCATCATCGAGCGCGTCGGTCACCTGCCGCCACACCCGGCCCAGGAACCTATACACCCCCTCGATGCCCTGGTCACTCCACTCGGCGTCGCTCTCCGCCGGACCCATGAAGAGCACGTAGCAGCGCACCGCGTCGGCCCCATACTTGGCCACCATCTCATCAGGGCTGACCACGTTGCCCTTGCTCTTGCTCATCTTGGCGCCCTGGTAGTAGATCATGCCCTGGGTGAACAGATTCTTGAACGGTTCCTCAAAACCCACCAGACCCAGGTCGTAGAGCACCTTGGTGAAGAAGCGCGAGTACATCAGATGCAGGATGGCGTGTTCCACCCCGCCGATGTATTGGTCGACCGGCAGCCAGTAGTCGACGGCCTCGCGGTCGAAGGGTACGTCGTCACGGTGGGCGGAGGTGTAGCGCAGGTAGTACCAAGAAGAGTCGACAAAGGTGTCCATGGTGTCGCTCTCCCGCCGGGCCGGGCCGCCGCATACCGGGCAGGTGGTATTGACCCAGTGCTCCGCGGCCGCTAGGGGTGACTTCCCTTTCGGCGCGTAATCGGTGATCTCAGGGAGCAGCACCGGTAGCTGATCGTCCGGCACCGGCACCTCGCCGCACTTCTCGCAGTAGACGATGGGGATCGGCGCTCCCCAATAGCGCTGCCGCGACACCAACCAATCACGCAGCTTGTAGTTGACGGCGAAGTCGGCCTTGCCCTGGTCGCGCAGCCACTCGGTCACCTTGACGATGGCCTCGGCCTTAGACAAGCCGTTGAACCGGCCGCTGTTCACCAGCACACCGTCGCCCGGGTAGGCCGCCAGCAGTCTCCCCTCGGCATCCTTGAACTCAGCAGGCGTGTCGATGACCTCGACAATGGGCAGCCCGTACTTCTGGGCAAAGGCGAAGTCCCGCTCGTCATGGCCGGGGACGGCCATGACGGCGCCGGTGCCGTAGTCCATCAGCACGTAGTCGGCCACGTAGATGGGGATCGGCCCTCCTGTGACCGGGTTGATCGCGAAGCGTCCCGTGAAGACCCCGGTCTTTTCCTTCTCGACGCTGGAGCGCTCGATGGCAGAAGTAGCCATGGCCTTGGCCACGTAACGCTTGACCTCTTCCTCCTGCGGAAGCCCCCGTACCAGCTCGTCCACCAAGGGATGTTCCGGAGCCAAGATGAAGAACGTCGCCCCGAACAGCGTGTCGGGCCGGGTGGTGAAGACGGTCACGTTGGTGGGGGTACCCGGCAGGGGAGGCGCAACCGCGCCCGCCGTGGAATCCGAGGCGCCGCCCGAGGCCGGCGGGGAGGGGGCGCTCCAGGCCGGCGTGGCCGGCGCCGCATCGCCGCCCTCCCGCGGCGCGATCTCGAACACCACATCAGCGCCGGTCGACCTGCCGATCCAGTTGCGCTGCATGGTCACCACGCGCTCCGGCCACGACTCGAGTTTGTCGAAGTCTTCGAGCAGCCGTTCCGCGTAGTCGGTGATGCGGAAGAACCACTGGGTCAGTTTCTTGGCCTCCACCGGGCTGTCGCAGCGTTCGCAGGCGCCGTCCACGACCTGCTCGTTGGCCAGCACCGTCTGGCAGGACGGACACCAGTTGACCGGCGCTTCCTTCTTGTAGGCGAGACCCTTCTTGTAGAACCGGAGGAAGAGCCACTGCGTCCACTTGTAGTACTCGGGCCTGGAAGTGACCACCTCCCGCGTCCAGTCGATGGACACGCCCAGACGGCGGAGCTGCCGGTTGATGGTGGCAATGGCTTCTTCAGTAAACTTGGCCGGAGGCTCCCCGGTCTTGATGGCCATGTTCTCCGAGTTCAGACCGAAGGCGTCGTAGCCCATGGGATGGAGCACCCGCCGGCCTTGATGGCGGCGGAAGCGGGCGATGACGTCGCCCATGGTGTAGTTCTTGACGTGGCCCATGTGGGCGCT
>JAJFUK010000121.1 GCA_021372435.1 Actinomycetes bacterium | reverse complement strand
GGCGCCCGCAATGCCGACGGCGCCCGCAATGCCGACGGCGCCTACAGTGGCCACCCCGGGCGGCGGTGGCTGTTGGCGGCCTGGAGCCTGCTGGTACTGCTGGTCGCCGCTTGGCTGCTGGCCGGCCTGGAAGGTCTGGTGGCCGGTGGGGCCTCGGTGGCCACCGGACTACTCGTGGGCCTCTACTGCCGGCACAGGATCGTGGGATACACGGGCGACACGCTGGGGGCGACCAGCGAGCTTGTGGAATGCGTACCGGCCTTGGTCGGGGCCCTGTGGGCCTGGAATTGAGTCCCCACGGCGGCAACGTCAGACGGGTCGCCGAGATTGCGGGAGTGCCGCCCGGCGACCTTCTAGACTTCTCGGCCAGCGTCAATCCGCTCGGTCCTCCCGGGTGGTTGCGGGAGGTGGTACTGGCCCACCTGGGCGAGGTCGAACATTATCCCGATCCGGGCTGTTCAGCTCTGGTCGAATCCCTCAGTGTTCACTACGGGGTCGATCCCGGGCGCATCGTCGTGGGCAACGGGTCGGCCGAGATCATCGCGGCGCTGCCTCGGGTACTGGCGGCCGCCCTTGGGCAGGCTCCCAGAGCGGTTATTCCGGTGCCTACCTACACGGATTATGCCCTCGCGGCCGGCGAAGCGGGCTACACGGTGGAAGCGCCGGCCTTAGAGGAATCTCGCGACTTCGCCCTTGACCTGGAGGGCCTGGGCGCCCGGCTCAGGGGCGCGGAGGCGGTGTTCATTGGGCGACCGAACAATCCCACCGGGGCGCTGTGCCCGGCGCGCGACCTACTTGCCGTAGCCGGCGGGCACCCCCGCTCCTGGTTCGTCGTGGACGAGGCCTTTGTCGAGTTCGTCGACGAGGAGGCGGCGGCGGCCGGCACCGGCGAGGCGGCCGGCACCGGCGCGGCGGCCGGGCTGCCTGGGCTGCTGCAGGCGGACCTGCCGAACCTGGTGGTCCTCAGGTCCCTCACGAAGCTGTATGCGATACCTGGGCTGCGGCTGGGCTTCGCCGTGGCTGCGCCGGCTGTGGCTGCGGCGCTACGCCGGGCTCTGCCTCCCTGGTCGGTGAATGCTCTGGCCCAGGCCGTGGGGGTGGCTGCCTTGGCCGATAAGGAGTATGTCGAAGCTACCAGGGGTCTTATCCGCGGCGAACGTCGCCGGCTGACCGAGCGACTGGCCGGCCTTCCGGGGCTGGACGTGTTTCCCGGGACGGCCAACTACCTGCTGGTCAAGATCAGCGAAGGACTGCTCGATGCCCAGGAGCTCGCCCGCAGACTACTCCGGCGGGGGGTGGCCATCCGGGTTTGCGACGATTTCGCCGGGCTCGGCCCGGAGTTCTTCCGAGTGGCGGTACGGACGGGCGCGGAGAACGCCCGGCTTATCGCGGAGCTGAGGGCCGTTCTCGATCCCGAAACCGAGGGCCCGGCCCCGCGATGAGGCGAACGGGGCATATGTCGGGGCACGATTTCTCGAGGCATATCGTATGCGCGCTTGTTCTCGATGCGCTGGTGGGGGATCCCCGTTGGTTCCCCCATCCGGCGAAGCTCACCGGCAGGCTGGCGCTCCGTCTTGAGCGAATGCTGAGACCGCGAATCAGAGACGAGAGGCTCGCCGGGGCTGCCACCGCGGCGGTAGTGACCGGCTCGGCTGCGCTTGTCACCCTGCTTGTGACCCGGGGGGCGCGGCGGTGGCGGCCCTGGGCGGGAGACGTGGCCTCGATCGCCGTCCTCTGTACTACGCTGGCCGCGCGCGACCTGGCCGGCCATGCCTTGGCTGTGCAGGCCGCTCTGGAGGCCGGCGATCTGGAGGCGGCCCGGGCACTGGTGGGCCGGATGGTGGGCAGAGATGTGGCGACTCTGGACGAGGCCGGCGTGGTGAGGGCGGCGGTGGAGAGCGTGGCTGAGAACACGGTCGACGGGGTCACCGGTCCGCTCTTCTACGCCTACCTAGGCGGCTCGGTGACGGCCGCCGCATACAAGGCGGTCAGTACCCTCGACTCCACCTTCGGCCATCACAACGAGCGGTATGAGCGGTTCGGCTGGGCTGCGGCGCGGGCGGACGATCTGGCCAATCTGCTACCGACCCGGCTCACCGTCGCGGCCACCTTCATCGCCGCCGCCCTTCTGGGCCTCCGGCCGCTCGGCGTTCTTGCGGTGTGTGCACGCGACGGCCGGAAGCATCCCAGTCCCAACTCCGGCTGGGCGGAGGCGGCAATGGCCGGAGCCCTGGGCGTACAGCTGGGCGGTCCGCTTTCCCGGGAGGGCCGCATCGTCGTGCAACCCACCTTGGGGGATGCTTTGGAACCCCTGAAACCGGTCCACATCCGGCAGGCCGTGCGGATGATGGTCGTGACCACGGCGGTCTGGAACGGCTTACTGGCGGCGGGGGCGGCGCTTCTGCGCGAGGGGCGACCCGCCGGGTGAGGGGCGACCCGCCGGGTGAGGGGCAACCCGCCGGGTGAGCGGAACGCCTGCGAGGCCGGCGCTGCTTGCTCTCCGGTCGGGGGCTGCACCCAGCGGCCGCCGCTAGAGTTCCGAGGCCGCCCGTAGGCTTCCGAGGCCGCTCCTAGGGTTCCGCGGCCGCCTTCACCGCCTGGTTGATATCGCCGACCCTTAGCGCTCCCGCGGCCAGCAGCTCGGTGACCAGGCCGGTGGCCTCCCCGCCGCTAAGATCGCGTTCCTCGATCGGTGGGCCGTCGATCACGATCACCCTCTTTCCTGCCCGGCACACCTGCAGAGCCGTGCGCAGCGGGGCCAGGTTCCCCCGGCCGAAGAACACGGGCGCGACGATGAGCACCTCGGCTTCGTGGGCCAGCGAGTCGAATTCCTGCAACGCTTCGGGAGGGAACGGTTCAAAGGGAGGGGCGGATACTACCTCGAGCTCGTATTCCTGCGCGACCGTGTAATCGCTGTCGAAGACGCTCACGATTCCGACCGTGGGCGTGAAGCCCTGCCTCACCAGTTCCTCCAGCAGCCCGGAGGCAGCGCCGCCCCCGGCGATCACGTGCACCCGGCGCCCGCCGGCCGGTAGGCCTTCCAGAGCGGTTGACCAGACCGGCGTGAGGTAAGGGCGGGACCCCTGCCGATGGACGGCCACCCGCACTTTGAACACTTCCAGGATCGTTCTTGGGTCAAGAATGTCGTTTGGTGTTCCCCGTGCGGCCAACTGTCCTTGGCTGAGCAGCACCAGTTCGTCGCAGTACTGGGCAGCCATGTTGAGGTCGTGTAGTACCAAGAGGATAGTCCTGCCCTCGCCGTGAAGCCGGCTTAGGAGTTGCATGAGCTTGAGCTGATGGTTGAGGTCGAGGTTGTTGAGCGGCTCGTCAAGCAGCAGGATGGGGGTCTGCTGGGCCAGGGTCTGGGCGATCAGGGCCCGCTGGCGCTCACCACCGGACAGCTCGGTGATCAAACGGTCCGCGAAGGCGGTCATCCGGGTGGCCTCGAGGGCGGCCGCGACGGCTTCGCCGTCGGCGGCCGGAGCATCCCGGGCATAGCGGCCCATGGCCACCATCTCCTCCACGGTGAAGGCGAAATCGAGGTTGAATTGCTGGGGAACCACTCCCGCGAGCCGGGCCAGTTCGCCCGGACG
>JAJFUK010000102.1 GCA_021372435.1 Actinomycetes bacterium | reverse complement strand
AGGCTGTGACTTTGGCTGTGACGCAGGCTTAACGTGGAAGTGCAGGTAAAACTGCTTCATCCCCTCGCTCAACTGCCGCGCCGGGCCCATCCCGGCGATGCCGGCGCCGACCTCTGCTCGGTCGAAGAAGTGACCATCCGGCCGGGCGAGCGGAAAGACGTGGGCACCGGTCTGGCCCTGGCCATCCCCTCCGGTTACGCGGGGTTCGTGCAGCCCCGGTCGGGCCTGGCCTTCAAGCACGGGATCATGGTGGTGAATTCCCCGGGCCTGATCGACGCCGGCTACCGGGGAGAGCTCCGGGTGTCGCTGTATAACTCGGGCGACCAGCCTTTCTCGATAGGGGCGGGTGAGCGCATCGCCCAGCTTGTGGTACAGGCGGTGGAGGAGCCGGTCTTCTCGCCGGTGGAGATCCTGCCGGTCACGAGAAGGGGAGAAGGGGGCTTCGGCAGCAGCGGGCGGTGAGGGGCCCGGTCATTGTCCGGCCCCCGACTTCACGACCGGCCCCCGGCTTCACGACCAACCCGCGGCCTTTGTCCGGCCCCCGGTCCTGCACCCGGTCAACACACCCGTGCGGAGCGGGCGGGTGTGGCCGTCGTAGCCGTCGTCATGGACCGGTCGACGTGGTGCTGGACCTCGGCAGCGTGTACTCTTCCCAGGTGTTGGGGACGATGTTCACGCTGATTACGTACTGGCCGTTGATGTTGGTTATGCACTTCTCGTTGTAGTTGATCTCGCCGCTCGAGCCGTTACCTTTGTTCGCCAGGGTCCCTGAGCAGTACATGGCGCCGTGGATGCCGCAGGTACCCCGCAGCACACTGTCCCCGATGGTGACCAGGATGCCGTAGAAGTCGGCCGTGCCTTTCATGTCCCAGGTGTTCTCACTGCCGTCGGGCGTGTCGATGACGACGACGACCGGCTCGTCCTCGGTCCCGATCTGGGTGTTGCCGGATATCGTCACCGAGCTGTCCGCCTTGACATAGACGACCTTGCCGTTCGCCTGGCCGGAACCCAAGAAGGCGCTTGCTTCCGTGTCGGCTGAAGGGCCCTCGAAATATGTGCCCATGCCCATGGCTATGCCCATGAGGGCCGCCTGTACGGCCTCCGAGACCACCTGGTCGAACGTCGTCGGACTCGGCGCCGGGTCGACGCCGTACCCCTCGTCGACTCCCTTCCCCTGGGCGTCATGGACGTCGAAGTATGCGTAGGGGTCGACAGGGACAGGATACGGGTCCTCCACTTTGACCTCGAGACCCTGGCCGTTGCTGTCGACCACGCCGGCCCACAGGGCCAAGGTGGCCGGGAAGGTCAACTCCCACTCTTGGCGCTCCGCCAGGATCAGGATACGGTGGCGGTCATTGTCTACATTGGCCGTGGAGTCGACGAACATCATGCCGTCGGTGTTCGAGTCCCACTTGGGCGCACTCGGATCGGCGATAGTGGTGGTATCCCCGGTGCCTGGGTCTATGTTGTCGTACACCTCGACATGTATGAACTCCTCGGTCCGTTGTGGCTCGTCGAGACGGTCCGCGAACCATAGGCCGTTCTCTCCAGCGCCGATGACGGTCCGGATGGTGGCATCGCTGACCTCGAAGGTGCTCTCCTCATCCGGCCAGTCGAGCTTAAGGGCCAGCATCCCTGCGTCGATACCGGCCTCAGCCACATTGAAGGCTTTGATGTCCGTCCGCTCCAGCTCGGTGGCGCGGGTCTGCGAAGAGACCAACCAGTACAGGCCGATCCCCAGTATCAAGAAGACCATCGTGAAGACCATGGCGATGACGATGACCGAGCCGTCCTGCTCGGCGGTCCACCCGCCTCCGTCTCTCCTGCTGCACCTTGTCTTCAACGTCTTCATGCGCGAAGCTCCTTCTCACGCCGGTCAGTACTGTCGGAGGTTCCGAGGTTGGACGACCGAGGTCAACTGGTGGGCGATGGGTCGTCTCTCTGTGTCGATGTCGATGTGGAGATCGATCATCACCTCGCGGATGGTCATCGGGTCGGCGACCGGAGCCGGGATGGCCGTCCCATTCGAGTCTCTGTATGCGAAAAGGGGCAGGTCGTCGTTGTTACTGAGCCAGTTGCCTACCAGCCTCACAGCCGTCCCTTCGGCGAAAGTGATGTCCCCGGTCTGGCTGGTGTCTCGGTAAAGGGTGCGTGTCCCTTCGTCGACGCGGAAGCGTACCAGCTCCAAGTCATGGGCGGCATCCCGGTCGACGTCGGTCCAACAGACCAGCGAGTTGGAATCGGCCGAGACGATCACCAGATCCAAGGCCGTAGAGGGTGGCGCGTCCGGTCTGCGTGCGGTGCGGATGAGCTCCACCATCTCGGCCAGCGCCGTCCGGGCTTCCTGCTGGGCCTTCATGTCGTCCTCGGTGAAGCTGTAGGTGCGCTGCAACCCGAACCACACCCCGTATATGGCGGCGGTGACCACCATCATCAGCACCATGGCTATCAGCACTTCGACGAGCGTGAACCCGCCGGTCCGGCACGGACGGCCTTTGAAAGCCGGTAACTGCCGTCTCTTCACGGAGGGCAACGTGGTGCTCCTTACATGAGGGTGAGGATCGTCTGCCCGGCCTGTGCCGGCAGCGAGAACGACTGGGTCACCTGCGAGCCCTGACCGTCGGGATCCGCATAGACCTGGTAGTCGCCGGGGCCTAGATTGGGCACGGTCACGCTGTCACCCTTGTGGACCTTTTGCGAGTAGACGGTGTGCTGAGAGGAGTCCTTGATAACGACGTCGTAGTTGTCCTTGGAGTTGTTCGTGATGCCCACTGAGTATGTCGAAGGCGCCGTGGTCGGAGTAGTAGACGGCGGCGTCGTCGTGGAAGTAGACGAGGTGGTGGTCTCCGTGGTCGTGGTCGTGGTGAGCGGAGGCAGTACCACCGGCTCCTCTAGCTCGGCGGTCGGCCCCTCCAGCCCGGGATCACATTTGTCGACCGCCCATATGCGGTAGTTGTACGTGTTCTGGGTGTCCGTGTCTCCCCAGGGATCCTCTTCATCGGTCACGCTGCCGTGATCGACGTAGCTGACCTGTTTGGGTCCGATGCTCTCGCTCACCGGATCCCACGCGGTCCAGTTACCGGCGACCGGATCCCATTTGCAGCGCTCGAGTATGTAGTGATCTCGATCGAGCTCGGGTCCGCCGAGCCAGTAGAGGGTTATGGTCTCGTTGTCGCTCTCGGGCACGGCCACGAAGTCGGTAGGCGCGGCCGGAGCCCCGTTCTCGATAAGTACGCGCAGCCGCCACACGTTGCCCGGCTGTTCGTATTGGTTGTAGGCCACGGCGCGGAGTTCCCAGTACCCGTCGGGGATGTCCCCCGCGTCGAAGTCGTAGGCGAACCATACGTCATCAAGTGCGCCCTCGTCGTCGAATCTCCAATCCAGGTAGTCGGTTCCGATACGGCAATCGTCTTCATGATCGCCGAGGGCTACAGAGCCACCGTCGTCGTTGAAGAACGCGAATCGCACGTAGACGGGGAGAACGGTGTCGGCGGGCCGGGTGATGTCACCGAAGACAAGGCCCCAGTCGGCCTCGGCCAGATGGTACTTGGCTTGGGTGCTGCTCTTGATCCACGAGAACGGTGTACCGAATGGGTCGTCGTAGGTCGGCAAGAGCTCGAGCAGGGCGCCACGCGGGCCCAGGAATTGCTGGTGGATGAGCGTGGTCATGGACGCTGCCGACACCTCAGGGGGGGCCGTCCACGACACGGTGACCGTCACCTTCTTGAGTGTCCCCTGTTCGTAGGTCGGTGAGTCCACGTTGTAGTCGACGGTGAAATCGATACCGCGCTGATTGGCCGTGGTCCCGAACCGCTCCGGTAGCGTGGCGCCTTCGTCCGAGTCCATGGTTATCTCTCGATAGTCCAGTTGCCGGATCTCCTCCATGCGCTCGCGCGCCACGTTGTTGGCGATGCTCCTGTAGCGATCGGTAGACGCCTGGCTGAGGCCGGTGAGGAAGAAAGGCAAGATGCCGGCCAGCGCGGCAAAAAGCAGGAGAACTGCCACCATCACCTCGATGAGGGTGAACCCTTGGTTGTTAGCGTGTGCGGCTTGCGTATGGCTTCTGTTCGTGAGCCTACTGAATCTCTGCGTCATCGTCCCTCCAGGCCCCACCGAATCACGCCGGCTGCGACCGGCGTCGCAGCATGAGTAACGTCGCCCACCCACGCATGCACTGCTCCGGCCTCCAAAAGAATATCGACAGGCAACATCGGCGCCTTTAGCCCGGCTTGACCCGCATCTGGGGCTTAGACGCGTTTCGGACGCCGAGCACCGTACTCAGGAGCTGCGGCCTCGTGTCGCGCGTTCCCCAGCGCGCGTATTAAGGATGTGCGCGCCGGCCTCGCCTGGATTGCCACTCTCCGTCGAAAGTTGCACGCGGGAGTCTAAAGTTCCTGCTGATACTGCCGATAGCCTAGTCAACGCCCTGGTACAGACCATCAGGCAAAACGTCCAAACGCAAAGGAGGACAAGGTAATGCTGAACCTATTCCGCAAAAGGATGAAGGGTGAGAAGGGCTTCACTCTCATCGAACTCTTGGTGGTGATCATCATCATCGCCATCCTGGCGGCGATCGCCATCCCGACCTTCCTGGGCCAGCGCCAGAAGGCTCAGGACGCTGCTGCAAAGTCGTTGGTACGCAATGCTATGACCGCCATCGAATCTGCCTATGTTGACACCAGATCGTTTGACCCGACCGTGACAGGGATGAAGGCGGCCGACCTGAAGGCCATCGAGCCCTCGATCAACTTCGCCGTGCTCGGGACCCCAATCACTAAGCCGGCGTCTCTAGCCACCGCCAATGCCGTGGACTATACAGGCCTCGCAGCGCCGGCTGATGCATACGCCGTGGGCACCGTTTCTCAATCTACAAAGACGTTCGCCGTTGGTGTGAACAAGACTGCCGCGTCCCAGACCGTCGACGGGCAAGTCCTCCCTTCAGGGAACACCTACTTCATCAGCGGTGCGGTGCACCCCTGGTAAGTACGTCGAGGTTCTGGTTGCATGCAGGTCGCGCGCGCGGGATCTGCATGCGGCCGAGCATAAAGGCTTAGCGAGGAGCAACGGACCCGCGGTTTCGTGATCCGTTGCTCCTTTCTTGACTGAATGACTAAGTGAGAGGTCTGTGGTGGGATCGAGGGCGGCAGATAAATGGCAAGGGGTCACGAGGCGCCTTTCGCGCCGGGCGTGGCGCGTCATGGGCGTCGGAGCGGTCGTTGTGGCGGCAGCGCTGCTGTGGACGTCGTGTTCTGACGGCATATCCGCCGCGGAGGACCTCGTGACCCAAGGCGACTTGGCCGGTGCCGAGGCTGCGTACAAGGAGATTCTCACCGACAACCCCGACGACGCCCGCGCATTGGATGGACTCGCCGTCATCCTCATGTGGCAGCAGAGATACGAGGAAGCTGCAGTCATCCAAGAGCGGGCCGCGGCAAGCGACAAGAGCAACATCCTGGTTCGGACGGAGCTGGGCTTCAACTACCTGAACCATCTGGGTCGCCCGGCCGACGCCGTGCGCGTGTTCAGCGAAACAGCTACTCTCGAATCCACTGGTAAGAACCTCACCTTCTTGGCGCAGGCGCAGACAGCCTGCGGCAACAACAGCGAAGCTGAGCGGACACTTCGGAAGGCCATCGATGCCGATCCCACGTACGCCTACTCGTACGACAAGCTGGTGGGTCTGCTCCAACTGCAGGATCGTGCAGAAGAGATCGAAAAGGTAAAGGCTGAAGCTGCTTCGCACGGAGTCTCGATTTCCGAGTCGGAGTGAGCGACCGGGAGGTACCCGAATGAAAGAGCAGGCGGCATGAGGAGAAGCCTACAACAAATCCTGCGTGCCGGCGGAAGCGCTGATGGGTTCACCCTCATCGAACTCTTGGTGGTGATCATCATCATCGCAGTCCTGGCAGCCGTAGCGATTCCTACTTTTCTTGGCCAACGGGATCGGGCAAACGACGCCGCCGCGTACAGCCTGGTACGCAACGGTCTGACGGTGGTCCAGACGGCCTTCGTGGACACCGGCGACTACTTGGATATCACCTCGGGCCTGCTCAACGCGATCGACACCTCCATGACCTGGGTAGAGAACGGCGGTGACCTAGTACGCACCTCACCGCCTGGGATAACGCCCCTGGTGTCGGCGGAAGCGGTCGGCAACACGATCGCCTTCTTCAGCGAATCAAGCACCGTCATGGACATGGCCGCCAGGAGTGCCAGCGGCAATTGGTACGGCATCCAGGTCGACACGGTGGATCTCAGCAAGACCGGCTACGTCAAGGTCAAGGTCATCGACGGGAGTGCCGACCTGGGCTGGTAGTCTCCCTGACCCCTGACTCCACGCGCCGCTCTACTGATGGTCGCACGGCGCGCCTGGAGCACAACCTGGTGTTCGGACGTCCTTCTCCGTATCATCCCGGCACCGGCTCCAATCTCTAACCAAGGTCGCTGTTTCCCGCCTTGACGCCTCCTGTAGCCTCCGGGCCATGGGAACGCGAGCACCTTTGTCCGGCAAGATATCGCTCCGCCTCTCGGGCGGATTCAGCCTTCTTGAACTAGTGGTCGTGGTTGCCGTTCTGGGCATATGCCTTGTCGCCGCCGTGCTTTCGCTCGCAGATGGTTTTGGCAGGCAAGAAGCGCGCGGGGCCGCCCAAGACTGGCAGGCCGCTGCGGCGTGGGCCCAGGTGGGAGCGCTGTGGCAAAACGGGCGTGTCTCGGCCGCCTACAGCTCCGAGAGCGTCGCGGTCTCACACGACCTCGGCCTTTGCGGCGGCGCCCTCGGACCGGCTGCACCCCGTGCTGTTGTGACGGCGAACGTCAGGCGCTGGATAAGCGATGGCCACGCGTCGGTCACTTTCGCGGGGCCGCTTGCCTCACCGGACGGCGGCGGATCTCTGTACTTCCACGCTTCCCGGAGTGCCTACCGGGTGGTCATCCGTCCTGAGAGCGGACTGACCGTGCGAAGTTGGGAAGCGGAATGACCACGGTCAAGAGCTGCGCCACGCGCTACCGCGCCACCTGGGGCAGCATCACACGGGGCCTCACACGGGGCGGCGCGCGGCGCCCCGCGAGTAACGGCGGCTTCGTGCTGGTGGAGGTGCTCGTAGCCCTTGTCCTTCTTGCCGTGCTGATCGTACCTTTGGCGACCGGGATGACTTCGGCGCTTGATAGGGCTGCGAAGGTCCGCGACCAGCTCGCCGCCCTTGGGGACGGGACCGCGCGGTCGGCGACTTTGCCCGCGTGGGATTGGGGACCCATGGTGGCGGCGCTTCAATGGACGTCCGGCCCTAACGCCCGGATAGAGGTCGAGAAAGGCGGAGACCCTGGGGCAGTCGTCGGTCTGTGGGCCGACGGATGGTTCCTGGGCGAATGGAGCCCTGACGAGTACGGCGTGCTGGAGATCCCCGAGGAAGAGTGGTCCAGCAGGATCGGAGCCGAGTTGATGGTCCGGGTCCGGCAATCTGAAGGCGCTTGGGGACCGCCCTGGCGCTCCGTGGTCCCGGCCGGGGAATACGAGCCGGTTGGCCCGCCCGGGGGCGGCGGCGATGCTTCGGAGGGTGACGGGGCCACAACGGGCAGGGAGACGGTGGTGCACGTCCCCGGACTGGCGAACCCGGCCGTCCACGTCCTGCAGACCGACGTCGAGTTGGAGGTCGATCCGCTCGGCCTGCTCTTCGATCTGGTACCGCCCGGGGTGGGCGTGTACGAAGTCCTTCTGGCGGACGCCGCCGGGCCCTATCAATCTTGGTCGATGGAGGAGGGACGTGCTCTTGATCTCTATTTCTAGAATCCCGGTCGGGGGCGGGTCGCGGGGCTTCACTCTGGTGGAGCTGCTCGTCGGCCTGGCTCTGGCGGCGACCGTCGCAGTGGCGGTGGCGCCCTTGTGGGCTTCTCTGGAGGATGTGGGCGCAGACGAGACCGACAGGACGGTGCAGTCCCTTCAGGGGAGAGTGGCGATCGCCCGCTTCGAGCGCGATCTCCGCCTGGCCTCCGCCGCCGGTTGCCCGTTCGCGGTGCAGGGGCCGGTGCTGGAGGCGTCCGGCAATCAGGTCGTGTTCCTGGAGCGCACTGGAGACGACGGTGTGGCTACCCTGGTCGAGTGGGAGATCGTGAACGGTGCCCTCATGAGACGCTGGGGTCCGTGCCCCGTGACCCGGCCCCTTGTCCATGGGCACTCGCTCTATGTCGACCACAAGACCATGTTGGACGACGTGGCGGCTGGAAGCGTGTTCGCTTATGTGGTCGGTGGGGTGCCGGCGACGGGTCCGGTTAGTGGGCAAGACCTTGACCGGATCGAGGCCGTGGTGCTCGACGCGCGGGTGGTCTCGGAAGAGGCGGGCCCCGGGGTCAAGGTGTCTACGACCGCGCGGGTCGCGAGATGACTCGCCGGGCTCCTCGCCCGCGGGTGGGCCCCTGCAGGGGTCTGTCGAGATGCGAACAGCAGGGACGGAGGCCGCCGTCTGGCACTGAGTCGGGGTCGGTCCTCATATTGGTCCTGTTCGTCTGTATGGCGGTCGCCGTCGTCATACAAGCGCTAACCGTAGCGGTCCTCTGCGCGGAGCAGGCGACGAGCGACGAGGCGATCGGACGCGCCCGTCTCGAAGAAAAGGACCAGGGCTTGGTAGCTCTGCGGCAGCGGGCGCTCTGTGTCTGGGGAGCGGTGCCGTGGACGATCGTCCGCGAAGGAGAAGGCGCGGTCGAGGGCAGCCTTTCGGATCTCGAGGACGGTGCCGGCTGGGTCATGAACGGAGCGACCCGGCAGGGACCCACCATATCGAGACTCACCACCTCGGCCTGGCTCGAGCGCGGCCGTGACGGCATCGACCTGCCGCTTGCCGCCTTAGTGGCCGGTTCGGTCTCGGCTGCCTCCGGCCGGGAGATCCCCTGGGTCGAGATCGACGTCTCCGACGGCGCAGTCATGGGGCCGGCGCCGGAAGCCGTCGGATACGTCGAGACTCTGCCTGACGAGCCGCTTCTCGGGGACGGGTGCACCCTCATGAGGAGGGCGGAGCCTTGGAGGCTCGATCCAGGCTGGGTGGGACTTCGATCGGGCGCCGACCTCGAGGCCTGGGCGCCGGCTACGGCCGCCGCGCCGGCGATCGCCCAGGCGGGCGACCCTGACGCCGGAGCGGATTCATCGCTTCCGGCGGTGGCCCCCGGCCCGCGGGTGGCGGTCCTGACCGGTCCTTGGGGTCACACCCTGGAGATCCCTGACGGATTCCGCGAGACCAGTCCCGAGGCGCCCATCCTTGTCGTTCTCACGGGAGGAGCCGGCCTCGACGCCCGGGGTCTCGGCGATCTCTACGGCGTACTCGTGGTCGACGACGGCGGCCTCGCGCTGGACGGAACTGCCCTACACGGCGCGGCGTTCGTCACTGAGGAGGTGAGTCTGGGAGAGACCGGGCGCCTGCTCTTCCGCCGGGAGATACTTCGCTGGGCGACCGACAGGTCGCTGCACCGGACGCGATTGGTGCCCGGGACCCGATGGGAAGGTGTGGAATAGGCAGAGAACGGTATACTCCAGGTATGCCGAACACCGAGAAGGGCAACAACAAGGAATACGAAGCGGTCGCCTGGAGGACCAGGCGCGAGCGGCTGCGTCTTGAGTGTCGGGAGTGCGAGGTCATCTGCGAACGAGTTGTCTCGCCGTGGGAGTGTCTGCGGTCGCGCTGCCCCTACGTGTACTCGTATGAAGATGGAGAGACCACCTACTTCGGCTGCCTGTACAAGGTCTTCCTGCCGGAGCTCGACCTGGCCGCGTTCTCGGAGGAGCGAACCAAGTCCAGACGCGGAAGCGATCCCTACGGTCCGCTACGGGTGAGCAGAATGCCGCGCCCGGAGTGCCACGTGACGATAGAGCAGGCCTACGAGACACACCCGGCGGCCCGGAATTGCTGCAATCCTACTTTCTTCCACGAGCCTGCCGGTCTGTCCGGCGAGCGGATCCGGCTCACGGCCAAGCCGTCGCAGGGGTCCGGCGCTGACCCTCGTCCTGAAGACTGACCAGAGTCCGCTTTGGATCTTCATCTGGTATTCCTGGGGACGGCCGGCGCTACCCCGACTGTGGACCGCGGCTCTCCCGCCGTCCTGCTCGCCCGTGGAGGGCAACGCATCCTCATCGATTGCGGCGAGGGGACCCAACGTCAACTCATGCGCTCGGTCGGACTCGCCCGCCTCGAGATGGTCCTCTTGACCCACCTGCACGGGGACCACTACCTAGGGCTCCCAGGTCTCTTGAAGACCTACAGTCTCTTGGGCCGGGAAGAGCCGCTGGTGCTCTACGGGCCCAGCGGTCTCTACGAGATGCTCCGGGACGCCGAGCGTCTCATGGGGAGGCCGCGCTTCCCCTTCTTCGCCGAAGAGGTCGGCCCGGGCACGGTCTTGGAAACGGAGGATTACGCGCTGAAGACGGCGCCTACCGATCACGGGCTGCCTGGTCTTGCCTGGTGTCTAGAGGAGAAGCCTCGTCCGGGCCTGTTCCATCCCGAGCGCGCGGTGGACCTGGGCGTGGTGCCCGGTCCCGATTTTGGGCGGCTGCAGCGCGGGGAGACCGTCACGACCGGCGAGGGCCGGGTGGTGCGCCCCGAGGAGGTCATGGACTCGTCGCGGGCAGGCCGCAAAGTGGTCATCACCGGCGATACCCGGCCGGCCGGGCCGGTGATCGAACTGGCCAGTGAAGCCTCGGTGCTGGTGCACGACTCCACCTTCGCGTCCTCCGAGATCGGCCGGGCTTTGGAGACGGGGCATTCGACCTCCCGGGAGGCGGCCGAGGTGGCCGTAGCCGCCGGAGTAGCGGCCCTGGTATTGACGCATGTCAGCTCGCGGCACAGTTGGCGCGAGCTTCGCGACGAGGCCCGGGCGGTGTTCCCGGGCGCTTTCCTGCCGCGCGATCTCGACACGCTGGTCGTACCGTACCCGGAAAAGGGTCCGGCGCGGCTCGAGCGGGTATAATGGCCCCTCGCCGGCGATAGGTGCCGCAGCTCTCGCGGACGCCGGGCATCCTTTGTTCTTGCCCACGTAGCTCAGGGGATAGAGCACTGGCCTCCGGAGCCAGGTGTCGCAGGTTCGAATCCTGTCGTGGGCACTCCCAGGGCGGCCTCCACCTCGTCGTAGGGGAGCGCCTGCATAGGGGAGAGCCGCCAGCCGAAGACCTGCGCCGCCTCCTCCAGATATAGGGCTTTGATCAGGTCCATAGCGTACGTCCGGCCGGTGACCCTCTGCACGCTGGTCTGTCTCAGCCCGGGCTCCCCGCACGAGACGATGAGGTCGAAGAGTGACAGGTCAAGGGCGACATTGAGCGAGGTCCCGTGGCTGGACACCCACCTTCGGCAGCGCAGACCGATCGAGGCGATCTTGTCTCCATCGACATATAGGCCGGGGTGTCCATCGCGCCGGTGCGCCGTGACTCCGAGCCGTACGAGGAGCAGGCGCACGACCTCTTCCAGATCGTGCACGAAGGCGCGCAGGTCTTGACGGGGAACGGACACGATCGGATAGCTGACCAGTTGGCCGGGCGCGTGGAGCGTCGCCTGGCCTCCGCGCCCCGAAAGCGCGACCGCCACCCCGTGCTGTTGCACGGCCGCGGGGTCGAGCAGGTGAGTGGGGTCGGCCCGCCGGCCCAGGGTGATCACGGGCGTGTGTTCAAGAATCAGGATGACCCCGGGGAGACTTCCGTCGGCGACCGCCGCGCTCAGCCGGGTCATCAGCATCTGCGTAGGCTCGTACGGAGCGATCCCCAGGTCGAGCACCGGGAGCGGCACGGCGGCCCCGTCATCGACTCCGCTTGCCGGCTGTACTTGAAGGTTCGTCACGCTCGTCGCCCGCGCTCGTGCTCCGGCCTCTGGGGGAAGCTTCTCTTGAGCCCGCCCGCCTTGATGTGAGAGACTCCAGGTGTTCGACTGTGACGTAGGATACAACACGGGGAAAGGCGTCCGCGGAGGCTGTGCGCGCCCTGGGGCCCGCACACGCGCGGGGTGCGCCTGCGCCGATGCTCCGGGTGCAGCGCGCCCCGGCTTCCGCGCATGCGCTCCGGCGCCTGTGGACGCGCCGACCGATCCAGGAGGAGTAGTGGCCAAGAAGAAATACGACCCTCTGTGGGAGATCGTTCACGAGAAGGTGGCCCTGCAGGGCCAAGAGCCCGATGTAGACACGCTCTGCCCTCACTGCCATGTGACCGTACATCTGGGGAGCGCGGCGCGGCCGGGTGAGAGTTATGCCTGCGGCCTCTGCGGAGGCGTGTCCGAGGTGGTGGAGGGTGTCGCGGGACCTGTTCTGAAGCCTCTACCCGGCGAGTAGCCCAGCGGGTCGGCCGGGGGGCCGCGCGGCAAAGGACCGCCGCCTGCTCCGGCGGGCCGCGGCGGGCCGGGCGGGCCGGGCTCCTGCGCGTGGCCCACAGCCCTAGACGCGGGGGCCGCGTCGGGATGGGCTCCTAGTAACGGATCACCGGGCGGCCGAGGCCGTCGCTGACCTCGCCGAGCGCCGGATCGAGCTCGGCCGGGGCGGATACGGTGGTGGGATCGCCGTCGGAGATGTAGCGCAGTCCCGGGTTCTTCTTGAGCGTCTGCACGGCGTCGCTGAGGTAGTTCTCGCTGCCTCTGATGCGCGGGATGTGGAGGGCTTGGAACTTGGTCGAGAACGGCGAGGCGCAGGGGACGGGGTTCACAGACACCGCCGCCGTGTACTCGTAGGCGGTCTCTTCATACTCGCCGCTCTTGAGCAGGCCGTCCGACTGCGGGTATTCCCCGAAGGGGACGGAGAGGCTGGTCACCTCGTAGCCTCTACCGATCAACTCCTCGAGGATGGCC
>JAJFUK010000093.1 GCA_021372435.1 Actinomycetes bacterium | reverse complement strand
GGGCCGCCGGTTCCCCACCCGGCGCCCGCGGCTCCATCTGGAAACGAGTTCTAAGCCTCCACACCACCCCTTTGTGCGGCGCGACCAGGAACACCACGACGAAGATCAGCGTGGCCACGAGGACCATCGCACCCCCCGAGGCCACGTCCAGGTAGTAGCTGACATAGAGCCCTCCTATCGCCGACACCACGCCGATGACCGCCGAGACGGCCATCATGGAGGGCAGCCGTCGCGTCAGCAGATAGGCGCCGGCCGGAGGAGTGACCAACATGGCCGCCACGAGCGCCACTCCCACCGTGCGCAACGAGACGACGATCGTGGCCGCGAGCATGAGGAAGAGCATGGTCCGGAGACCGTGGGTGTGAAGCCCGAGTGTGCGCCCCAGGATGGGGTCGAAGGAGACCACGAGAAGCTGCTTGTAGAGCAGGCCGATCGCCGCCAAGACCAGCGCAGCCAGCCCGCCGCTGATGACCAGATCGGTAGCGGTGACGCCCAGTACGTTCCCAAACAGGATATGGGTCAGATCGACGGCATACGTGTCCATGGTGCTGATCAACACCACCCCCAGCGCCAGCGCCGCGGCGAAGAAGATGCCTATGGCCGTGTCCTCCTTGATGGTGCCCGACCGCGAGACGAAGCTGATGCCCACCGCGACGAGAAGACCTGCCACGAGCGCCCCGGCGAGCACGTTCGCTCCCACCAGATACGCGACGGCGACTCCTGGGAGGACGGCGTGGGCCAGCGCGTCGCCGAGGAAGGCCAGCGACCGCAGCACGATGTAGCAGCCGATGACCGCACAGACCACCCCCACGATGATCGAGGCGGCCAGCGCCCTCTGCATGAACCCAAGGGCGAACGGTTCGGCCAACCAGTCGATCATCGCTCGGGTCCTCCGACGGCGTCGGCCGGCTCGCAGGTGTCGCAGTGACACGCGTCCACACCGCCCACGGGACCGTGACCGCCGCAACATTGGTCGACCACGATCGCCCTGCCGTTCACTACCACCATCTGGCCGCCGAAGGCGGCCTGGAGATGCTGTTCGGTGAAGACCTCCGCCGGACGCCCTGCGCTGATGAGCCGCCTGTTCAGGAGGACCACCTGCTCGAACCGTCCCGACGCCAGATCCAGGTCGTGTGTCGAGACCAGAGCCGTCACCGCGCGGGCCTTCAGGCCGCCAAGCAGTTCGAGGGTCGCCTCCCTGGTGGCGATGTCGACGCCGGTGAACGGCTCGTCCAGCAGGAGAACGTGCGGCTCCTGTGCCAGCGCACGGGCAAGAAACACCCGCTGCTGCTGCCCGCCCGACAGTTCGCCGATCGGTCGCTCGGCCAGATCGGCGATGCCCATGAGGTCGAGGCTTCGATGAACGACGGCCCGGTCGATCGCCGAGAGTCGTTTGAGCCACCGCCCGCGGCGGTAGCGGCCCATGCCCACCACATCGAACACGGTCACCGGGAAGCGCCAGTCGACCTCCTCCCTTTGCGGTACGTACGCTATCGGGTCTCGATACTCGCCGGGCGGCCGCCCGTGGATCAAGATCTCTCCGCTGCGCAACGGAGCCAGCCCGACCATCGCCTTGAACAGGGTGGACTTACCCGCTCCGTTCGGACCGACGACGGCGACCTGTCCCCCATGAGGCACACTGAAGGTCACCGAGTCGAGTGCCGCGCGGGCGCCGTAGAACACGCTGACGTTCCGCAGTTCGAGCAGATCGGTCATCGCAGCGCCTCCACGATCCGCTCCACATTCCAGCGCATCATGTCGAGATAGGTCGGCGCGTTATCACCCAAAGAAGCCACACACAGGTCGGTCACCACCTTGGCCCCGGTCTCCCGAGCCACCTGATGGGCAAGCTCGGGATTGCCCCCCGTTTCCAGAAAGATGGCGGGCGCGCCGGTGGCCTTGATCTCCTCGACGAGCTTGGCGACCTGCTGTGCCGAGGGCGATCCCTCCCCCGACACCGTGGGGAACACCGTGCCCACGATCCGGAAGCCATACCGCTTCGCGAAGTAGCCGAAGCTCTCATGATTGGTCACAAGGAGCCTCCGCTCGGCAGGTACGGTGCGGACGCGGTCCGCGATCCAGGAGTCCAGTTGTCGCAGCGCCTCCGAGTATCTCTCAGCGTTCGAGCGATACTCCGAAACGCCGCCGGGATCGACCTTCGCCAGACCTTGCGCGATGTTCTCGGCGTAAGTGACGACCAGGACCGGGTCGAGCCACGCGTGAGGGTCCTGGGAGATGCCTTCCACACCCGCCGCCGCCTCGATCACCAAAAGACCGTCATCGGCGATCCCAGCTATGAGATCATCCAACTGCGGCACAAAACCGGTCGTGTTGATGATGACCGCCGCGCTATCGGCTATCCGTCTGGCGTCCTGCGGCGTGGGTTCGAACGTATGCGGGTCGGAGCCCAAAGGCAGGACAGCGGGCACCTCCAGCCGGTCTCCGGCCACGTTCTGAGCGATGTCGGCCATGAAGCTGGTGTCCGCCATGACGGCCGGACCCGCCCCACCGGTGCCGGCCGGACCTGTCGACTCCCCGCACCCGGCGATTGCCAGCGTGCCGGAGAGCAACGCGACCGCGCAACAGACCCGGACCGCGTTCCTCATCGGGCACCGGCCCCTCATTTGACGCGGGCGACGCGTTCGAGCAGGGCCCGATCCTTGATGTGCACCTTACGGCCGTGGGTCTCGACCGCCCCGGCGCGCTTGAGTTGCCCGAACGCTCGGGAGAGGGTCTCGGGGACCGTGCCGACGGCGGCGGACAGCTGGCTTTTTGAAACCTCCAGGTCGACGATCTGCTCCGGGGCCTCCGCCGATGCCAGTGAGAGCAGGTGTGCCGCCAGCCGCTCGGAGACATCCCGCAAGGACAGGTCCTCGATGAGAGATGCGAACGAGCGCAACCGCTCCGAGAGCGCCGCGAGAAGCCGCATGGCCACCTCGGGTTCGCCGCTCACGAGGTCGAGGAACGCCTGCCGGGGGATGTAGAAGGCCTCGCTGGGTTCCAGAGCTTCGGCGCCGGCCGGGTACGACTCACCGGACAACACCGCCACCTCCCCGACAGGCTCGCCGACACCCATGATGTTGAGGATCTGCTCCCGCCCTCGCGGCGAGTGCTTGAAGACCTTGACCCGGCCCTGCAGCACGACATACAGACCCTCCGCCCGGTCCCCTTCCAGAAAGACGGTCTGGCGGGCGTCAAAGCGCCGGCGGCGTCCACGCGCTACCAAGCGCTGAAGATGGCCGTCGTCCAGGCCTGCGAACAGGGCCGTCCGGCGCAGGATCGAACCGACATCGACCCGCGCTCCCGCTCCTCCACGACCCTCCCTCTGATCGCCCACAGAACCTCTTTCCCCGCGCTCGCAGAAGGACACGCGGCACTTGACTTAGGTCAAGGAAGTGCCCGGCTGACTATGTTAGCTTCTCCTCATGAAAACGACCGCATCGACGAAGGAGGTGCTCATGTTCTGCTATCAGTGTGAACAGACCGCAAGATCGACCGCCTGCACCGTCAAGGGCGTGTGCGGCAAAGACGACCAAGTCGCCGCTCTGCAGGATGCCCTGGTGTACGCGCTCAAGGGTCTGGCCATCGTTGCCGAGAAGGCCGCCCCCGAGGGGCTCGTGCCCGACGATACCTACCCCTTCTTAGGCGCGGGTCTGTTCGTCACCCTGACGAACGTCAATTTCGACCCAGAGGCCGTGAAGCAGTGGGTGGACGCCGCAGTGGCCCGTCGCGACGCCATCAAGGCCGCCCTGGCGTCGAAGTGGCCCGGAACGACCTACGCCGAAGGCCCGGCGGCCTTCGTGCCTGCCGACACCGTCGAGGGGTTGGCGACGCAGGGACGCGAGCACGGCATCAATATCGAGGCCGCAGGCGATGTCGACATCCGGTCACTGCAGCACACCGTCCTCTATGGCCTGAAGGGAGTGGCCGCCTACGCGTTCCATGCCTCGGAGTTGGGCTATCACGACGAACAGGTGGACAAGTACCTCATGGAGGCTTTGGTCGATCTCGCCCGCTATGACGAAGGCGATCTGCAGACCTGGCTCGCCAAGGCCCTCCGCTGCGGCGAGCTCAACTACAAGACCATGGAGCTCCTGGACAGGGCCAACACGGAGACGTACGGGACCCCGGTACCCACCGAGGTGCCGCTGGGAGTGAAGGCGGGCAGGGCCATCCTGGTCTCGGGACACGACTTCCTCGACCTGGAGGCCCTACTCCAGCAGACCGAGGGTAAAGGCATCACCATCTACACCCACGGCGAGA
Organism: Actinomycetes bacterium; assembly: GCA_021372435.1. GTDB lineage: Bacteria > Actinomycetota > Thermoleophilia > RBG-16-64-13 > RBG-16-64-13 > RBG-16-64-13. The sequence goes on along the minus strand of JAJFUK010000093.1, from coordinate 865 downwards.
TGCTCCCGGCCCACGCCTATCCCAGACTGAAGGCATATCCACATCTCTACGGCAACTGGGGCACCGCCTGGCAAAACCAGAAAAAAGAATTCGCGGACTTCCCCGGCGCCATCCTCATGACGACCAATTGCATACAGATACCGCCGGAAACGTATGCCGACAACATCTTCAGCACGTCCGTGGTGGGCGCGCCGAGGGTGAAGCACATCGAGGGTCGCGATTTCAGCGCCGTCATCGAGCGGGCTCTGGAACTGCCCGGCTTCGCCGCGGACGCTCCCGCGAAGACCGTGCATGTCGGCTTCATGCGCAACGCGGTTCTCTCCCACGCCGAGAAGATCATCGAACTGGTCAAGACCGGCAGGATCCGCCACTTCTTCCTGGTAGGGGGCTGCGACGGGGCCAAGCCCGGGCGCGACTACTACACCAAGTTCGTCGAGCAGGCCCCGGACGACACGGTCATCCTCACCCTGGCGTGCGGTAAATACCGCTTCTACGACAAAGACCTGGGCGACATAGACGGAATCCCCCGGCTGCTCGACATGGGCCAGTGCAACGACGCCTATTCGGCCATCCAGGTCGCTCTGGCCCTGGCCGACGCCTTCCAGGTGGATGTCAACGACCTGCCTCTGTCGCTGATCCTATCCTGGTATGAGCAGAAGGCGGCGGCCATCCTTCTGACCCTGCTCCACCTGGGTCTTAAGGACATCCGGCTCGGCCCTTCGCTGCCCGCGTTCCTGAGCCCGGGCGTGGCCCAGTTCATCGTCGAGACGTTCAACCTGCATCCGATCGCCACCCCGGAGGAAGATCTGGCGACCATCCTGGTCTGAGCAGCACGGCCGGCGCGGGCCGGCCCGGGCGGGCCGGG
>JAJFUK010000086.1 GCA_021372435.1 Actinomycetes bacterium | reverse complement strand
GACCGACGGGGTGGTGCGCCCACCTTCGGCGTTGGGGATGATGGTCGGCTCGCCGCCCTCCAACACGGCCATGGCCGAGTTGGTGGTGCCCAGGTCGATACCGATGATCTTGCCCATTATTCTATTCCTCCACTACTCGATACACGATGATTGCCACATTCCTAAGCATGGCGGCATTATAAAATATGAGCCGGAGATTGTCAAGTCTAGGAGCGAAGCGGTTTTCTGCCAATTGTCGGGTCTGCCGCCTCCGCTCCTAAGCAGTCATGGTAGGCAGCAGAAAAGCCGGGGCCCGCGGGCGCGCCTACCTCGGCTCAGCCCGCGGGCCCGCGTCGCTACCCGCCGGTGTCGTTCTTCTGTCTCTAGTACTCTGGGAACAGCCCCTCGCCTTCGCCTATGACTACTCTGTCGCCGGGAACACCGCCGTGACCACCCCCGAATTCTCGAGGTTTGTCGCGCTCGCCCCGGCCACTGTGAAGAAGTTGGCCGGGACACCCTGCAGGGTGTATCCGGATTTGGCAGTGAGCGTGATGGTCGCCGTGTAGATGGTCGTAGCTTGGAACTGAGTGTCATTAGCGCTCCAGGTGACGGTGCCGGTGTACTGGGCCGTCGCCTCGATCGTCGGCACCGGGGTGGCGCCGGTCACCGGGGCGGGCACCCCGGGGATCGCCGCTATGCTGACCACCGCAGGCGCCGTTTCCGGGAACACCGCCGTGACCACCCCCGAATTGGGGGGGTTGGTCGCGCTCGCTCCGGCCACCTTGAAGAAGTTGGCCGGGACACCGTCCAAGGTAAAGCCCGGTTTTGGGAGGATCGTGATAAAGGCGGTGTAAACGACCTCACCCTTGAAGGGGTTGTCGGTTGGGGCCCAGGTGACGATGCCGGTGTACTGGGTCGTCGCCTCGATCGTCGTCGCCGGGATGCCGCCGGTGACCGGGGCGGTCACCCCCGGGATATCCGGTATGTCGATCGGGGTCGCAGTTGTCGCCGGGAACACCGCCGTGACCACCCCCGAATTGGCGAGGTTTGTCGCGCTCGCCCCGGCCACCGTGAAGAAGTTGGCCGGGACACCCTGCAGGGTGTATCCGGATTTCGGGGTCAGTGTGATGGTCGCCGTGTAGGTGGTCGCAGCTTTGAACAGAGCGTCATTGGGGTTCCAGGTGACGGCGCCGGTGTACTGGTCCGTCTCCGTGATCACCCTCACCGGGGTGGCGCCGGTCACCGGGACGGTCACCCCGGAGATCGCCGCTATGGTGATTGTGTTCCCGACTGTGACCGGGAAGGTGGCGGTCACCACTCCAGAATTGGCGAGGTTTGTCGCGCTCGCCCCGGCCACCGTGAAGAAGTTGGCCGGGACACCCTGCAGGGTGTATCCGGATTTCGCGGTCAGCGTGATGGTCGCCGTGTACACTACGGGCCCCCTGAAGGGGTTGTGTGCTGGGGCCCAACTGACCGTGCCGGTGTACTGCGCCGTCTCTGCAATAGTCGTCACCGGGGTCGCGCCCGTCACCGGGACGGTCACCCCGGAGATCGCCGCTATGTTGACCACCGCAGCCGGAGCAACAGAAACCGTGAACGTCCTCACAGCGGTGGCCTTGCCGGTCTCTGCGGTCGTCACGACGATAGTGAGCGGAGTCGCAGACAGGATCTTGTAGTCGGTTCCGCTTGCATACGGCGCCCCGTTTATCGTGATCGTGGAGACGGCTGGGGCCACATCGATGACCGTGAACTTGATCCTGTCGGCCGAGTCGGCTACCCAGCCGGTTACTGCACCATGATTGTCGGTGGCACCGGGAGCCGGGATCTGGACGTCCGTCACCGCGCCCACGGGTGCCGTGCTGCCCTTGGCCAGCTGAATGAGACTCGGCGCGGTTGCGAACCCGTAGAAGAAGTTATTGCCGGTACCTTCGGTCGAGCTGGTTCCGGCCGCCGTGGTCACCGTGACTTCGACTTCGCCCGCCGAGTGTGCCGGAGTGACGCAGGTGATGCTCGTGGGGCTCACCACTACGACATTGGCCGCCGGATAGCTGGAGCCGCCGAAACGCACGATGGCGCCGGGCACGAACCCGGTGCCGGTGATGGTGACCGCGGTCCCACCCGTCGTAGCGCCGCTGTTCGGTACCACAGTCGTGACGGTCGGGGCACCGTAGGCGTAGTCGTTGCCGGTCCCGCTGGTGGAGCTGGTGCCGGCCGGGTTGGTCACGGTCACATCAACCGTAGTCCCGTTGCTCCCCGAGGGAGCTACCGCTTCGATATGGGTGGGCGAGATGACGGCATATGTGGTCGCGTTCTTGCTCCCGAACTTCACGGCGCTTGCGCCGCTAAGCCCTGTGAACCCGGTGCCGTATATATGCACCACGTTGCCGCCCGCCGGAGCCCCAGCCGCCGGATCGAGCGAGGTCACAGTGGGCGCCCCGTAGCTGTACTTGCTGGCCATGTCGGTGAGACTCGTGCCGCCCGGGGTGGTCACCCTTACATCCACTGTGGTCCCTGCCGTACCGGAAGGAGCTACGGCCGTGATCTGGGTGGCCGAGTTGACGGTGAAGCTGGTGGCGTTCTTGTCACCGAACTTCACGGCGGTCGCGCCGGTGAAGTTGATGCCTGTGATGACGACGGTGGTGCCGCCCCCCGCCGGGCCGGCAGCCGGGTTGAGCAGCGTGATGACCGGGATGCCGTAGCTGTACTTGGTGGCGGCGCTCGTCAAGCTGGTGCCCGCCGGAGTGGTCACTCTTACATCCACCGTGGTCCCGGCCGTACCGGAAGGAGCTACGGCGGTGATCTGCGTCGCCGAGTTGACGGTGAAGCTCACAGCCTTCTTGGCACCAAACTCGACTACAGTCGCACCGCTAAGATTGGTGCCGGTGATGACGACGGTATTACCGCCTTCAGCCGGCCCGAAAGCAGGGCTGAGCTGGGTGATCGTAGGCAGGACGGTGGAGAATGTCACTCCCCTCGTCCGCAGTATCATGGCGACGGCTTGGGCCCGAGTGATATTCTGGCTGGGCCCAAGGGAGCGATAAGCCCCGCTGCCGCTCCCCTCCACCACTTCATGGTAAACGAGGTAAGCCGTCGGAGCAGCATGGACCGCGGCTACGCCGGCCGCATCGGCGAACCGAGCGAGAATCGCCGCTCCTTCCGCAGAGAACCAGGCGTCTAGTGTCGGGTAGTTGCCTCTATCACCCGCAATGTGGCCTCTCAGACTAAGTTCGTTCCCCGAGAGGTACTTGCCCAGTATGGAGTTGACCTGCTGCCTGATTATGCTGCTGTTGGGACGGAACTTCCCGTCGGTGAAGCCCCCGATTATGCCTTCACTGGCGGCTCCTTCGATCCACTGGTAGAAGTAGTTGGCTTTGGGAACGTCGGAGAAACTCGGCACGAGCGGGTTTGCCACAGGTAGATCAAAGCCCTCGACGGCCATCTTGGCAAACTGGGCACGCGTGACGGCTAAGCTGGGGCGGAACGTTCCGTCAGGGTAGCCATCAGACACTGTGCCGGCCTGGGCATCGGTTATTTTGTAGGTATTGACCCACCAGCTGTTCGGCGCGTCCGACCAAGGGGGAGCGGCGACTGCCGAGCCGGCTCCCAGCAACACCATCAGGACGGCCACGGCTCCCAGAGCGAGTACCGTCGATGCGCGGGTTCTGTGCCGCTTCTGACTGCTTTTCATCTTTCCCTCCTCTGTTGGCTGCATACGGATTCCGTGGACCTTTAGACGAGTTGCCGGCCTTCTTGTGTTTCCCGGGTCAGACTGGATGGAACGGCGCTGCGCGTGAAGGACGACAGAGGAACAGTCTCTGCGAAAGATGCGAGCGCCGGCCGGCCCAGCGGCGACAGACGACAGAAAGCGGGGTGGTCGCGGCGGGCTTGCCCTGCAGCGGCGGCTCTCCAGTCCCCCCGGTGACCCTACCCGCCCTGGGTAGCCTCCTCGATATGAGCTTCGCCCGCACTGGTACATGTCCGGCCCCTATCCTCAGAATCGTTCTCGTTGAAACAGGCCCGGGCTTGTAGGACTTGAAGGAATATACTCGCGCCGACCAGGCTTTGCCAGCTTGTAGGAGTTTCTTGCCTCGTTCGCATTCGCGGGAAACCTGCTGGGGCTAGAATACGTCTGTCAAAGGTCCGCCAAGGACGACGGATCAGCAAGATGAACACCGGCTCATGAAGTCTGAGGTCAAGGTGAGGACCGGTCGAGAAAGACGCAGCGCAAGAGAACGGCGGGCCCAGACCGTAGGACGACGCCGCCTGATCATCCTGGTGGCCGTCCTCGTCGCTATCCCACTCATCACCGTCGGCATCCTCGCGGCTGCGTTCATGTTCAGCCTGCACGCCGTGGCGGCCGTCGAGCAGGATCTGCCCTCGCTCGAAGACCAGGGTGAGGTCACCCTGGCAGAGACCACTCAGATCTACGCCGCCGACGGGACGCTGCTGGCCTACCTTCACGGCGAGGAGAACCGGACGGTCATCAGCGGCAAACAGATCCCGGACATAATGCGTCATGCCCTCGTCTCCATCGAGGATGAGCGGTATTACAGCCACACCGGCGTCGACTTCGAAGGGTTCGTCCGCGCCTTTGTCACCAATGTCCAAGCCGAAGGGGTGGATGAAGGCTTTTCGACCATCACCATGCAATTGGTCGGCAACCTGTACCTCGATCGCCGCGACATGTCCTTCACTCGCAAGTGGAACGAGATGGTCTTGGCTTGGCAGATGGAGCGGAAGTACTCTAAGAACGAGATCCTCGACATGTACCTGAACACCGTGTATTTCGGCTCCAACGCGTACGGTGTGGAGGCGGCCGCCCGCACTTACTTCGATAAAGACCCCATGGAGCTCACCATCGACGAGGCTGCTCTACTGGCCGGGCTGCCGCAGGCCCCCAGCGCATATTCCCCCCGCAGACACCCTGAGGCCGCCCTCAAACGTCGCGACCAGGTGCTCAACAAGATGTACGAGTTGGGCTTCATCACGAAGGGCGAGGCGGAGGCGGCCCTGGACCGGCCTCTTGACCTGGCCCCGTACTCCCCGTATACACAGGTGCAGGAGCCGTATGTAGTGGCATACGTGCGGAAACAGCTCATCGACATGTTCGGGGAGGATATGGTCTTCGGGGGAGGACTCCGGGTAGAGACGACTATCAACCCCGCCTATCAGAACCTGGCGATGGAAGCCATAACCAGCACGCTCGACCAAGAGGGCGACCCGTCGGCCGCGCTGGTAAGCATCGAGGTCGAGACGGGTTACATCCGGGCCATGGTGGGAGGCAGCGACTACGACGATTCCAAGTTCAACCTGGCGGCTCAGGGCCGGCGCCAACCGGGTTCCGCCTTCAAGACCTTCTGTCTGGTGGCTGCGCTGGAGAGGGGCATCGACCCTTATACGACATATTATGAGTCCATGCCGGTCACCCTCGACTACCCGGGTGCGCCGGAGCCGTGGGACGTCAAGACCTACGGCAACAGCTACTACGGCACTTCGAGCATCGTCCAAGCGACCCTGCGAAGTGACAACACCGTCTACGCTCAGATGGCCCTTGATGTGGGCGCCGAGCAGATCGTCGACGTAGCGCATCGCATGGGCATCACCTCGGAGCTCAACGCCGACCCGGCCATAGTGCTGGGCGGGCTCACCATCGGGGTGTCTCCGTTGGAGATGGCTTCGGCGTATGCGACCCTGGCGAACGAGGGTCAGTATGTTCAGCCCACCATCATCACCCGCGTCACCGACTCCAGCGGCGATGTGATCTGGGAGGCGCAACCTAAGCGTACCCAAGCCATATCAGCGGCCGTGGCCTATGAGACCACCCGCATACTCGAGATGAACATCGAACGCGGCACCGGCACCAAGGCCGACATCGACCGGCCCGCCGCCGGCAAGACGGGCACGGCGACCGAATGGTACGACGCCTGGTTCTGCGGCTACACCCCTCATCTCTCCACCTCGGTGTGGATAGGCAACCGGGATGCCCAAGTGCCTATGGACAACGTGCACGGTATCAAGGTGACCGGGGGGAGCTTCCCGGCCGTCATCTGGCAGAAATTCATGTACAAAGCCGACCGCGACTATCCCGAAGAGGATTTCGCCGAACCCGTCATCCCGATCACCTACGACCGTTTCTTCCAGAGCAAATACGCGGTGGCGCCCGCGTCCAGCACCACCATCAGCACCACCACGACCACCCTCCTCCCCGTCATCCCGACCGACGAATTGCCGCCGGACATCACAGCGCCGTCCACGACTGTTACTGAACCCCCCGACATCGGCTTCTAGCCCAGCGCAGGCGCGGACGGCCGAAGCGCCCGTCCATTCAAGACCGTCGTTCTGACCCCGCCGATCGATGATCGTATCCATCGCGCTTGTAATAGGCTCCACCGGCTTGACAAATATGAGCCAGCTCATATAAGCTTTTCTTCATCAACCTACGAAGATACGCGGTCCCCGGCCGTCGGCGGAGACAAGGAGCACTGATCAACATGCAACTAGAACGATTCACTGTGAAGGCCCAGGAGGCCCTGGCCGCAGGCCAGAGACTTGCGCAGGAGCGAGGGCACGCTCAGATCGAGCCTGAACACCTGATGGCGGCTCTACTCGACCAAGAAGGAGGGCTCACTGTCTCCATCTTCGAGCGTGTCGGGGTCAACCTCGCCGCGCTGCGGGCGGAGTTGGACAAACGCCTCGGCTATTTTTCCACAGTGCGTGGCGCCACTCAGTTGGGCTTCGCGCGCGAGACGCAAGAGGCTTTGGAGACGGCTCAAACAGAAGCCGACAGAATGAAGGACGCCTACGTCTCCACCGAGCACGTGCTGATGGGACTGGCTGCAAACAAGGGCTGGTTGGGCGATACCTTGAAGCGGCACGGAGTGACGCGCGACCGAATCTTCCAGGTCCTCAAAGACATCCGTGGCTCACAAAGAGCCGAGGACGCCAACGCCGAGGAAAAGTACCAGGCGCTCGAACGCTTCGGGCGCGACCTGACCGATCTCGCGCGTCGCGGCAAGCTCGACCCTGTGATCGGACGTGACGACGAGATCCGCCGGGTGATCCAGGTGCTAAGCCGCCGGACGAAGAACAACCCCGTCCTCATCGGCGATCCGGGGGTGGGAAAGACCGCCATCGTAGAAGGACTGGCACAGCGTATCGTGTCTGGAGACGTCCCGGAGGGTCTCAAGAACAAGCGTGTCATAGCTCTCGACATCGGCGCCCTGGTGGCCGGCGCCAAGTACCGGGGCGAGTTCGAGGAGCGGCTCAAGGCCGTGCTCAAGGAGATAGCTGCTTCAGAGGGCGAGATAATCACGTTCATCGACGAGATGCACACCATCGTCGGTGCCGGCGGGGCCGAAGGCGCGGTCGACGCCTCGAACATGCTCAAACCCATGCTGGCCCGTGGGGAACTGCGGGTAGTGGGAGCGACTACTCTCGACGAGTACCGCAAGTATGTGGAAAAAGATGCTGCTCTCGAACGGCGCTTTCAGCCCATTCTGGTCGGGGAACCTTCGGTGGAGGACACCATCGCCATCCTCCGCGGGCTCAAGGAGCGCTATGAGGTGCACCATGGAGTCCGCATCCAGGATTCGGCCCTTGTGGCTGCCGCGGTGCTCTCCCAGCGGTACATCTCCGACCGCTTCCTCCCCGACAAGGCCATCGACCTGGTGGACGAAGCGGCCAGCAAGCTCCGCATCGAGATCGATTCCATGCCCACCGAGATCGATCAGGTGGAGCGCCGCATCAAGCAGTTGGAGATCGAACTCCACGCCCTCAGCAAGGAGAAGGACGCAGCCTCTAAAGAGCGGCGCAAAGCCATCGAGGCCGAACTGGCGGAGTTGCGCGAGCAGTCCGCCGGCATGAAAGCCCACTGGCAGGCGGAAAAGGAGGCCATCAGCAAGATCCGGGCACTCAAGGAGCAGATCGATGCAGCCAAGACAGAGGCCGAGAAGGCCGAGCGGGTCGGTGATCTGCAAAAGGCGGCCGAGCTGCGCTACGGCAAGATCCCTGAAGCCGAGCGGCAGTTGGCGGAGGAGAACCGGCGGCTCAACGAACTGCAGCGCGATGTGAAGATGCTGAAAGAAGAAGTCGACGAGGAGGACATCGCCGAGGTGGTGGCCAAGTGGACCGGCATCCCGGTCGCGCGGCTGCTTGAGGGCGAAGTAGAGAAACTCATCCACATGGAGGAGCGCCTTCATGAGCGCGTCGTCGGTCAAGACGACGCGATCCAGGCGGTGGCGAACGCGATCCGGCGGGCCCGCGCCGGCCTGCAGGATCCCAACCGGCCCATCGGCAGTTTCATCTTCCTCGGACCCACCGGTGTGGGCAAGACGGAGTTGGGACGGGCCCTCGCGGAGTTCCTGTTCGACGATGAGAAGGCCATGATCAGGGTCGACATGAGCGAATACCAAGAGCGCCACTCGGTGGCCAGGCTGATCGGGGCGCCGCCCGGCTACGTAGGCTATGAAGAAGGCGGCTACCTGACGGAGGCCGTGCGGCGCCGCCCGTATTCGGTGGTACTCCTCGACGAGATAGAGAAGGCGCACCCCGATGTGTTCAACCTACTGTTGCAAATCCTCGATGAGGGCCGGCTCACCGACGGCCACGGACGCACGGTCGATTTCAAGAACACGGTGGTCATCATGACCTCCAACATCGGCAGCGAGTTCATCCTGGACCCCGGCATCACCGAGATCGAGATGGACATGCGTGTCACCGAGCTCATGCGGGCCACCTTCAAGCCCGAGTTCCTCAACCGGGTCGACGAGGTGATCATCTTCCACCGCCTGACTCCCGAGCACATCAAGGGCATCGTCGATATTCAGTTGAGGCTCCTGCGCAGGCGCCTCGCTGAGCGTGACATCACCCTGGAGGTGACCGACGCGGCCAAGGCCTACTTGGCGCAGCAGGGTTACGACCCGGCCTACGGAGCCCGGCCGCTGAAGCGGCTCATCCAGAAGGAGATCCAAGACAAGGTGGCGCTGGCACTCCTCAAAGGCGATTTCCACGACGGCGATACCATCCGCGTCGACGAACGGAACCTGAGTCTGGTCTTCGAAAAGGTGGGGTCGGCGGCCGAGAAGGTGGAGCAGCCGGTATAGGTCCGCAGGCCGCCGGTTGAGATACCCAGTTCCGGCGGGTGAGATGCCGGGGTCCGGCGGGTCGCGTCGTCCTCAGGGGCCCGGCGGCCTCACCGGTCGCTGGCCCCATGCGTATACTTCGCGCATGAGCTCGCCCGACCCAAGGCTCCAGAAGAACCAAGTCGTCGACCTCAAGATCTCCGGGCTCGCCTTCGGCGGCAAGGGCATCGCTAAGGTCGATGACTTCGTCGTCTTCGTGAGCAGCGCGGTGCCCGGAGACTCCGTTCGCGCCCGGGTCACAAGGCAAAAGAAGCACTACGCCGAGGCCCGCGTAGAGCAGCTCCTCGCTCCCTCGCCGGATCGACAGCCGGCCCGCTGCCACTTCTTCGGCCGCTGCGGTGGATGCAGTTGGCAGGCCCTGGATTACGGCGTGCAACTGGACTACAAAGCCCGCCAAGTGGGCGAATCCCTTGAGCACCTCGGAGGCCTACACGATTTCGAGTTGCTTTCCATCGTGGGGATGGCCGACCCCTGGCGCTATCGCAACCGGGCCGATTTCTCGGTAGGAACGGCCGACACGGGCGCCGTCATCGGGTTCAGACCGCCCGGCCGCTGGGACACGGTGCTGCCGCTGACCGAATGCCACCTCTTGCCCCCGATCATCGAGCGGGTGCGCGCCACGGTGGAAGGATGGTTGCGCGACCAGGGTCTTCCCGGCTGGGACCCTCGTAGCGGGACAGGCTTCGCGCGACACCTTCTGGTTCGCTCGGCGCAACAGGGCGATGAGGTCCTGGTCAGTCTGGTCACGGCCTCCGAGGACCTGCCGGATGCCGGCGGTCTTGTCGAGCGGGTGCGCACCGCTCACCCTCAGGTCGTGGGGGTACTCCACGCGGTGAACGGCGGCCGGGCGGAGATCAGCTCAGGACTGGGGGCGAAGACGCTGTGGGGTCGCCCGTACCTTTTGGAAAGAGTCGCAGGCATCACTCTCAAGGTATCGGTCGACGCCTTCTTTCAGACCAACACCCTGATGGCCCATGCGCTCTACGGACTCATCGCCCACGAAGCCGGACTCGAAGCGGCCCGATCGTGCGGCCGCGAGACGGCCGTCGGAGGCGGGCCGCTGGGCTCAGACCGACCGGTATTGTCCGGCAGGCCGGTCGTCTGGGACCTCTACTCAGGTGTCGGCTCCATCGGCCTCTCGCTCGCCGGGCGCGCCGGAGCAGTGCTGGCGATCGAAAGCGTGTCCGCCGCGATCAGGGACTCCCAAGAGAACGCCACGCTTAATCACATCACCAACGCCGTCTTCTTGGAAGGAGAGGTGGCGAAGGTATTGCGGGAGGCAAGCAACGGCTCCCGTCCTCTACCGGCTGGGGTCGACAAACCCGACGTGATCATCGTCGACCCGCCCAGAGCAGGCCTCACCAAGAAGGCCACAGCGTGCATCGGCGAGACCGGAGCGTCGCGCATCGTGTACGTCTCCTGCAACCCGGCTACCCTGGCTCCCAACGCCGCCCAGTTGGTCGAACACGGCTACCGCCTCGAGCGCGTCACCCCTGTGGACATGTTTCCGCATACGCCTCATGTCGAGTGCGTGGCATCGATGTCGCGCATAGGTGCACCGGCGCCCCTATAGGACCTATGCCGGCCGGCGAGACGCCGGCCCCGATCCCGAGTGGGCGGCATGCACGACCGTCGACTCGCGCCTTGAGGCAGAAGGCCGGGCGACCGGCGCCGGCTTCAGAGCTGCGAGGCCGCTCCGAACGCACTCCTTATGGAAGTCTGCACGCTGCCTACCTCTCTGCAATCGCCGATCATGAAGAAACGATCGGCAGTGCCGTGGAAACTGAGGGCTTCGTCCCACCGTGGATTCATGCCACCCGCCACCACGATGTCGTCGCACTCGATGGTCTTCTCCACGCCGTCGGCCTGCCGATAGGTCACCGCGCCTTTCTTGATGGCGGTGGTGACGGCATTGGTGACGAAGCTGAAGGTCTCCAGTTGTTGCCAGGCATGGCGGACCATCTCCACGTAGTGGATAGGCGTCGCGTCATAGGCCAGACGGTCCTGTCGCGTAAGGACGACGACCTCATGGCCGTTCTCCGCCAGATACATGCCGGTCTCGGTGCCGGTCTCCGAGCCGCCGACCACGACCACCCGCCTGCCCAAGGACTCGTGCTCTCGGTACACGCTGATGGGGGTGCGCACGAATCCCGCGTCCGCCCCCGGAATATCGGGGATACTGGGGACCGACCCCACTGCCACCAGCACAGCGTCGTACCCTCCCGTGCGGATGAGATCCGGGGTGGCTCCCGTGTTCAACACCACGTGGACACCGCGTTTGTACACCTGGCGTACCAGGTAGTCCTTGAAGTTCCGCACGGGCCACTTCGCTCTGGATACGTCGGCGATGCGGAGCTGTCCCCCCAACGAACCGCTCTTTTCGTACAGAGTCACGTCGTGGCCCCGCTCTGCCGCCACGATCGCAGCCTCCATCCCGGCCGGTCCACCACCGACCACGGCGACCTTGAGCTTCGCAGCCGGCGGGGACACCATCAGCGGCATGCGGGTGGTCAGGCCCATCACCGGATTGACCGAACAGATGCTCACCCAGTGACCCGTGAGAGAGGGAACGTGGCACTTGTTGCAGCGGATGCAGGGGACGATGTCATCGGGCCTACCTTGCCAGATCTTCTCGTAGTAGTGCGGGTCGCAGATGAAGGCCCGGGCCAGGCCGATAAGGTCTGCCTTGCCCGAAGCGATGTACTCCTCCATGTCATCCGGGTCCTGAAAGCCGCCGATGGGCTCCACTAAGACCCTCGCCCCACTTTCCTTGATCGCCGCCGCGTACGGCAAAGTGACGGGGGCGTGCTCGACGGAGTTGTAGCCGATGGGGTGGGAGAGGTCGGCATCGGGGGCCCGGATCTGCATGATATCGACGACGCCCTCGCACATCTTGGCCAGAGCCACGGTCTCCTCGAGAGTCGTACCCCCGGGCTCCTCCCCGCTCACCTGCACCTCGACCAGGAAATCGTCACCGCAGACCTCTTTGATGCGCCGGCAGATGGCCAGCGGGAAGCGGGCCCGATTCTCGATACCGCCGCCGTATTCGTCGGTGCGTTTGTTGCTGATCGGGGACAGGAACCGGCCGGGCATGGTCAGACGGTACGACATGTGGATGGAGCACATGTCGAAGTCCAGATCCTGGTAGAACTTGCAGCGTTGCGCGATCTCCTCGGCCATCTCGCGCATCTTGTCTTCAGTCATAGCCTTGGCCGGACCCGGATCCTTCTTGAACAGCTTCGCGCCCACCCGGGACATGACCGCCAGATCGGTCATGTCGATCTCGAAGTCGGGATCCAGCGCGGGCGAATCGCAGACCTCATAGCCTTTGGGTCCGAACTCCATGAGCGCCAACGACAGCTTGGAACCGTAGAAATGAACGGCCTCGGCCAGTTGACACAGGTAGTTGTGGACGCTGGGATCCGAGAGGTCGTACATAGGGAAGCGCCTGCCGTCCGGGTTGAAGGCCGAACGCTGCTCGGGGTTCGACCAATCGGCGAACTGGACGATCGCGGCACCGTTCCTAGCTAATCCGGCGACATGGGCGATCACCTGATCGTTCGGAAACGTCTCCGGGCCCTGCAAGAAGTGAGGCAGGGCATTGGTCGCGACCAACCTGTCCCTCAAGACGACGTTCCCGACCCTGATAGGCGACAATAGATGCGGATAGTGGCTCATAGCACGGCTTCCTCTTCGCTCACCCGAGACCCCAGACACGCAGTGACACACGTATTGTAGCGAAGAACGGCCTGATTGGATTAGAGGTGCTACCAAGTGTAGACGGCGTGTCCATGTCTACCGCGGAGCACAACAACTCGTTTCAAAATGAAGCTCCGCCGCAAGGGACGAGCCGGGCGAGTGCGAGAGAAGGGCGCGGGGAGCGTGAATAACAGCGCTATTGGCGCGACCGAGGACGCGCTATCGCGCCGTCCGGCGCGCACTGGGCGGCCGCGGCTTCATTTTGAAACGAGTTCTAAGGCGCAGGACCGCGAGCGGGCCGGGAGAACCAGGGCGAATAGGACCCCGCTATCTGATGAACAGGATGTCGCTCACCCCGCGCTCCTCGCCCTCGCCCAGCGGATCGTCAAGGACCCTGCCTAAGAACGACGCGGAGGTGGCCCGGCAAGGGCACCTCCGATGGCACAATCCCCTTTTGAGACGAGTGTTAGTAGGGCGGTTGGTCTCGGATCCACTCGCCCAGGTTCCTGAACGCCTTCCAAAACTCGCCCTTCGCCTGCTCCTCATCCAGACAGTCGTCGATGTCCGGCGTGACGAGCGCTTTGCAGAAAGCGGTGAAGTCCTGAAGAGCTCCCGGGTCCCAAGCCAGCTTCTTCATCCCCGCGACTCGTTGTCGGTTGACCGCGTCGAGCGTCGGCCTGCCCATCACCACGATGATGCGAGGTTGCGTGATGTGAAACTCCTCCAGCCAGTACGGCGGGCAGTTCTTCTCACCCTCCTCGACTTTCACATCGTGACACTTCACGAGGTTCGTCCCGTACACGACCAAGGGGTTCACGCCAAGGCGTTCCATGCTCTTGAGCACCGCGGTCCCCGAGCGACCATAGAAGGCCACGCCTTCCGTGACTTCCAGATACCGCGGCTGGTACTTGAGCAGGAAGATGTCGGCCAGTGGATGCCCAGAACCTACCGTTGGAAGGAACTCTCCGTGCAGGCATTTACGGCAGTGGACCACGCGGTGGTTGAGATCGTTGTTTTCTTCGATCGCCCGCTCTTCCAGCTTGCGGTAGATCTCGTTAGCTTCGTGGGCGGGTGATGGGTCTCTCACGATTTCGATCGCACCGGCTTCGCAGTTGTTTACCCGGCTCTCATCTTGCAAGGGCAAAGACTATATTGGCGCACGGTGGACGAATTCCTCCGGCCCGAGAGGTCGAAGCTTGGCCCTCGGAACCCGCTAATCCTCTGGTAAAACCCGGTCGAGGGTGGTCTGCAGCAGCTTGAGAGACTGCAGATACAGAAGGTTCCTGCGGCGTGCGATGATGTCGGCTTCCCACAAAGCGGCCATGAAGCTCTGCGGGTCGTCGAAGCGCGGCATGCGGATGATCGCGGTGCCAAGACCCTGCAGAACATGGGCGTCACTGCCCGCACCGGCTACGACGTTATACTTGGCTGCGAAACGCTCAGCGCTCAGATTGAAGGAGGACAGCGCCACCTTGGCGTTGTAGATCTCGATGACGTCGATGCGGTGCAGGTTGTCCACGAGTGTGCGGTAGGAGGGAGTGGTCCGCAACGCGTCGAAGGGATGGGGCACGTAGACGAGCCCACCCTGTTCCTTGATGAGCGATAGGGTCTCATCGAAGCTGAGGGCCGGAGGGATCGCTTTGCTCAGGAAGAGTCCGATGACCTCGCCCTCCGCGCTCTTGATCTCTTCGGCGACTATGATGATGGGGTCGTCCTTGGCGAGCTCCCGGGCCAAGAACGCGCCTTGGATCTCATTGTGGTCGGCGATGGCCAGAGCCCCCAGCCCGATCTCGCGGGCAGTGTTCAGGATCGCCTCGACGGGACTGGCGCAGTCTTTGGAGTAGTTCGAATGCACATGGAGGTCGGCGTTGATCCAATCGGGTCGAGCCGGTCCCGCGGCGGCGTGGCGCATACGCCGCCGGGTGGACATCTCCCCGATGCCGCGCACGTGAAGCGAGTAGCCGGCCACTGGAGTCTTCGCCACGATACCGCGGCGCCCACTCGTGGCCGCGATGGTGTCGCCATAGATCCGCTCGAGCTTGTCGACGACGGCCCCGATGGTGTGTTCACAGGGACCCGGGGAGGGAGCGGCCACAGCCTCGACACAGCGGGACTCCGACGATTCCGTTCGCCCCAGCACGCTTCGGATCGCCGCACCTAGAGACGCAGACTCCGTCGGCGAGAACACCCCGCCCGGCGTGGGCCCGCTGACGAAGTCACGCACCGGGGCGAGATCGGGCCCCACCACGGGGCAGCCATGGACGGAGGCCTCGGCGGCCGTGGCACAGAGCCATTCCCCGCCGAGGAAAGGCAGGATGGTAACGGCGGCCGCCTGGTACAAGGGCGTCAGATCGGCAGGGGTGTCGAATTCGCGGAGTGTCACCTGCGCCCGTAGCTTCCGGGGAATGCTGCGCGGGACCCAACGCTTAACCGACGCTCGGTGGTAAGCGATGGAGACCTCATCGAGGTCGGTCGGGAACGCGGTCAGGAGGGTCCGCAGCAAGGCACGGTGCGAACGGCGCCCGTCGCCTCGGTATACGTAGAGGGCGAACGGCTTCGCGACGCCGGTTCGAGCCGACGGGCAGGCGGTGGCCGGCACAGCAGGCGCCAAACCGGTGCCGCACGGAACCACCTCGTACCGTCCAGGGTATAGATCCTCCAAGATATCGCGGCCGGACCGGAAGGTGACGATACGGGCATCGAGCCTCAAGAAGAAGCGATCCAAGACCGCCTGCCCCAGCTCGTACGCCGCCACGCCCAGTGGGGTGAGATGGAAGGTGCCCACCACCGGGCTGCGTGTCTCTCGTAGCGCGGTGAAACTGAGTGACGGCGCCAAAGGCTCGTGCACGTGCACGAGGTCGAAACCGGCGCCCAACATGAGCTTCTCGAGCCGGGAGGTCACGTCCACCGGCAGGCCGAGATTGGCGACCCCGCCGTTCAACCGGACCGGGAAGCTGGAGCCCAGAGGAACGACGGGCACCCCCGCTTCCCGTTCGAGCGGCCCGACGCCGGCCGGCGGGAGGAGAAGTCCGTCCGGCTCAGCGCCTTCGCGATAGTCGCGCAGCAGGGCCACGACCCGGCCCCGAGAGCGGTGGAAAAGCGCCCGTATCCGCCTTTCATCGGCGGGCGCATCGGACGACACGACCACGACGGGATGGTGGCCTCGGTTCTTCAATTCACACGCCAGATCGGCGACGTGTTGATTCACGGCGCTAGGCACGCTCCACGAGAACGGCGTCACCAGGGCTATGTGCAGATCTGCAGCCACATGCGGTCCTCGAGAAACCGGGGCCCGGGCGACTCATCCGCAGGTCGCCCGGGCCCCGGCCCCCGGTCTCCTTCTACGTCACTCGCAGGCGGCTTCACCGGAGATGAAGGCCTCGGTCCGCCGCCGAGCCTCATCGTCGCCGTACTGGATGGGCGGCGATTTCATGAAATATGAGGCCGGATCGAACAGAGCACCCGAGATGCCGCGGTCGAGCGCCAGCTTGGCACACCGCACGGCGTCGATGACGATGCCGGCGGAGTTAGGAGAGTCGACCACTTCGAGCTTCAGTTCGATGTTGAGAGGCACATCGCCGAAGGTGCGGCCCTCCATGCGGATGTACGCCCATTTGCGATCGTCCAGCCACTCGACGTAGTCGGACGGACCGATATGGATGTTCTTGCTGCCGATGTCGTAATCCAATTGCGAGGTGACCGAGTTGGTCTTCGAGATCTTCTTGCTCTCCAGCCGGGAGCGCTCCAACATGTTGAGGAAGTCGGTGTTGCCGCCTACATTGAGCTGCGAGGTGCGCTCCAGGCGCACGCCCCGGTCACGCATGAGCTTGGTGAGCACCCGGTGGACGATGGTGGCGCCCACCTGCGACTTGATGTCGTCGCCGATGACGGGGAGCCCGCGCTCCTCGAACCTCTCCTGCCAGTACTTCTCGCGGGCGATGAAGACCGGGATGCAGTTGACCAGGGCACAGCCGGCATCCAGGATCTGCTCCACGTACCACTTGGTCGCCATCTCACTGCCCACCGGCAGGTAGTTGACCACCACGTCGGTCTTGGTGTCCTTGAGGATGCCCACGATGTCGTCGGTCGGGCCGGGGGCCTTCTCGATGACCTCCGACAGGTACTTGCCCAGGCCGTCGTGGGTCATGCCCCGGTGGACCTTGACCCCCATCTCGGGCACGTCGCAGAACTTCACCGTGCAGTTGCGCCCGCCCCAGATTGCCTGCGACAGATCCCTGCCCACCTTGGTCTTGTCGATGTCGAAGGCGCAGGTGAACTCGATATCGGAGATGTGGTATCCGCCGAGGTTCACGTGCATCAGGCCGGGGACGAACTCGTCGGCCTTGGCGTTGCGGTAGAAATGCACCCCTTGGATGAAGGAAGATGCACAATTCCCTACCCCGATGATGCCCACCCGTACTTTGTCGCTCAACGAATCCTCCCTATTGTTCTTGCCTGCCTAGTTGGCGGTAGGTATGGACGACGCGCTGGATGACCGTGACCACGGTCAGAGCCAGCATTATGTAGATCACATACGGCAGCACATCGAAGAAGAGGCCTAGGGCGATGAGGATGACCCGCTCGGGCCGGCTCATGATCCCGACTTTGCATTCGACTCCGAGGCTCTCTGCACGAGCGCGAGTGTAGCTTACCAACATAGCACCCATGAGTGCGAGCACCACCAAAGCCGCGTCGATCGCATGCCCTTCGGCAGCCAACAGGTATGCGATGGCGGCGAGGACGACCCCCTCCGAAACCCTATCGAGAGTCGAGTCAAGGAATGCTCCGAACCGCGTGACCTTCTGAGCCATCCGCGCCAAGGCCCCATCAAGCATATCGAAACACCCGGCCACGAGAAAGACGATACCCGCGTAGATGAGATGATCGGCGACGACCAACGCAGCCGCAACCATGTTGAGGATGGTGCCGGCTATGGTGACCTCGTTCGGGGTTATCCTCAACCGTCGGAGGGCAGCCAGCATCGGAGTGAAGGCCCTGCGCAACTGGGTTGCGAAGAACTGGCGAATATTCTCCATCGACCTGCTACTGTTCGGATCCCGGGGGTTCCGTCCCGGCAACTGGCGATTGTAACAATATCGACGGACCTCCGCCACCTACATGGAGCCCGGAGCCCGGCCCTTCACTCATCGGATGCTCCCGGCGGCTTCACCCGCCGCGGTGGAGGAGCACCCGACCGAGCCGGGATGATCGCGATGCCGTCATCGCCGGCCCAGGGGGCTTTCGACATCTTGAACTCATAGAAGGTGAGCGTGTGCTTCAGCATGGCGAGGAGCGGCAGCGAAGCGAGCATCCCAAGGATCCCACCGATCTGAGCCCCAGCCAGCAGCGCGAAGATGACGATGAGAGGATGGACCCCCACCGAGCTTCCCACGATGTTCGGAGCCAGGATGTGGCTTTCCAACTGCTGCACCACAAAATAGATGATGATCACGATGAGGGCCGTCAGCGGGGAGTGGAAGAAGGCGGCGATCACGGGAGGCACTGCGCCGATCCACGGCCCCACGTAGGGGATGCATTCAGTCAGGCCGGCCCAGAAGCCGAAGAGCAGGGCGTACTGACCGCCCTCGGGCCAGACCCCCACCAGCTCCCAGCTGAGGATCCAGATGGCCAGCCCACACACCAGGCCGATGGTCGCGCCCAGCAGAGCCTGTCCGCGCACGAACTTGCTGAACGCCGTCTGAAGACCGCGCACATAGGCCGCTTTCACTCCCGGTTCGCCCGGCGCCAGGCGGCACAGGAAACGGAAGATGCGATTGCCGTCGATGAGCATGTAGAAGCTCACGATGACGGTGAGAATCAGGTTCACAATCGCTCCGACCACACTCCAGCCCACTGTGACCAACGTCCCTAAGGATTCGGTACCGTGCGTCTCAAGCCAGTCGATGATATCGGCGGCGTCGAACTGCAGGCTGATATCGACGCCGCGAGAAGCCAGCCAAACCTCGAGATCGCCTAGGAGGTCACTCAGCGCCTCGAGCCAGCCGGGCACGGCGTTGAAGAGACGCTGGAACTGGTCCACAAGCAGGGGCCCCAAGAAGATGACCAACACCACGACCACAGCCACGAATGCCAAGTAGACGATGGGTACCCCAAGCCAGCGCGGGAACTTGATGCGCCGCATGCCGAGGACCAGGGGATTCAGAAGCAGCGCGATGATGGTCGAGACCAGGAAGACCCAGACGGCGTGGCTCGCCGCCTTGCTGAAGTAGAGGGCGAGGAAGATCGCGACCGGGATCAGGATCAGTTGGACCCATCGCGGTATTGTGACACGCACCTGCGTCCTCCTTGTCATCGGCCCGCCCGCGGGAGCGTTGCTCCTATTGAGAAGATTAGCAGCCTCTCGACCCGGGCGTTCAAGTGCCTGGGAACCCGGGCGGCGGATGGTCTGGGATGCCGGTCAGTTCCCGAAGTGGCTGCTGAACTGGGCATTCAGGCCTCAAGATGCTATGGTTGGGTCAATGCGAGAAGGGGCATACGCAGCCGAAATTCAGCGCCGGCAGGATGTGCAGAGGCGCAGGCGTCGCCTTGAGAGGGTGTACCGCAGGCGAAGGATGCGGTTCGCCTTGGGCTTTGCTGTGGCATGTCTCGTCATCGCAGGCATCGTCATCGCCGTGACTGCCGGCGGCACCACCGAAACAGTCGGCGACGACACCCTTGGGGTCGGCGGCGTCCGCTCATCTACGGCTCCCATCGCCGCCGGCGGCACCGACCGGCCCGTGTTCGCACGACTGGGCGATCGCAACCTGTTGCTCCCGGTCGCCGCGGGCGACGCCACCATCATCGCCTACCAGGCAGTAAGCGATGAGCGGGCCATACCGTTGACTCCTATCGGCGACCAAGCCAACTCGAACGCGCTGGTCCGCTTCTTCCGCAGCATCTTTTCCTCGCAGCCGGCCGTACGCTACTACGTGCTGGAAGGGACAGAGGGCGAGCCCAATACGTCGGTTCTGGTGGGCGCTCCTCCAGGTTCCCCTGTGACGGCGCCCGTCTCAGGAGTCGTGACCGGTGTCAAGGAGTACCTGCTCTACGGCAAGTATGCCGACGTGCAGATAGACATCCGGCCGGAGAAGTCCAGCGGCATCACTGTTTCCCTGCTCTTCATCAGTGACCCGGTCGTCTCGATCGGGGAGGTCGTCACGGCCGGCAAGACGCAACTGGGCAAAGTCCGCGGATGTCCGGAGGACCTGGGTGAGGCTCTGGCCCTCTATACCCATGACTCCGGTTCACATGTGTACCTGCAGGTATCAGGGGAGCCGGTCGACTGAACGCCCGCTTTTGCTCGAAATGCGGCGGCGCCGTCGAAGTGCAGCAGGTGGGAGACCGCCCCCGTGATGTGTGCTCCTTGTGCGGGGCGGTCTTCTACGAGAACCCTGTTCCGGCAGCCGCCGCCCTGGTACTCGACTACGACCGGCGGGTGCTCCTAGTCAAGCGCGGGATCCACCCGAACAAGGGCATGTGGTGCTTACCGATCGGATTCGCCGAGATGGGTGAGACCATCGCCCAGGCTGCGCTCAGGGAACTGCGAGAAGAGGCCGGAGTCGTCGGGCGGGTCTGCCGGTTGATCGACGCCGATTCGTGGAGTAGCGAGTTCTACGGTGACCTGCTGGTCGTCACGTTCGAGGTGGAGAAGATATCGGGTGATGAGACGGCCGGCGACGATGCGGACGAAGTCGCGTACTTCCCCATCGATCACCTTCCGCCGCTTGCTTTTCCGTCGAACGAGAAGGCGATACGTCTGTGCGCCGACCTCCATCGGGACGACTGGGCCATCCACGATTCCTTCCACCGTCTGGAGGATGGGACCGGGGCTGAGATGCTGTCCACCAGCCTGGTCGGCTTCGTGACCGAGAACGCCCCCTACGTGGCCAGACTCTGGCTGGCAGACGTACGCTCCAACCGGACCACTCTTCGCTACATGCGCCTCGACCCCGAGTCCCTCCTGACCGAATGTACAACCGGACTCAAGCTTCTGGGCCGTTGGCTCGAAGGCGAGAGCACTGAAGAGGAGATCAGAGCGTTCTATCGAGACCTGGGAGCCCGCCGGCGCTCGCAGGGTGTAGCGGTGCATGAGATGCTCTCCGAGGTCATGCTTCTGAAGAAACAGATCTGGATGTACGCGCGCTCCGAGGGAGTATGGGACCGTCCGGTAGATGCCTACCGGGTCATGGAGCTTCAGAGCCGCTTCGCGGTCTTCTTCGACAAGGCTGTGTACAATCTCACGCGTGGTTTTGAGGGCTGAGCAAGCCGCGCGTGGTGGTGACGCGCCCAGAGACGACGGGCTCGGAGTCAAGACCTATACGTTGAACCGAAAGTTGATGATGTCCCCGTCTGCGACTACGTAGTCCTTGCCTTCGATCCGAAGCACCCCCGCATCACGGCAGGCCTTCATGTTGGCCCCATGGCTCATGAAGTCGGTGAACGCAACCACCTCCGCCCGGATGAAGCCGCGTTGGATGTCGGAGTGGACGGCACCCGCGGCCTCGCGTGCGGTCTCTCCGGCCCGGATGGGCCAAGCGCGCACCTCGTCACTGCCGGTCGTAAGGAAACTTATCAGCCCTAGTTGGCTGAAGGCCGCCTGAGCCACGACTTCGGCCGCCGGCCCAGGAAGACCCAGAGCGACTGCATATTCGGCCTGCTCCTCCGCGGACAACCGGGCCACCTCCAGAGCATCGGGGAACGGAAAGGCGACGACGTGCCGCTCTCGGACGCGCGCTCCCAATGCCGCCGGATCCCACGTGCTGTCAGACTCTGTGTTCACCAGTAGAAGCTGCGGGACGAGGGTCAAGAACTGGTATCCCCTGATGAAGGTTGACTGGCCTTCATCGAACTCCACCTCGCGAAGAGGGACCTCGCTCTCCAAGGCCTCCCGGCAGCGAGTCAGCGCCTTCCTACCGATCTCGGGCAACGGCGCCTTCTTGGCCCGCTCGAACGCGCGCTCGATGCGGATGAGGTCCGACAAGAGGAACTCCCGGTCGAGTTCTTCCAGGTCGCTCTCCGGATGGGCCGGCTCACCCAGGATGTCACTGTGGAACGCGCGCAACACCTGAAGGTACAGTTGGCCGCCGGCGAGCGAATCCAGGTAGCGTTCCATCTCTCCTTTGCGGACGCCGGCCTCCGGCCAAGCCACCTCCTGGACCTTGAACTCCGCGAAGGTCGTCTTCTTGGGCTGGAAGATCTCGGATAAGGTCCGCACCCGAGGATCGCCCACGTGCACGGTGGCTATGTGGCCCTCTCCCCTTCCCTCGGCCAGAGCCGCCACCAATGTGGTCTTCCCACATCCTTTGAGTCCGATGATGCGCGCTTCCATCGCCGTCTCCCTGGGATTCGGAGTGAGACCCCGGCGCAGTGCGGGGCTGTGATGCAGTGTAACCTAGGCGGGCGGCCCTTGCTCCGCGAGCCAGGCCCCTCCGCGCGGCGGCGCAGTCCAGGCGGGTCCCACCCACGCGTCAGGGGCCGATGAAGGCCATCATGTTCCAGAGCAACTGAGCCACCTCTCCCCGCGACATGGGTGCGTTCCCATCGGCGGCCGCCGTCCCCGGAAGCAGGCCCTCGAGCAGGCCGTTGTATTCGGCCACGGCGGCGTTCGCTCGGTGCTCCGAAGACAGATCATTGCCCCAGGTCTGCACGTAGCCGGTAGGAGGAGCGGCCAGCGCAGCCGGACGCCGCGCCTGGAGGGCACGTACCGTCACCGTGACCACCTGACCCCGGCTGATCGCCACATAAGGCTTGAAGACACCCGTGCTGTATCCCTTGATGATGCCCTGCTGATAGGCGGCCCACACATACTCGTGCGGGTACAGGCCGGTGGCATCGTCAGGACCCAGGTCGGTGAAGAGGACCGGAGGCGCCATGGCCTCCTCCACCGTCAGCCCAAGAGCTCCATCGATCATCTTCGCGAACTGGGCGCGAAACACGGCGGCGGCCGGCCTGAACTCGCTGTGGCCTTCGCCGGTCGGATATCCGGCTACAAGCCCTCGAGAAGCCATCCCCTGGATCGCATCGAAGTGGGCGGCACCCGGGTGGACGTCGGTGAAGGCGTAGACCGTCACGGCCTGGTCGAGAAGCACTCCGGCCGGCTTCGCCCCGGCGCTCCCTAGATACCACAAGGCATGGTCGTTTGTGACGTCCTCGATGTCCGCCGGTGCCGACCCTTCATCGGCGATCCCGGTCACAAGGTCGAGCAAATAGGTGCCGCCCCGACCATGGGTATCGATCTCGAACGTGACTTGGGCTTCATCGCCTTCGACCCACGTGCCGGCCGGGCTGTACCCGACCCACCATTCATACCCGGGCTTGGGTCCGTTGTAGCCGGGCCCGACCGATGCCTCCCACTCCTGCGCGTACACCCGTTCCATCACGATGGACCTTGTCGCGGTCCCGGTCAGGTCGCCGGTGAAGCTGACGGATTCGACTTCCCAGGCCTCGGGGATCCGCAGTCCGACGACTCCGCGCACCGGGCCGGAGCCGTCCCGAGTAGCCTCGAACGACACGACGATCCGATGAGCAGGTCCCGCGTCTGAACCGCTGTTCAGTTGCACGGAGGTGACCGCCACGCACCCGCTGAGGCCCAGGGGCAAAGCGATCACTAAGGCAGCCATCGCGCCCAGCGCCCGGATCTTCATGCGATGAGAGAGACGAAGGAACGGCGAAGATCCCATCACGACTCTTATCCCTCTCTGCTTTCGGTTGCCGATGGTTCCCTCCTCTTAGAATCGGCCGGCCGCCCGCCCTCGATGATAGACCGGCCCGGCTTCATTTTGAATCGAGTTCTCCAAGCATGGCACAATGGGTGCGATCACGCACCCGGCCGAGTGAAGGAGGACCAGTGAACAATCGAGCCCGGCGTCCGACGTCCATGGTGGTAACGATCGTTCTCCTCCCCCTGGTCCTAGGACTCGTGCCGGCCGGGTGTAGCGCCGGCTTCGATCTCAGTTGCGGCGAAACCACGAGTGAGACCAAGACGTACGTCGACGAAGACTATGGCTACAGCTTCCAATACCCCGGCGACTGGATAGTGCAGCAGGGTGGCACCGCCGACGTCACCGCTGGTAGCGGCTCAGAGGGCGGCGTGAGCGTCTACGATCCTGACGGAGCCGTCGCGGGAGACTACTACATCGACCTCTTCCAGGTGTCCGTATACGAGCTGGCGGTCGCGGTCGAGGAGTCCATGATGTCCGAGATCAAGAGCGAGGTCGAGAGTATGTTGAACGACCTCGAGGCTCAGGGCGGGTGGACGAGAACGGAGGACCTATCGGATGCCTCCGTGAATGCCATCGATGGCTACAGGGTGACATACACCTCCACGACCGACGGCACGCCGACCACCTCGACCTTCTACTTCCTTTTCGCCGGCGACCTTGAGTACCAGCTGACCCTCCAGGCGGCCACTGAGAACTGGGACGAGAAACAACCGGAGTTCGAGGCTATCGTGGCCGGATTTCAGCCGGGCGCCGGCCGCTAGTCCATCGCAGGCGCGCTGTTTGAGGGACTACTTCCGCCCCACCGAGGTGACGACGTGATCGCAGGTAAGAGGGTCTATCTGACCGAACTTGACCGGAGAAACGCCGAGACGATCAGGGCATGGCTGAACGATCCTGAGGTCCACCGCTACCTCCTGGTCGGCGCCGTCCCGCTCACCCGCGAAGACGAAGAGCGTTTCTACGACTCGCGGTCGACCTCTTCCGACTGCTTCGACTTCGAGGTCCACGTGGCTGAA
Organism: Actinomycetes bacterium; assembly: GCA_021372435.1. GTDB lineage: Bacteria > Actinomycetota > Thermoleophilia > RBG-16-64-13 > RBG-16-64-13 > RBG-16-64-13. Next base: position 83,155 of record JAJFUK010000086.1, on the reverse strand, counting down.
GAAGGCCGTTTCATCGGCCACGTCGGCCTCGGCGACGTCAGTCTCGTGCACAGACACGCCGAGATGGGACTGGTGATCGGCTCAAAGCAGGACTGGGGCAAGGGATACGGCGCGGACGCCATCGTCACTTGTCTCCGGTTCGCCTTTCTTACGCTGGGACTGCACAGCGTCTGCATACGCGCCGACGAGCATCATGAGCGGGCGCTTGATCTCTATAGGAGACTCGGGTTCGTCGAAAGCGGGAGAGAACGCGAGTGGATCTACCGGGAAGGCCGTTTCATCGACCACGTGGTGTTTCACATGCTCGACTCGGAGTATCGAGTTCGCTACTGCAGCAGCTCGTAGATCACCGCGCATACCTCTCCCCTGGTGGCCGGCGCACCGAGGTCGTAGCCGGGACCAATGCCTACCAACCCATCCAGAAGACCCGCATAGGCCGCCGCCCGCGCGGGCCCGTAGTGCACCCCGGCAAACCTAGCGAAGGGCGGCTCGTAGGCTTCGGGAGGCTCCGCCAGACCGGCCGCCCTAGCCACCATGGTGATCATCTGCGCCCGGGTGAGTGTGCGGAGCGGAGAGAAGTGCGTGTCGTCGGTGCCCTTGGTGACGCCTTGTGCATAGGCCACAGCCACGTAGCAGTAGGGGTAGTAGGGATCCGTGCCCATCTGCTTGGCCACATCCCTGAACGGGCAGACCTCTGACCCGCTCACGGCGTAGCCGCACGCACGCACGATGATCTTCGCGAACTGCTGGCGTTTGAGGCTGTCGTCAGGGTGAAAAAGCACACCGTCCGAGCCGGAGACGATGTCGAGCGAAGCTAAATAGCCGATCGCATACGAGTAGGGTGTTGTCGCTTCCGAGACGTCGGCGAACCGGACTTCGGTCGTAGGAGTCGTTGGAATCGTGGTGGTCGTCGGAAAGACCGTGGTGGTCGTCGTGGGAGGTTCGGTAGTCGGAGTGGTGGTCGTCGTGGTGGTCGTCGACGCGGCCGTTGTGGTAGTCGTCGTGCCGGTGCCACCGGCGCTCGCCGCCTGCGCGACCGCTTCGGCGGCGTCGAGGATCCCCCATCCGAACTCCTCATCCCAGCCGGGGGTGCCCAGGTCGTCGGCGGTCTCGTCGATGATCGTGGCCACCTGCTCCGGGGTGAGCGAATCATCCACAGAGAGCATCAAGGCCGCGACCCCTGCCACCAGCGGGCCCGACAGTGAAGTGCCGTCCCAATAGCCGAACGAGCCGGACGACCTCTGCGAGTAGCCGATGATGTCGTCACCCGGCGCGACCAGGTCAAGGGCCGCCCCCATATTGGAGCCGCTCCACCGGGCATCGGCCCTGGTCGTCGCCCCCACTGCGATGACTCCGGGGGACGCGGCCGGGTACGAGACCGTGGTGGCTCCGTCGTTGCCTGCCGCGGCTACCACGACGACTCCTTGGGCGATCGCATAAGCGACCGCCGCGGTCAGGGTCTGGCTGGTCTGCGGTCCCGAGAAGCTGATGTTGATGACGTCGGCTCCCTGATCCACTGCGTACTGGATGGCCTCGGAAAGGATCGTGGTGTCGGACTCGCCTGCTTCCGATATCTTCACCGGCATCACCATGACATCCCAGGCCGCCCCGGCGATGCCCTCTCCGTCATCGCCTCGCGCGCAGGCTACGCCGGCCACCGCGGTCCCGTGCCCCAGATTGTCCTGCCATGCCGGCCATTCAGCACTTTCACCTGTGACACTGTAGGGTGACACGATGCGCCCTGAGAAGTCGGCGGCATCGCGGTCTAGGCCACTGTCCAGGACGGCCACGACCACGTCCTCCGTCCCGGTAGTGATCTCCCAGGCCGACGGCAACCCCACCCGGGGAGGACCCCACTGCCCAAGGGGCGTATATGAGCCCGCGGCGTAGTACGGATCATTGGGGATCAAGCACCCGTGCAGAGGCCGGCTGACCTCGGCCCACACCACGCCCGGCATCAGTCTCAGCGCCCCCGCGGCCGCCTCCAGGTCGGTCTCGCCCCGGTCCAGGGTCGTGCCGCTATCGCCCGGCTCCAGCACCCAGACCCCCAGTCTGTCAAGCCGGCCGGCCTTTTGGAGTCTCAACCCCGGCACGGATACTTCCGCCTCGGCGACCGAGCTCCAATCCCGGACGACCACCAACGTCCCGTCCGACTTCTCCGCCAGTCGGGCTCCCGGCGCCAGCTTCAGCGCGATACTGTGACTACACTCGCCGGCATCATTCCCCGCGTAGACGGGACTACCGCCCATAGCCTGCCCGGCCAAGGACAACCCACAGACCAGCACCACCAGAAGGAGGGCCGCGGCTCCAACCGGACCATCCTTCATGAAGCGATCAGCAACGTTGTGTTCCGAACGACGGTGGCTCAGTTGATACTCCCACGGCGGAGGGACGATTGCCCGATATTGTAGTCCATTTGCCGGTGTCGCTGCTGCGACATGGGCCTTGCCGCTTCGCCTCGCCGCTTCGTCACGGCCCGTACCGCATGGGCTGCAGGCCGCCTGTGGCAGTCAGACGAGGGCTGCCGACCGCAGAGACCAAGCGCGGTTCGAAGCCGAAGGCCTCGCCCTCCACCCATTGCGCAACACCGACCGGTGCCTTGTAGACGTTTGCCGCCGGACGCCTGCTTCTGCTCCGCCCCGAGGTGTCGACCGGCGCGGTGAAGTCTATCGGACCTAGGCAGCTATCCATCTCGGTGGCCGCCACCTTCCCTATGATCTCCCTGCGGCTGTTAAGGTCGATGACCCGCCTGAACACGTCCACCGCCCACTCGAAGTCGGCGTACTGGGCGATCGCGGGCGTCCATTGATCGCCGGTCTTCGCCATGTAATCCTTGGCCAGTTCGTAGCAGGTCCTGCCGGTGATCGAGTCCTGGTACGGCCAGTCGGGCTGCCACAAGCACTCGGCGGTCATGTTACGGGCGCTACGACCGAGGGCCTCGAGGGCATGGGGAAAGATCAATCCTTCGCCAACGGTGACGATCTTGGGCTGGAACTTCTGCTCCAGCGACTGCCGCCAGAAGTCGAAGAAGTCGCGGGGGGCGAAGGTGCCGCAGAAGATCTCGCACCCGTTCTTCTTGAACTCCGAGACGTACGATGTGAAATCCCCCAGTGATGCCGGATACAGTCCGGCCGGCACGCACTCGTAGCCTGCCGCGGCCGCGGCGGGGGGAAGGCCTGTCGCAGAGTCCGCCCAAGCCCGGCCGGCGACGTTGTCTGCGAAGAGGAGGCCGACCTTGCGATTCGTATCCAGCCGGTCCCACGCGGCCGTGAGATCGGCCACGATGTCCTCCAAACCTACAGCGTGGGCGTACGCCCAGATAGGCGGCCTGTCAACGGTCTCGCCGCGTACAGCGACAAAAGGTCGCCACTGCACGAAGCTGCAGAGACAGGGACATAGGAGCTTTTCGGCCTGGGCGGCGACAGGCACGACAAGATCCGTACCGCCCGAGCATAAGACCATATCGACCCTGGCGTCCAGTATGAGGTCGGCTGCCGCCTTGGCGGCAAATCCCGGGTCGGAGCGGTTGTCACGAGTGATCACTACGAACCTGTGCAGTCTTCGGTCGCCGCATACGACGCCGTCGGCAAGGCTATCCATCGCCAGTGAGACCCACCATTCGTCGGCCTTGCCGTGCAGGGCGAGAGGGCCGCTCACGGCAGAGACCAGACCGATCTTGATGTCCCGACCGGTCTCGGGTCCGGTGACGACCGTCGTCGAAGTAGAGGTGCTGACCGCGGTGGTAGTCGTCCGAACCGGGTGGACGGTGGCGGTGGTATTGCTGGTCTCTTCGCCGCCATCACACCCTGACAGGGCGGCCCCCACTCCCGTCATCATTCCGGCGACAGAGACGGCAGCCCCGACTATCTTCCTCAAGAACTCACGGCGAGTGAGCACTGCGACTCCTGTCGGCTCCGCTTTTTCGACCGAATTCTGTACTTGGCTGCTGCGCATCGCCTCGTCCCCACCCGGGCACGGGCCGACTCCGGCCACGCGGTCGTCATATATGTGGCGTTTTCAACGTGTACCGGCATCAGATTACTGGAAGATGGGCGCATCTCTCAACCTCCCCGGCCGGCCTCCCTCACAGCGACCCTGCGCGACATGCGGACAGGGCAGCAAGGACCCGGTGCCTTTACGGCATTCTTATGAATATGTGGATATACTGCTACGTCGCCGTCTGTGAACAAGGTTGTGAGGTGCCCGTGATGAAGAGACTTGCTGTCGCCGTCTTTCTGCTCGCTCTGGCCCTGTCGGGCGGAGCCCTGGCGGGCTGTGGCGGCGATCTGTCCGCTGATGCCGTCGCCAAGGTAGGCGACGTTGAGATAGCTGAGAACGTCTTCAACCAGCGCTTGGAGGAGTTCGGCGCCCAGTACGGGTACAGCGAGGAAACCACCGACCCCGAGACCTGGAGACTCTTCAAACTCGATGTGCTCGAGTACCTCGTGACCTACGAGATGGCGGCGCAAAAAGCCGGAGACTATGGGGTCGAAGTCACCGACGAGGATGTGCAGACAGAGATCGACACCATCATCGAGAGTTACTACGGCGGTGACGAAGAAGCCTTCAATGAGGATCTGGCCTCGTCAGACATCACTCTGGATCAACTGAAAGCCAACTACAAAGAATCCATGCTCATGCAAAAGGTCTACGAGCAGGTCACGGCGGCGGTCTCGGAGCCGACCGATGAGGAGATCGCCGCCTACTATGAGCAGAACAAGGACGATTACTACATAGAGGAGACCCGTACGGCCCGCCACATCTTGATCGCGCCGGACGGTGAAGAGACCAACGAGACGACCTCGACAACGGGCTCCAACGAGTCGTCGACCACTACTACCGAGCTGACCGACGCCGATTGGGCCGACGCCTTGGCGACGGCGGAGAAGGTGCGCGACTTGCTGCGGGCCGGGGGCGATTGGGCACAGCTGGCCGCTGAGTACTCTGACGATTCCGGGACTGCGGACAGCGGTGGCGAGCTGGGCGTCGTTGAGAAGGGCGAGATGATCCAGGAGTTCGAGGACGCGTTGTTCTCGCTCGAACTGAACGAGATCTCCCAGCCTGTGAAGACCGCCTTCGGTTATCACATCATCCAGGTCACTACGATCGATGAGGCCCGCCAGGAGACCTTGGAGGAGGTCACCGAGGACATCCGGAGCACACTCCTGTCCCAGAAGCAGAAGGCCGCTTGGACACAATGGATCGCCGAGAGCAAGACCGAGCTGAACGTGATCTACAGAGAAGACATGCAGACGACTACCACGGTTCCGACCGAGTCGACGGACACTACCCTCTCCGGGAAATCCACCACTACGGCGGGCCAGACCATCACTACCGGAGCCGACACGACCACTACGGCCAAGCCTTGAGCCCAGCCCCCGCGGTGAGCCGGGGCCCTCTGTCGGAGAAGAGGGTCGGAGAAGAGATCAAGTCGCGGGGCCGGGGATGATGCTCCCGGCCCCGTCTTTGGTGCTTTGCCTAGTTGACGGTCACCATGTCGGTGCGGGTGATCGGAAGGCCGCGCCGGCCGCACTCAGCGATGAAGGCGTCGCGTACCGCCCGCGGCAGCTCTTCAGGACATACGAGCCCCGGCTCCGCGATCTTGCCCTCTACGATGAATTCCGCGTAGATGGAGGCCGGGGTGCTGGTGCCGTACGAGACACAGGTGCCGCCGCGTATCCGGGTGTTCACCCACTTGATGTCCGGAGGGAAGATGTTGTACGTGATGCCGGCCGGCTTCCCGTTCTTCTCTCCGATGCAATCGACCGTCACCACGCCCGAGTCGGTGATCTCCCCCGCCAGAGCCAGTTCAGCCAACTCATCGGCCGGTGGATTGGGCGGCAGGGTGGCCACGTAGACGTCGATCGGGCGAACCTGGGTGCCGTCCTTCAGAGTGACCGGGACCTTGCTGACCATGCCCGAGCTGACGAGGGCAAGATCCGCGTCGAGTCCTTCTTCGGATCCACCCATCTTGAAGTCCACGTAGCGCAGACCCTTGTCGCCGTACGCGCGAGGGAGCAGACGGGGTAGCGTACTGACCTCCTCGTGATCGTGGCACACGACGGCTCCAAGGCCGAACGGCTGCGGGAACGGATAGTGCTCTCTCCGCGCGAAGATCTCCACCCGCTTGTACTCACCGTCTTCGAACAGCAGAGGCGGCTGCGAGCAATCGGCGTAGTAGGTCTCCTGGGACCACACCTGTAGGGGGACCGGCGAGTCGAAGATGGCGTAGTCCTTGATACGGATCTCGAAACACCGTTCAAGGTCTTCATAGCCATTGGCCGCGAAGGTGTTGGTGACCCCGGGATCCATGCCCGTGTTGAGCAGAGCTACCAGACCACGACTCTTGAAGTCGGCGGCCAGCGTCGTCTGCTCCAGATACGCCTCGTCGATGGTCTTGGTGCGGGTCTGCCCCGAGGCCATGTCCTGATAGGCGGCTCCCGCGTCCAGGCAGGCACGCATGATGCTCATGTTGTAGTCAGGAATGACCGCATTGACCACCAGCTTCGCTCCTCTGGCCAAACGAGCGACCATGGCCGTATCAGAGGCGTCGACGAACGCCGGCGTGGCCTTCCCATTGCCCACTTGTTCGGCGATCAACCTGGCTCGGGCCTCGTCATAGTCGGAGACCACGAGTTCGGTCACGGCCGGGTTGCGACCGAGGTTCCAGGTGATGACGTGGCCCTGCTGCCCGGCACCGACGATCAAGACCTTCATGGACAGACCTCCTTCAAGACCCGACAGAGCCGGGCCCGCCTACCAAGAGCGACCCCTGACCGAGTTCTAGGAGGCTGCTGAAAAACGACGCTGCGCCGTCAGGGCGCGATGGCTGCGGGCGAGAGAAGAACGCAGGAAGCGCGAAGAGCAGCGCTATTTGCGCGACCGAGGACGCCCTATCGCGCCGGCCGGTGTGTCTTGGCGACTGTGGCTTCGTTTTTCAGCAGCCTCTAGTATTACTAAGCGCCGGTCTCGAACCGGAACGTCTGATCCGGATCGATCACTGCCAGCAGGCGCACGATGCAGCCATCGCCTCCGGGCCATCGCCACGGGAACGCCATGAAGGTGCAGCGCTTGCCGGTGACCGCATCGAGGTCGCCGCCCGCGTTCTCGATGCCCGGGATCCCACCCTTCACCATGAGGGTCTTGTGAGCCGGCTCCCATTCGGGAAAGTCCTCCAAAGGATCATGCCCGTATTCGGCCTTGTACTCTTCGATGAGGTGTGGATGCGTAGGACCGAGGCCATGGTTGACCAGTTTGGTGGCGATGGGGTGGTCGTTGGCCTGACACCCATAGGCGACCATCCTGACCTTCTTGTCCACCAGCCACTGAGCACCCGCCTTCGCGATGCCGGGCCCATAGCCGAAATACTCGTCGGTGTCGGCCCACAGGTGGTGATAGCCCGTGTTGATGACGACGACATCGCCCTCCTGGATCTTGGGCTCCGCCTTCTCGAGATCATCGGGAGTGATGACGCCCCATTTGCCTTTGGGAATCGAGACGCAGACGCCGGTCCCGAAGAGTCGCCAGAGAGGATAGTCATTGATGCTCGGGGTGCACTCAGTCACATGGAGAGGCGCATCCATGTGCGTGCAGCGGTGCATGATGCCCTCCCACTGCACCTGGTAGACACCGTCACGAGCGTGGAACTTGTCGATGTCGATATCCACGCTCGGGCTGGAAGGCCACTCCGGCATGAACTGGGTGAACGTGTGACTGAGGTCGTATACCTTCAGGCTCATATCCTAGTCCTTTCGAGTTCGCGTGGACGTCTAGTTGCCCGGCTCGATGCGGCAGGTACCGCTGGGATCGAACATGGCGACCATGCGGACCTGACACGCGTCCCCGTGCGCGAACTTCCAAGGGGTCGCGGCCAGTGTGACCCGCTTGCCCTTGACGATGTCGACATCGCCCCCTACCTGCTCGATGGTCGGGATGCCGGCGCTCAGCAGGATCCTGTGAGCGATGTTCCACTCAGGATGCTCGACTTTGGGATCCAGACCGGTGGCCTTGGTGTACTCCCCGGCCAGACGCTTCATCTGGGGCCCGCCCCGGTGGGGGCCCATGGAAGTGGCGAGCGGGTGGTCGACGTGCGGCGTATCTACGGCGACCATCTTGGGATTCTTCTTCACGAGCCATTCGGCGGCGTCTTTCGAGAGCCCCGGAGCTTCTCCGTAGTATTCGAGGCCGTCGGAGTACTTGTGGTGCCATCCCGTGACGATGACCACGATGTCGCCGTCTTTGACCCCAGGACCGGCCTTCTCCAGATCGGCCGCCGTGATCACTTCCCAGTTCTGCTTAGGGACGTCGAGAACGGCACCGTTGCCGAAGAACCGGTCGGGGGAGATGTCGGCGAGATCTGCGCCCTTCTGGATGAGATGGATAGGGGCGTTCATGTGGGTGCCTGTGTGCATGACCGTGGTCGTCCGCCACGCCAGGACTCCATGCTGGGCATGCTTGACCCCGCGGACCATCCTGACGTCGGCCTGCCCTGGGTAGGACGGCGCGCGCTGGTCCCACTCATGGCTAAGTTCCACGAACTGAAGCCCACTGTATGGGTCGGTGGTGATGTTTGCCATAGCCATGTCCCCCCTTTCGGTTAGGGATTACCACGAAATGAAATCACTATACCATATGCCCTCGCCCCAGACCCCCCAAACCGAGACCCCCCAAACCGGCGCGTCGAGCGGTCCTCCTACGGCATCAACAACACCGGTTTGACTGCATCTCCATGATGCGCGGCGGCAAAGGCCTCGTTTATCTGAGAGAACGGAAAGGTCTTGACCAGCCTATCCACAGGGAAACGGCCCTGCCTGTACCACTCAATCATCTTGGGCAGGAACACCCGGGGGACCACCGAACCGCCCATGATGAACTGGATCCGGTTGCCCTTGGACAGCATGATGTGCGGGCTCCCTCCAAGGGTCTCCTGCTCGACCGCGGCGCAGACCCCGAAGATGCCCCCGGCCCGGACGCTCACCGCCGCGACCTTCCAGCTGGCGACCACCCCGGAGCTGTCGAAGGCGTACCTTACCCCGCCCGGGCTGATCTCCTGCACCCGCGCTGCCGCGTCTTCTTCTGCCGCGTTGACCGCGTGAGTAGCTCCCAGCTCGAGGGCCAGCGCCAGGCGCTCCGTGTTCACATCGACCACGATGATCGGATAGGCTCCGGCCATGTGAGCGGCCATCACCGCACTCAAGCCCACTCCCCCTCCGCCGAGGACCAGCAGGCCGTCCTGAGGCCCCACCTGCAGGGCGCTGACCACAGCGCCGGCGCCGGTCATCGCCCCGCAGGGCAGAGCGGCGAGGATCTCGGGCGGGATGTCGTCCTCCACCTTGACGAGTGACTCGACCGGAGTAAGCGCGTAGGTGGCGAATGAAGACTGTTGAAACCAAGAGCCCGAGATCCACTCGCCCCCCAGCTTGATCGTCTGGGACCCATCGAGTCTTCGTCCGCTGAAGAGCAGGGGGAAAGCGTTGTCGCAGATGTAGCGCCTGCCCGTCAGGCAGTTGGGACACACACCGCAGGCCGGCCAGGAGATGATCACTCGGTCGCCCGGCTTCACGTAGTCGACAGCCGCCCCCACCTCCTCTACGATCCCTGAACCCTCGTGACCGAGCACGGCCGGCATGGGCACCATCACCTGCATGTTCGCGTCGGTGTGACATACTCCGGCCGCCTCGACACGTACGTAGACTTCGTCGGGGCGCAGATCGTCGAGTTCGACCGACTCGATGGAGTACGGTCCTCCGACTTCTCGCACCACGGCGGCCTTTGCCGTTCTTCCCATATTGAGCTCCTTTCTGAGATCACCCTCCGGCCAGCGGCACAAGCACAACGATCTCGTCCCCGTCCTCGAGACCGGTCGAACCATCCCGTAGTTCCACAGACGAGTTGCGCAGGACCATCATGCGCCGCGAGAATGACCCTCTCTCGGCATCCCAAGCCCAGTCGGCCAGACCGGATTCCATCTCCGGAGCGATGTGGTCCAGAAGATCCCGGTAGGTCGCCCCGTCCGGGAGCTCGATCACCATCGACCGCTTTCCGGCTCGATCACGCATCACATCCAGGAACCTCACGGTCACCTGCATCTCGACGACTCCCTTGTTCAGATGCGCTCCCCGAGGTATGACGAACGGGCAGCACTACCGATCCGCCCGGCGGATGATACAGACGCAGAGGGGCGACTTCAGGGCCACAATACGGTTTGTCATAAGTTGTACCAGATTCCCCCGAGCACTTCTATGTGACGACGCTCACTACCGGGTTCACGACGAAGCAACGCCGCTCAGTGAAGGGGCCTCATCGAGGCCCGGCGCCATGTACCCGGATACTCGCCTCCCCTACCTGGTCAGCAGGCGCGATACCCTGTATCTTCCTTGAGTCGCACGAGCGCCAGAGAGTGGGCGTCCGCTGCGGCGAGCACTTCTTCGAAGTGTGTGACCGTTCAAACCGACACGGCCGGGAGCCGCCGCCGCAGGGCAGGCTCCGCAGGCCGCACCCGCAGGAAATGGAGGACGAACGTGAAGCAGGAACAGACGGACGTCATCGTCGTCGCCGCCGGTCTGTCCGGTCTGGCCGCGGCTATCTCGGCCGCTGAGAACGGTGCCAAGGTCATCGCGTTCGAGAAAGGGAGCACAACCGGGGGCGCGGCCAACATGGGCATGGGTCCCTTGGGCGTCGGCTCCAGGTTCCAAAGGCACCACATGGTCAGTATCACGCCCGGCGAAGCCTTCCGTAAGCACATGAACTTCACTCACTGGAAGGTCGACCCTCGACTCGTTCGCGAGATCTACAACCGGTCAGGCGAGACGATCGATTGGCTCGAGGACATGGGCGTGGAGTTCCTGACCGTTACCCCGGTCTATCCGACCCCCGAGATCCTCAGAGCCTATGCCACCTCCGAGCCCACCTGGCACGTGGTGAAGCCGGCCGACGGCAGTACCCAACTAGGGCCACGGATGGCAGGTCCGATGATCAAGGCCATGACCATGCGGGCTCAGGATCTTGGAGTAGACATACGCCTCAACACGCCGGTTCGGAGCCTCATCAAAGAGAACGGCCGGATTGTGGGAGTCGTCGCTGAGGCCGAGGATGGTGAGAAGATCGAGGCCAGGGCCAAGGGCGTCATCATCGCCACCGGCGGTGCCGGTGACAACCCGGCGATGATCAAGGACTACACCGGCTACGAATGGGGCAAGGACATGTTCTCCTTCCGGGTCCCGGGCATGGACGGCGATGGACTGAAGATGGCCTGGGAAGTGGGCGCCGTCAAGACCGACATGATCATGGAGATCATGTACCTGGTACCCGACAACATGGCGACGCCGAACAACTTCATCATCGATGGCGCCTTCCGGCAACCCTGCCTCTGGGTCAACTCCAAGGGAGAGCGCTTCATGAACGAGGACGCCATCGCCAACACCACCTTCGCCGGCAATGCCATATCCACTCAACCGGGCAAGTTCGCGTTCTCTATCTTCGACTCCGCGCTTCTCAAGAAATACAAGAAGAAAGGTCCCGATATCACCTCCCACGTGCACCCGTTCGACCTGTTCGACCACTTCGAGGAGGCCGTCGCCGCCGCTCTTGAGGCCGGCTACCGGCACGTCTTCGCGGCAGACAGCATCGAGGAGCTGGCTGAGAAGCTGGAGATCTCTCCCGGGAAACTCGCGGAGACGGTCGACGAGTACAACGAGCTCTGTGACGGCGGGTTCGACGACCTCTTCGAGAAGGACCACCGGTATCTGGAGGCCATCTCCAAGCCAAGGTTCTACGCGTGCCGGTACTTCCCGAGCGCGTACGGGACCCTCGGCGGGATCAAGATCAACTACAAGGCGGAGGTGTTGGACGAGAACCACGATCCCATCCCCGGCCTCTACGCCGCGGGTTTGGACGCCTGTACCATCTACGGCGACAGTTATCCGTTCATCCTTCCGGGCAACTCCATGGGCTTCGCTTTGAACTCCGGCCGGATCGCGGGAGAGAACGCAGCCGGACTCTAGGGCCCCCGTCCAGGATGAAGGCGCGGCCGCCTGTCCGCAATGGGTACTGGGCGGCACGTCGACGTGGCGCCGCGGCTGGGCCGGCACTCAGGCTCCCCAGCTCCCCGCCGGGATCGGCTTCTTTGGAGTGCGCGGCTTGATGGGGCCTGCTTTGACCACGGCTTTGCGAAGGTCAAGGCACGCTTCATAGCACTTCGCGCACTTCGTGCAGGAGTCTTGGTCGATGACATGGATCTTCTTCGTCCCGCCTTCGATGGCATCCTCCGGACATCGCTCGGCGCAGACCCCGCATCCGTCGCACAGGTCGGGGAGGATGTGGAAGGTCACGTACTGTTCGCAGACGAGGGCCCTGCACAGCCGGCGTTTCATGTGGGCCTCGTAATCATCGGGGAATTTCTCCAAGGTGGACAGGATGATGTTGGGCGTCGTCCGGCCGGCACCGCAGGCGCACCCCACCTGCATGGCCTGTCCGACCTCCCGCAGCATCTCGAGATCACCACTGCGGCTCTTCCCCCGGGTCATATCGGCCACGATCTCCCTGAGTTGGTAGGAGCCTTCCCTACCGAGCGAACATTTCCCGCAGTCCACGTTGCAGGCGACGGCGATCCTCGCCTTCACCTGGTCGACGATGCAGTCCCGCTCGTTCAGCACCGCGATCCCGCCTGACCCGATGACCCCGCCCGACTCCCTGACGCTGTCGAAGTCAAGGACCAGGTCCAACTCGTCCGGCGCATAGCAGGCCCCCTTGCTCCCGCCCACGATGACCGACTGGAGCCGGTCCCCGTCCTTGATTCCTCCACAGACATCTTCGATCACGCGCCTCAGCGTGAGACCCAAGGCCAGCTCGAAGATCCCGGTCTGGTTCACACTGCCTGATACCTGGAAAAGCTTCGTTCCCGGGCTCCCCGGTGTGCCTTGCAGCCGGTAATGGTCGGCCCCGTCTCGCAGGATGCGCCCTATGTGCGTCAGTGTCTCCCCATCCACTACCAAGGTGGGCACATCTTCGTATCCCTTGAGATTCGGCCTGAGCGGCCTGCGCACGGTCTCGATCATCATGTCCTTCCCGAGAGCGCAGGCCGCTCGGAAACGTTCCAGCGCCGCTGCGACTGCACCAGCCCCCTTCGCATCGTCCTCGGCTACATGGACGACCACATCGAACGAGGATGTGACGAACGCCGCGATCAGCGCGCCTTCCGCGACCAGACCGGCCTCCCTAGCCAAAAGGTGTCGCTGGATGCCCAGCCCGGGTTCCCTGTCGACGCAATCACAGACGACCCGCTTGCCCTTCCCCGCGAGCTGCGCATGCGCCTGGAGCCTACGACCGGTCAAGAGGTTCTCGTAGTCGCGGTCCCTCAGACCGGCCTGCTTGAGTTCCCCGATGGTCTTTTCCGCACCAAGCGCGGCGGCCCGCTTCAGAGCCTCGGCCATGTCCACCACTACCCTTTGCCCGTCTGTCTCGACGTAGGCCCATATTCGCCCCAGAATTTCCGAGGCGCGATGTCCAGCCTTAGGTCACACTGTAGACATCGTCGCGCTTCGACCGGCTCGTAGCCGCAGCGGTACCGTGATACGTAGCCCTCTTCCCGTCCTATCCACGGGTTTCCAGCCACCCTGGGGGCCAACACCTCATCGATCACCCCATCGCCGTGGAGGTAGAGGTCGATCTCACGGGCGGCCTCTCTCCCGTGGGCGATAGCGGTCACTACCGACGCCGTCCCCTGCACGGCATCTCCCGCGGCGAACACGCCGGGGGCCTCGGTGTGGCTGGCGGTACCTTCCTTGAGGACGATCCGGTTGCCTCTGCCCAGCCGGACACCGAACTCCGGCCGAAGATCGGGCCTTTGCCCCACCGCGAATATCACCGCACCGGCCGGCAGGACGAAGTCTGAGTCCGGTTCTACGCATATGAGGGGCAGACCGTCCTCGTCGAAAGTGCATGACGTGACCCTGCGGCAGCGCACGCCGGTGATCCCGCCGCCTTCGGCGATGATCTCTTCGAACGTGAGGGAATTGTAGAGGGCGGAGCCTTCCGCCAGCGCTTCCTCGACCTCCTCCTCGTTCGCCAACATCGCGTCTCGAGGCTCAAGGCAGGCCAGAGCGACCTCCTTCGCACCCAGCCTTCGCGCCACCCCAGCGCAGTCGAAAGCCACGCTCCCCCCGCCCAAGACAAGCACCTTGTCTCCTAGGGCGACGGCCTCGCCGAGGTTGGCCCTCTTCAAGAAGTCGATCCCGGCAAGGACGTCTGCCGATTCCGCTCCAGGGATGCGCAGCTTCACGCCCTGATGGGTGCCGACCGCAACCAGCACGGCATCATAGCCATCCTTCTTGAGCGCTTCGACGCGCTCGACGGCCGCGCCGCATGTGATGTCGACTCCGATGGAGCGGATATGGGCGATTTCCTCATCCAGCACCTCCCGCGGGAGCCGGTACGGGGGCACTCCCACCCGCAGCATCCCGCCGGGTCGGTCCAGCCTCTCGAACACGGTTACATCATGGCCCGACTTCGCAAGGTAGTAGGCGGCGGTCAGGCCGGCCGGCCCGGCGCCGACGACGGCGACCCGCCTGCCGGTGGGAGCCTTCCGATAACCCTTCTCTTTCCACGCACCGTCATCGTGCTCGGCCGCATACCGCTTGATGCTCTTGATGGCCGTGCTCTCGTCGAGGCGCTCCCTACGGCAATCGAACTCGCAGGGGTGGGGACAGACATACCCCAGCGTGCCCGGGAAGGGGACTTTTTCCCGCACTACCGCGGTGGCGTAGCCGTCCTTGCCCTCTTTGACGAACCGTATGTACCGCGGCACGTCGATACCGGCGGGGCAGGTCTCTCTGCAGGGAACGAGGGCGGCCCTCTTGTTCTTGTACTTCTCGAACACACTCGTCTGATCGCGGATCGCGCCGGTCGGACAGACCTCCACACAGGCGCCGCAGAACCTACACCCGGCGGCGGCCAGATTTCCCCCCTCGCGTGGTCCCACCATGAGGTTCTCGCCTTTCTTGACGAAGGTGAGAGCATCGACCCCGCGCAGTTCGGAACAGGCTCGGATACACCTACCGCACGCGATACAGCGGACCATATCGTGCACGATCAGAGGGTTCGACTCGACGGGCGCTGTGAGGTTCAACCTTTTGCGGATGCGCGCGTCGGTGAACTCGAGGTACTGCATCAGAGATTGCAGCTCGCAGTCGAGGTAGACCGGGCATGATGCACAGTCGGCAGGGTGATTGGCCAGAAGAAGCTCCGCCGACAACCTCCTCACCCGCTTGACCCGCTCGGTGCCTGTTAGCACGCTCATACCGTCTTCCACCGGCGTCGTGCAGGATGTGAAGAGACCGTCCCGCCCCTCGATCTCGACGAGGCACAGCCTGCAGACCCCGGCCGGATGAAGGTCGGGATGCGAGCACAGATGAGGGACGTATACGCCGGCGTCGAGGCACGTCTGCAGCACGGTGCGACCCTCTCCCGCCTCGATCTCCCCGCCGTCGACCGTGACGCGGAGCATGCTCATCAAGTCAAGGACGGGCCTCAGGAGGCATGACGGGAGGCGCAGCGGCCAACCGCCGGATCCTGTCGGCGTATGCGGTCAACCTCTCGCTGACGTCCAGTCGACCGGTGTAGAGCGCTTCCACGGCCAGGTACATACAGAGAGTCGTCCAGAGGATGCGCTCGGTCGAATACTGCTCATCCCAGGAAGCGCGCATAACGATGTCCTCGACGCTGCCGAGTAGCCCGAACGCGACCAGCTCGTCCGAGACAGGCAGGGAGACCCCGCTTTGCCCGCGCAGTCTTACCAGGTCCTCTAAGGTACCGCGGACCATGTCTTTGTAGGAGCGCTCGACCTCTGCACGCATCTCCCCGGCTTCCTGCAGGGCCTCGGAACGGGCCAAAGACATCAGATCGGGGCTGAGGGTCTGGAAACCGACGTAGCACTGCACCCTGGCCAGTTCGCGCGCCGCTGGGTCCGGCTCGCCCGCGAGCCGGCTTTGCAGGAACCCGCTCATCCACCCGCTGAGGAGTCCGAAGGCTTCGGCGAACAGTTGCTGCTTAGAGATGAAGTGGTCGTAGAAGACCGGCGGAGTGACCCCGGCCTCTTTGATGATGTCTGCTATGCGGGTACGTTTGTAGCCTCTGCGTGCGAACAGGCGGGCGGCGGCATGGAGGATCGAACGCTTGACCTGCTCTGCCTGCTCGGCGATCAGATCGACGTCGGAGGCGCCTGCGGAGGCGATGCGCGCCGACAGCCGCTCTTTGATGGTCTGAAGAGACAACCCTTCGGCCTTGAGCGCCGCTATCTCGCTCAGCAGATCGACATACGATTCGGGATACACGGCGCGGCTGACCGCGGCTTTCTGCGCGACTGGAAGCAGGCCTTCCCGCACATAGAAGTAGATGGTGCTTCGCGGAACGCCGCTTGCGTCTTCCAACTCGGTTATGGTCAAACCCCGCATGATGCGGCATGATGCCACCAGGGGAGATCGGCCGCAAGTCCGTCCCACATCCAAGCCGGTGAGTGTGCGTCGCAAGGAGCGCCCCGTGGACTGCAAGAACGATACCAACCTGGCCCGTTGCACGTGCAGCTACGAGCCTTGCTCCCGCAAGGGGGTCTGCTGCGACTGCATCGCCTACCATCTTCGGAGCAGAGAACTGCCGGCCTGCGCTTTCCCAAAAGACGCAGAGCGCACCTATGACCGTTCGTTCGCCCATTTCGCGCGCTTGGTCGAGGAAGGAAAGGTCTGACCCCGGCCGGCGCCTGCTCACTCCTCTTGCTTCTGAGACGAGTTCTTACCCCGCCGCGGTAGACCGGGCACTACCAGCACGAGCAAAGCCGCCAGAATACAGGCCATCCCCGCGGCCTCCATCGGCGAGACCCGTTCTCCCAATTGAATGACGGCCGAGACTATCCCGATGACTGGAGTGGCGAGAGTGCTGATGCCTGCGATCCCCGCGGGCAGGACCTGGAGGACAAACAGCCACAAGACCCAGGAGATGGCGGTCGCGGGGATCACATTGTAGGCCAACGCGGCGATGAACTGGCCGGACCACTTGATCGGCCGGGCCGGCACGAGCACGGCGATCACGATGAGAGGCACGCTCCCGTAGAGCATCTGCCAAGCGGTGAGGTTGATCACATCCGAGGGACCCTGCCTGTTCATCCACCGGGCGACGACGGCGCTCGCCGCCCACGAGATGCCTGAGGCGATGGCCAGAGCTTTGCTGAGGAGGCTGCCGCCCAGATGCAGTGGGTCCAGGACCAACACAAGCCCGGCAAGCGACAGACCCGCGGCGAACCAGTGAAGTCCTTGCATGCGTTCTCCCAAGAACGCCCGGCCCAGCATCAGCGACCAGAACGGCATCGTGTAGACGAGGGCCGACACCCTGCCTGCCGCCCCTGTCTCGAGCGCCCACATGAGCAGCCCGATCATGCCCGTCGTCTGCAGCAGGCCGAGGAGCATAGTGGCAAGGGGGCGGCGGGGACCTAACGGCCGGCGAAGAACAATCAGCACTATGAAAAGGGCCACGGCCCCCAGAGTGGTGCGAAGCGCTGTAAAAGGCCACGGGTCTGAGTACTCCAGACCCACTTTCATGACCACCCAGTTGTAGCCGAGAAACACGGACTGGCCCGCCAGAGCAGCCACAGCCGACTTCGTGCCGCCGCCGGTCCTATGTTCGCCCGAAGAGGTCAGGAGCCCGCCCTCCAGCGCTCATCGGGCGGGCGCGGCCGCCTCCGGAGACCTCTTTCCGTCGTAGCGGCCCAACTGGCTCCCGCAGCCGCCGCGATGATCGCCAAGATCGCGCCGATATCCCGATAGGCCAGACGCTGTGAGAGTATGAGGAATCCCATCAGAGCCGCGATGGCCGGCTCGATGCTGAGTAAGACGCTGTACGTAGAGGCGCGCACCCGTTTGATGGCGGCCAGTTCCAGGAAATAGGGAAGCGCCGACGACAGGAGGGCCACTGCCAAACCGAGAAGAAGCGCCCGGCCGTAGCCTACGATCTTGACCCCGGTAGCCACCCAGATGGGCGTGATGATGACCGCCGCTCCGATGAGCATCAGGATGGTCGCCCGCAGCGGTTCGATCCGAGCGACCGTCCTCTTCGCGAGGACGATGAACGCCGCCCAGCAGGCGGCGGCTCCCAGTGCGAACAGCAGCCCCGTCACTCCGACCGAGCCGCTCGGCCTGGCGAGGAGCGTCACCCCACCTCCTGCAAGCACCACCCACAGCAGGTCCAACGGCCGGTGCGAACCGGCCACCGCCACCCCCAGGGGACCCAGGAATTCCACCGCCACCACGATCCCCACGGCGGCCCGGCTGATGGCCTCGTAGAAGCAGAGGTTCATACTCACCAGACTGATAGTCAGAGCGATGACCAAAAGACGGTCGCCCTTCTTGGGCAAACGGGCCAGGCGGGGACGGGCCGCCGTGAGGATGATGGCCGCAAGGGCGGTCCGCAGCCACAAGGCCTCGACCACTCCGACCGAATCGATCACCATGACGGCCACCGCCGAGCCCGCCTGCATGAGCAGGCCCACAACCACCACGAGCGCCACAGCGGTCAAAGAGTCGCGCCGAGTCGTGACCGGCGTTGCTCCGGAGGATGCGCCCTGCTGGGGCGACGCGCCCGGCGTCGACGGGGTGGTCGGTTCGGAGGTCATCCGACCAAGGTACAACCGGGCGGCGGCGCAGGCAAACGGCGATGTAGTACAATCGCTAGACCCTCCGGGTCGTCGGTGCGAGGGCATGACGCCTCCTCCAGACCGGCGACCCCCCGGATCCCCCAGGCGCTGGTACGAAAGGACCCTGCATGCGTGAGATGTGGCGAACCCCTGCGGGCCGCGGGTTCATCATGCTCGCGGTCATGTCGGCGGCCTTCGGCTTCGCCTCGAACGCCCACTCCAGCATCGTGACCAACTACCTGGAAGAGGTGCTGCATCTATCGGGCCCGCAGTTCGGCTACTGGACGGCCATCAGGGAGCTGGGCGGTTTCATCCTCATCTTCCTTGCGGCCCTCTTCTACCGGGTCTCTCTGCAGGCGCTCACCGCCGGAGCCCTGGTCGTGCTCTCCATCAGCTACGTCCTTTTCACGGTCGCAACCGACTTCTGGACGGTGCTTCCCTGGACCCTCCTGGGCAGCTTCGGCCTGCACATGGTACTGCAGACCCAGGTAGCACTCGGGATGAGCCTTACCACAGAGGACAGGACCGGCTCGGTCCTGGGACGCATGTCGGCCGCGGGCCAGATCGGGACGTTCGTCGCCCTTGTCATGGTCTTCCTGCTCTTCCACTTCAAACTGGTGTCCTACCGCCCGACGTTCATCATCCTCGCGATCGCCGGCATCATCGGAGCTCTTGCCATAGTCCGTTTCCCGCACCTCCACGAAGGACGTCTTCGCCGCTTCGCGCCCAAACGCGAGCGTATCGTGTTCCGCAGGGATTACCGCTACTACTACGCTCTGGTGTTCTTGGATGGAGCGCGGCAGCAGGTGTTCTTCTCCTTCGGCCTCTGGGTGCTTGTCAATCATTTCGGCTTGGGAGTGGCGCAGATCTCCTTGGTCATGATCGCCGTGACGTTGGGATGCATGCTGACGGTGTCGCGACTGGGGCGCAGCATCGACCGGTTCGGGGAACGTCGCTTCCTCTCCATCGTCAACCTGTCGTACATCGTGGCGCTGGCCGGCTATGCGCTCGCCCCCAACGTATGGGCGGCATGCGTCTTCTATCTCATCTACGCGATCATCGCGCCTCTTTCTTACATGGGCGCATCTACCTATCTACGGAAGATCTCCACCGCGGCCGACCTGGCGCCCAGCCTCTCTATGGGCGTCACCATGCAACACGCAGCGGCGATCGTCGTCCCGGTGGCAGCCGGGTTCATCCTCAATTTCGTCGGTTATCAGATCCCGTTCTTTGCCGCCTGCGGGGTGGCAGTGGTCGCCTTCTTCCTTACCCTACGACTCGACCCCGCGACACAGAAGTGCGCGGAGCGGATCGCCTCCGACAGAGTTGCGGCGACAGAGGCCGACCGGGACGCGTTGGCTGCGAACGTCGGAAGTTAGTCTCTTCGGTACCGCCGCCCGTTTTGGACAACGTCCCCCGGCGGGTATCATCCCACGGCCTGCATCTGCCGATAACTGATTTGCGCCCATAGGGCATGGATTCCCAAGGAGAGGCGACGGTGTTCGAGAATCGTGTTCCGAGCACGCGCGAAGTCGACAGGCTTTCGGCGGATGTGGAGACGGTCTGCTATGACTGGCGGCGCATGCGTTGGGTGCTTGAGCGTTTGGTCCGCACGCCATGGTGGGATCTTCATACCTTGTGCTGCATCTACTGTCACGCCCCGTTCGAGATCTCGGCGGGCGAGTGCACGCACGAGTCAGACTGCATCTATGAACGCGCCTGTCAGATCGTCGGGATGCAGCCACTCCCTCTCCCGAATCAAGCGGTGCTCGACGAGTGGAAGCAGCAGGCACAGAAACCGTCGACTTTCTCGCTGCGACCGGCCGCGGCGCACGAACACGGCGCGCACACGACCACGGCAGAGGAACGCGACGACGGTGCTAAGGTCCGTCCGGTCACTGCGGCCTGACCACACCCTGCGCTGTGAAGCTACAGTGACCGGCGGGTGGTCTTGTCGGGCTAGTCGCTCAGCTCCTTGTGATACTTGAACGAGACCGTAAGCCGCGTGCGGTATTCGACGATCTTGTTCTGATCGAGCCGCACGTCCATCTTGACGACCTCGGCTACGCGGATGTCCTGCAGGGTCGCCGTCGCCGCTTCGATGGCCGACTTTGCAGCCGCCTCCCAGGACTCGGTGCTTGTTCCAACCAGCTCGATCACCTTGTACACGCCACCGGACATCTGCGACCTCCTTACTTCGCTCCCGGCCCGCCGACGGTCGGCGCCGGACTCCCGCACTTCTAGACTAGTCCTTGGGACGCCTCGGGTCCAGAGGGCGTCGTGACTTCGTAGGGCCATACACCACGTACGCCACGTGTCACTTGTTACGTAGCTACGGTATTGGGGAAATGATCTTCACCAAGACGGCAGGAGGCATGCCGGCGGCGGCAGGAGCAGGTCGAGCACAGGGAGCCACCCTTGGACCTGTGCGGTGCGGCCCGCCGGCGGGATGCCCGTCGAGGACTATAAGGACTGCTGATCTCGGCCGGAGATGCTTTTCCGGCTCATCAGCCCCAAGAACCAGGAGGAGAACAGTGCCCAAAGTCAATCTCACGGCTCCGGCTCCCGATTTCGAGTTGACCGACTACACCGGAGCGACGTTCAGACTGTCCGACCAGCATGGTCGGTCGAATGTGCTGCTGGTCTTCAATCGCGGCTTCATGTGACCGTTCTGCCGGGCGCATATGGCGCAGTTGCGCCAAGACTACGAGAAGTTCCAGGAATCCGGCACGATGATCGTGGTCGTTGGTCCCGAGGACGCTGAAGCCTTTGCTTCCTATTGGCAGAACAACGATCTGCCCTTCGTCGGTCTTCCCGATCCCAAACACAGCGTCCTCAAGCTCTACGGACAGGAGATCAAGCTGTTCAAGCTCGGCCGGATGCCGGCGCAGGTGCTGGTGGACAAGTCCGGCATCGCCCGCTTCGTCCACTACGGGCATGACATGAGCGACATACCGCCTGACGGCGAAATACTGGACCTGATAGCCTCGCTCGAGCAATAGAGGCAGGCGGCTCGACCGGTGGGCGCCAGACTCCGAGCGTCATCGCCCTTATCACCGATACGACGTACGTCACGATCGCGCACGCCTCCGGCCCACAGACTGCACCACGCGCGACGGCATAATACGGGCGGCGCCCTTCATGTGCAGGCCGAGAACTCGTTTCCGGCCGGCCGGGGCGGTCTATCTCGTCCCGCTGCGCCCAAGGAGGTAGCAGCGAAAGGTCCTTGACCGCACGCAGCCCGCCATGACGCCCGCCTGATAGGCGGCGTGCTCTGCCACGTAGTACGCGAGGTACACAGGGTAGGTCATCCGAGGTCTTCGAGTGACGTAATCGACCCCTCCCGAGTAAAGGACGGCAGTGGCGGCCAGTAGCCGGATCCCAGGAACAAACAGGCCGGCGGCAGCCAGAGGCGCCAAGTAGTATCGAACGAGGTGAAAGAAGACGAAGTAGACCATGGAAAGATGACCGCGCGCCACCGAAACACAAACCGCTCGAGCCGGGGCTCCGATCGCCTCCCTGCGAAGTTTCAGGCCGCGGCGGACGCAGTCCGCCAACGGAGGGAGCAGGCAGGGCAGGAGCAACTGCACCTTACGTGTAAGCAGTGCCGTAGAGAAAAGGCCCACAGTGGCCGCCGGAGCGGGGGATACCGGAAAGCGTTTGCGCTTGTCGCGATGGAGCGAGTAGAGGGTCGCCTCGGAAGTGCCGTACTCTGCCCGCCGCCGTAGCATCGCGCCCAGCCGGTCCCGGTGCTTGTGCCGCACCAGACCCTCCGGAGCATACACAAGATAGAGGCCGTTCGCCCGCAGACGCCAGCAGAAGTCCACATCTTCGCCCACGAGCAGATCCTCTCGTAGGCCCCCCAGATCCTCGTACGTGGAACGGCGGACGAGCAGGTTGCACGTGGGCACGTAGAAGGTGCTCTGCCCGCGCGCTTGGATGATCAGGTCCTTGCCCATATCCAGCGGAGACGAGACCTCCTCGTACCGGTCGAGTCGCGACCCGGTGTAATAGTTGACGGTGCGGCCACCCACCGCTCCGACCTTGTCCCAGCAGAAGTAGGGGATGAGTTCCCCAAGCCACCCACGGCCGGGCACGCAGTCGCTGTCGATGAAGGCCAGTATCTCGCCCGCCGCCACCCGGGCCGCCCGGTTGCGGGAGTACGGAGCTCCGTGATTGCACTCGTTGGTCAGAAGGCGGGCGTCGTGACGAGCAACGACGTCGGCGACTGCCGAGGGATCCGTCGAGCCGTCGTCCACCACGATCACCTCGAGCCGGTCGCGGGGATGGTCCAGGCGGCTGAGAGCTTGGAGACAATCGTCCAGATCGTCCACGCGGTCCTGTGTGGGAACGATCACGGTCACCGTGGGTGAAAAGCCGGCGTCGACCGGCGCCCGGCGGACCTGGAGAATCCCGCGGCGACGGAAGCGCTCGCACAGCAGAAAGATCCGTTCCTGGTCCGCGTCGAACGCAGCGGCCAGGTCGGCGACCGAGGCGCCTCGGCGCGTCACTTCCAGGAGCTCCGCTGCGGCATGATTGATCGTCAAGACTGTGAGGGGCGCTTCGGACACTACGCGCCGGCGACCGGCGCCGGCGGGCTCGATCCGTACCGATTCGCGCAGCCAATAGGCTACAGGGATCATCGGCCGTCGCCGGGCTCAGGAGTCTCCCGGTCGTCGCCTGGGGCCGCAAGACGGACACGCTGCGCGCCGGGACGAAGGTGATCCAGCCAGCCTTCATCATGGAGAAGCCTGAATATCTCGTCGACGATCGCGTCCGCGGAGCGCCGGACGACGCGGCCTTCCCGCCGTTTGACGGACCCCTCGATCAGCTTGAGGATACGGTCGAACGCGGGAAGCGCCGGGTCGGGAGCAGCAAGGGGGCGCAGCCGGGGACGCCGGGGACGCGGCCGCCCATAGACGAGAGACCCATCGGCACGTCGCACCCCATCGAGCGGCACGCCTAGATCGGCCAGGTCCCACGTGGCGATCTCCTGATCTTGGACCGCCAGAAGCGCACGGGCGGTCACCGCCGCGTGGGTCGTGTCGAGCGTCTTCGCCGTGGTCACCGGGACTGCCCCGAGACACGACACCGTCGCGACGACCGGCAACGAGACCAGCACCCGCTCGCGGAAGCCCCGATCCAGGCCGCGCATCATCTCCAGGCTTTGCCGCCCGGCCGAGGCATCCGGGCCCTCTGCAGCGGCCATATCGACCACCTGGGTCACGCAGGGGACTCCCAGGTGCGCCGCCACCAACACGCCGAGCTGACCGCCGGCTTCGACGACACCGGTCGCTCCGGCTAAGATCAGGTCAAAGCCGGCCGCTTCGGCGGCCGCGGCCAGGATGACTGCCTTGCCGGCCGCCCGCGCCCCGGTGACTTCTTCATCCCATATGCGCACCGCCCGGTCGACACCCTGGGCCAGAGCGTGCCGAAGCCGGGACTCCCCACTCGGGGGCCCAAAGTGCAGGGCCGTCAGCTCCGTTCCCGGGTGGGCGCACTTCAGGCGCAGAGCCAGATCCAGTGCGCGACCGCAGTCCGGATCGATCTCGCGCACGAGCCGTTCGGCGCGTACGCGCCCGCTGCGTGGATCGCGCTCCACAGAGACGCGGACGTCTGCCCCGATTCCCAGAAGGACCAGGATCCTCATCGGGCGCTCCTATGTGAGCCGGAAGCGCACACCGTATCCCCCGGGAGGATAGTGCCAGTCGACGGCCTTCCGGTCGCACACGAGCAGGCAGGTACCGCATTCGAGACAGGCCTCATAGGCGAACTCCACCCGGGCTCTCTCCTCGCTCCACGTATAGCAGCGGGCCGGGCAGGAGAAGGTACAGGCCCGATGCGCGCAGTCCTTACACCCCTCCGCATCGACGACGATGTGCGCCTCGGGATGGATCCGGTAGCTCACCAGATCGAACAGGTCGTCCACTATCACAGGTAGCCCCTCCCTCCTCGGAAGAGATCGGCGATCAAGGCACGCACCGGCAACTCGCCCTTGAGAGCGCGGCGGGCAAGCGGCCCTATCTTTTCCTTCGGCGTGCCGTCGGAACGGTAGAGGTCTTCCATCAGCGCGCTGATGACCCGCGGATACACGGTGAACAGCCGGTCTTCGCGCATGAAGTCGACGGCCCGGTCGAAGGTCTTCATGTCCTTGAGGACAAAGCTCCGCTCCAATTCACCCGCGTACCGGGCCAGACGACGCGCGCTGAGATCGCCCTCCGCTAGGGCTTCGGCGGCCACGCGTCCGGCCAGCAGACCGGACGTCATGGCCAGGTTCATCCCTTCCTGGATGAGGCCGTTCGTATAGCAGAGACCGGCCGCGTCTCCGGCGACAAGCAGTCCGGCTGCGGACAGACGAGGCACCATGCGCGTGCCCGCCTCCGGGAGGAGGTGGGCCGAGTACTCGACCAAACGCGCTGCCCTGAGCAGTGAGGCCGCCGGCGGGGATGCAACGAAGCGCTCCAAGAGTCCATAGGGAGGCACCCCGCGCGCTTTGAGCGAGTCAAGGTGGAGCACCATACCTACGGAGACCGTCTCGGTCTGCGTATACATGAAGCTCCCGCCCCGGATCCCCTCGGTGCAGCCAAGGAATTCGTAGGTGGCGCCCTCCCGGCCGTCGAGTGCGAACCGTTCGTCGATCCCTTCTTCGCTGAGCGCGTAGAGGGCCCGAACCCCTAGGGCCACATGCTCTGCCCTCACTCCTGTGTGCAGACCGGCCTGCTGCGCCACCAACGAGAGCGTCCCGTCGCAGGCCACGACCACAGGGGCTTCGACTACGTCTTCAGCACCGGCGATACGCACACCCCAGACCGCTCCGTCATGCAGCAGGAGTCCCTCCACGCGACAGCCGGTGAGCAGGGTCACTCCCTGGGCGACGGCCTGCTCCGCGTACCAGCGGTCGAACTGGGGACGAAAGAGCGTGAACCCGGTCAGCGTTTGATCGGAGGTGGAACCACCGCCCGCCGACGGCCGGCCGGAGTCAGAGGCGGCTTGGAAGACCAGGGACGTGCTGGAGCCCCCGCCCACGACCGACAGTACACGCTTGGTCACCGCCCGCTCCCACGGGGCCCGCTCCCAGAAGCCGGGAACCAGCTCTTCCGGCGCAGGACAGTAAGCCATCATCCCGCCGAACATGTTCTTGGCCCCCGGGTAGTCGCCCCGTTCCAGCAGGAGGACCCTGAACCCCTTCTGGGCAAGCGCAAGCGCCGCGCTCGTGCCCGCCGGACCCGCCCCTACCACGATGGCGTCGAAGGCGCCGCGGTCGCTACCCAGAGTCGTCGGGGCCGCCGGAGGCATCCCGCCACTCCTTGATCTTCTTCACCAAAGCAGGAAGCACCATCTCCAGATCGGCTACGTAGCCCACATCGGAGAAGTGGAAGATGGGAGCGCTTCCGTCCTTGTTGATGGCCAGGATGCGCTCCGCCCGTTTCACTCCCGCGAGGTGGTGAGGCGATCCGGACAGGCCGAGAGCGACATAGAGGTCCGGGGCCACGGTACGGCCCGTCTGTCCGATCAGCCGTTCTTTGGGAAGGCGGCCATCGTCCACCACCGGTCGAGTAGCCCCCACCGAGCCCTCGAGAAGTTCGGCAAGTTCACCCACGGCGGCCAGAAGCGCATCCCCGGCGCTGCCCGCCCCCGCCGTCACGATCCGTCGCGCGTGGACCAGGTCCACGGAACGCGGGTCTGGTCGGATCATCTCGAGCCGCCGGACCCGAGGAACCCGAGGAGTGGGGGTAACGTCCACCTGCAGGACCCCAGCAACCGGAAGGGCAGCCGCGCCGGTCTCCGGGGCATCCATCCCGGTAAGATCAAGGGCGACGACCGGTATGGTGTCGTGCAGAGGTTCGATCTCCTGCTCCAGCCCGCCGCCGTAGACGGGTTTTACGAACACGAGGGTCCTCTCCCTTCCGGGCGTCATGCAGACCGGCCGCCCTGCCCGGCCCGCCGGCGCAGCCGGATCCCGCACCAGCACGTCGCTGCACGCAGTCACGCACCCAGAACCCAGCCGGCACGCGATCATCGGCGCCAACTGACGGCCGGTGTCGGTGTCGGCCAAAAGCACGGCCGCCGGCCGCGTGCGCTCCGCCAGGCCGGCCGCCGCCGTGGCGAGCGCCTCCAGATCGAGATCCGCGCCCTCGGGCCACGTGACAAGGTGGAGCGGCCCCTCGAGTAAGCGTGCCAACCTAGTCCCCTCGGCCGCAAGAACAAAGCGGCCCGGCCCGTCTTCGGCGTCCGGCGGTTCCACAAGTACAAGGAGGCCTCCGGAGGCCGGCGCCGTCTCCACCCCGTCGCCGGCCTCGCCGCCCGCGGCAACGCCGCGCTTCTGTTCCCTGTCGGCGGCCCGGTTCACACGCGCTTCCCGGCCCTGTAGCCTTCGAGGATGGCCATGTCGACCTTCCTGGGCGCGACACAGTCTCCCACCCGCACAATCTCCGGTACCCTGCCTTTGAGCGCGAAATAGAGCCCGTCGCAGGCATCATTGCCCATGGCGGTCACGATGCTGTCGTAGCCCGAGATGACACTCCACACGTTCGAGTACACGTCGAAGCCATGGACGTCCAGGCCTTTGATCTCCATGACCGCGAAATCGGCGGTGAGGGTGACGCCTTTCTGGAGCAGCCTCTGGCGTGACAGGTAGAGATCCTGCGATGGACCCAGGTCGGAACCGACGAAGAGCGCGGAGGTGACCACGTGCACCGTCTTCCCCAGGTCGGCGATGAACTCGGCTGTGGCGGTCGCCTGGTGGTGGCCGTCGTAGTCGATGAGGAGCACCCGCTCGCCGAGTTGCGCCTCACCGCCGAGCACCTGCCATACGTTGAAGACGTTGGGCCCATCGGCTCCGGCCACCGGACAGGATTTGGGGCGCGAGCCGGTGGCCACGATCACCGCGTCTGGGGCGCGGTCGAGCACGAACTCCGGCGTGACCTCGACGCCGAGTTCCACGGGCACACGAAGACGGGCCAGCTGGTTCCGCTCGTTGCGTGCTATCGCTCCAAACTCGTCGCGTCCGGCTCCTTTCGCCGCCAGCAGGACCTGGCCGCCCAGGTCCTGGGACTTTTCGTACAACGTGACGTCGTGCCCGCGGAGAGAGGCTATCTTGGCCGCCCACATGCCGGCCGGGCCTCCACCCACCACCATGACCCGCTTCTTACGCAGAGTCGGTCGGAGGTGGCACTCACCCTCGGTGTCCTCGTGACCCACCGCCGGGTTCTGGACGCATCCTATCGTGTGATTCAGGCCCACGCGCCCGTAGCAGTTCTGATTACAGGCGATGCAGTAGCGGATCTCGTCGGTGCGGCCCTCCCGGGCCTTGCTCGAGAAGTCGGGGTCGGCGATCTGGCCCCGCACCACACCGATCATGTCGGCCTGTCCATCAGCCAATATCCGCTCGGCCAAAGCCGGGTCGTTGATGCGTCCGGCGGTGAACACCGGCAGAGCCGTCACCTGCTTGACGCCTGCGGCCAGGGGGACGGCGTAGCCCAAGGGCAGGTGCATCGGCCCCCCGACCAGGTAGAGGTTGTAGAACGTCGCGAGAGTGAGATTGAAGTAGTCGAGCTCCCCGGTCGCCTCCAACCGCTGCGCGATCTGCTTGGCGTCTTCAAGCGTCAGCCCTCCGGGGATCATCTCGTCGGCGCAGAGGCGCACGCCCACGGTGAAGTCGCTACCCACCGCTTGACGGACCGCCGCGATCACCTCCAGAGGGAACCGCATGCGGTTGTCGAACCCGCCTCCGTACTCATCGGTGCGGAAGTTCGTAAGCGGCGACATGAACTGCCGGGCCAGGGAGCTGTGGCCGAATTGGAGCTCCACCCCGTCGAATCCGCCTTCGCGGACATGGATCGCCCCCAGCGCGAAATGAGCGACGACCTCCCGGATGTCCTCGAGCTCCATGACTTTGGGAGTCTCCCGGTACATGACGTCGGGAACGGCCGACGGGGCCCACACCGGCAGCCGCGACAAAACCCCGCTGCACTGCTGCCCGTTGTGGTTGATCTGGGCGAAGATGCGTGTGTCATAGGCATGGATCGCCCGCGTAAGCCGCTTGTACCCCGGGATGATCTCCGGCCGGAAGGCTTCCATGAGGTGCTCGTAGGCACGGTCGGTAGGGTGCACCGACTGCTCCTCTGTGATGATCAGGCCCGCGCCGCCCCGGGCGCGGGCGGCTAAGTAGCTCACGAGCCGCTCGGTCGGAAGTCCGTCCTTCGACAGATTCGTCAGATGCGCCGAGAACGAGATCCGGTTCGGCACGGTCACCCGGCCTATCCGCAGAGGGCTGAACAGATGAGGGAACTGCATGGTCTACGCCACCTCCTTCCCGGACACCACCGCGCGCAGGCACTCCGGGTCGGGGAGATCCATCGACTCGGTAAGAAAACACGCTATCGCCGGACATCCCCCGTGACAGAGGGAAAAACGATCGCAGGCGCGACAGATCTCTACCTCGAGCGTCCGGAACCTCTCGAATACCGGTGAGGAGCCGAAGATCTGCCCAAGGGGCGCGGAGGTCACATTGCCGGCGAGAAACTCAGGCGCACACAAGAACGCGCAGGGATACACCCCGCCGTCCGGCGCCACGGCGCAGGTCATCTTGGCCGCCCCACACATGTTCAGGCCCAGCGCGCGCCGGCCGTCGGGCGTAAGAGCAAAGAACGAGTCACCGGTGAGGATCTCCGGGTGGTCTCCCAGGAACGCCGACAGCTGCAGAAGCTGCTCCCTGTCCAGCCGATAGTCCTCCCAGACGCCACACGCCCTCCCCGAAGGACGGAACCGGGATAATCGCGTCTTGGCCCCGTAGTGGCGGGCAAGCCGGTCGAACTCACCGATCTCGGAAACGTTGAGGCGGGTCACTACCATATTGAGGCTGAGATCGGGATAGCCCCGCCTGGAAAGTAGCTCTATCCCGGCAAGGATGCGCTCGAAGGTCCCATCTCCCCGGATGGTGTCATTGGTCTCGGCTCGGGCCCCGTCCAGACTCACCTGCAGATAGACGGGCGCCATCGCCAGGAGCTCGTCCACTAGGGCGTCGTCCAGCACCGTCCCGTTGGTGCTGACGCAGGCCGTGATGCCTCGTTCATGGACACAGCGCAGGATGTCGAGGAAGTCGGCCCGCAAGAACGGCTCCCCTCCCCCGAAGTTCACTTGAAAGACCTGCATACGGGCCAGTTCGTCGATGAGTTCTCGACAGTGAGCAAGGTCGAGTTCACCGTGGCCGCGCGTCCGTAGCCCGGCCGACAGGCAATGGCGGCACCGCAGGTTGCAGGCCCCGGTGATCTCCCACGTGACGTTGACCGGCGCGCGCAGGCGGGTGCTAGTCAGGCTCGACGGCAATGATCAGACCTCTCCTGACGAGGTCCTGGAGCAGTCGCGCCACGGCGGCCTGTCGGCTTCCGTCAAGCGTGGCGACACGGAGCGCACGCCGGGTACCCGTGAACGGCGGCGGCTCCAGGCTGTCGCCCGAAGCGACGAACGTCAGCCTGGCCGACCGGGCGTCGTAGAAGAGGATCCCGAAGTCCTCCCGCCGTACCCGGACCCAATGGGGCACAAGGTACTCGGCCGCCTCGACGGCATGCGTGGCCGTCTCAGTAGACTCCACAGATACCGTCGACAGCCAGGTCCTCGACCTCGATCTCCTCGAGGATCTCCGGCCCGTCCGCACCGATCGCCTCAGAGACGGGACCCATGCCGTCACCATGTGTCGTATCCAACAAGACCTCCGTCAAGAAAAGCGCCGTGATCGATCCCCCCGACTACCCGATCCAAGATGGAGCCGTGTCCGTCAGTCCAACCTGCAGATCCAGCGCCCGCCCAATTGCCGGTTCTCCATCTTCTCCGCGATATCGTTGAGCTCCTCGAACTTGAAGTACCCCTCTATGATCGTGTCGATCATCAACTCGCCGTTCATCGCCTGCTCGACCAGCTTAGGGATCTCGTCCTGCACCGCGACCGACCCATAAAGGGTGCCTATCACGCCCTTCTGGTGAAACACCGAGAAGGTAAGAGGCAGCCTCGCCGGCTCATGCTGGGAGATGATGCCGACCATCATCAGTTTGCCGGCCGGACGCAGCGCCCACCAGGCCTGCTCGGTCGCACCGACCTGTCCGGCGGCCTCGAACACATAGTCACACCCTCCGCCGGTCAGGTCCAGGATCTGAGGGATCGGATCCTCCTTCGCATTGCAGATGAAGTGGCTTGCGCCGAGCGCCAGCGCCTTCTCCCGCCGGGATTCTTCGAGATCCACGGCGATCAAAGGATGGGCCCCGCGCACTTTGGCCGCCCGAAGCACGTTCTGGCCGACGCCCCCCAGCCCCCAGATGGCCACCCTGTCCATCGGCTGCACATTGGCCGCCTTGGTGACGGTTCCCCAACCGGTGGGGACGCAACAGCTCAGGAGGCAGGCCCAATCGAGCGGCATGTCCTTGCGTATGGGCACCACCCCGCCCTCGGGGACGACGGTGTAGTCGGAGAAACCCGACACGAAGTTGCCGTGAAGGACGGGCTCGCCGTTGGCATCCTTGATCCGGGTGGTCCCATCGAGCATGGTTCCGGACACGAAGGGCCCGAAGTTGCCCGAGCAGATATTGCCCAGACCGCGCCTACACTCCGGGCACTGTCCGCAGGGGACCATCCAGGTGCCGACCACGTGGTCACCCTTCTTGACCTGGGTCACCCCTTCGCCCACCGCTTCGACCAGCCCCGCGCACTCGTGACCTGCGACCAGAGGCAGAGCCATCATCGTCCGGCCCTTGAGGTTGCTCAGATCGCTATGGCAGTAGCCCGTGTACAACCACTTGACGAGTACTTCGTTGGCATGGGGAGAGTCGAGTTCCAGCTCTTCGAAGGAGTACGGCTTATCGACCTCCCGCAGCACAGCACCCTTGATCTTCACGCGCGTCCCCCTTGCAGCCTATCCGTGATCCTCATCAACCCGGCGGCATCGCTCGTCCGCGACGCCGCCGCATCCTACACGGCCGGGCCTCGGTCGAACCTCGTCCACCTGGCGCCACATTACCATTACAGGGGTCTCCTGAGTAGGCCGCAGGCCTCCGGAGCCGGAACTCGTTGCAGGCCGAGAACGCATCACGCCGCCGGGGAGGCGCTGCGCGCTCCCGGTCTCATCCTGGAACCAGTTGTTAGAATGGCCGGATGGGGCTGTCCGACCTGACGGCGAAGTGGAGGCGCGGTGCGGTCGACTCGCTATCTCCCGGTCTTGGTGCTCGCGATCCTCCCCTTCATCTGGGGGTATTCCTGGGTACCCAGCAAGCTGGGCATCATGGAGAGCAGCGCCTTCATGTTCGCGGCCCTTCGCAGCCTTCCGGCGGGTATCCTTCTACTCGCCCTGCTCCCGGCCACCGGCCGTCCCCTCAGACCCAAGGCTTTGAGGCTCACGGCCTTTGTGGGGATCATGCAGGGCGGGGCCTTCACCGGCCTGACCTCCGCCGCTCTGGTGGTAGGGGGGGCAGGACACACCGCCATGCTCGCCAACACCTGGCAGTTCTGGCTGCTCATCCTCGCCTGGGTGCTTCTGGGGGAGCGACTACGGGGAGGTCAATGGCTGTCCGTGGGCCTCGGTTTGGTGGGACTCGTGCTCATCATCGAGCCCTGGGGACTGCGTGGGCTGTCCAGCAGCCTCTTGACCCTGGCGGCGGCCGTATGCTTCGCGGCAGGCGCGGTCGTTGCGAAGGTCCTCAGGATGCGACAGGAGGTCGATCTGCTCTCGTTCACGGCGTGGTCGACCTTCTGCGGCTCGATCCCCCTGGTGGTGTTGGGAGCCCTGATCCCAGGCGACGGCATCCACTGGTCGGGCACTTTCATCTGGTCGCTGGCGTACAGTATCCTGCTGGGAACCGCCCTCGGTTCCATCCTGTGGCTGTACGTACTGGGCGCGCTGTCGGCGAACGTCGCCGGTATCGGCACGATCGGGACTCCGGTCGTCGGCGTGTTGGCCTCATGGCTCCAACTGAACGAGGAGCTCAGCCCCTGGGAGATCGCGGGCATGGTGATGGTCGTCACGGCTCTGAGCCTGCTGGTGCTCTGGGAGGCGAGGGGCCGGGCGCGGGACAATGGCACGGTGAAGCCAGAGGCGGTGGATATCATCCGCGCGCGACCGTGACGAGGAGCCGGCGGGCATGCACAGACTCGAGGGGAAAGTGGCGATCATCACCGGAGCCGGGGCCGGGATCGGCCGCTGTACGGCTGAGTTGTTCGCCCGAGAAGGAGCCGCCGTGGTCCTCACAGCCCGCGGGCCGGGCAGGCTGGCGGCGCTCGAGTCGAGCATATGCGGGGCCGGGGGTCGCGCGCTGGCCCTCCCAGGGGACGTCAGGTCGTCTACAGACGTAAGAAGAGTCCTGGACCGGGCCGTAGCCGCTTTCGGTAGGATCGACATCCTGGTCTGCAACGCCGGGATATCCGACCGGCACACGCCTACCGTCAGAGTCACTGACGCCCTGTGGGACGAAGTCGTAGCGACGAATCTCACCGGCGTCTTCTACTACTGCCGGGAGACGCTGAAGCACATGGTCGAGACAGGGTCTGGGTCGATCGTGAACGTGTCATCGATAGGCGGCAAGTACGCCAACTCCGGCGCCGCGTATTCAGCGGCGAAAGCCGGGGTCGAGGCCCTCACCAGGAACATAGCGATCCAGTACTCGGGTATGGGGATACGCTGCAACGCGATATGCCCGGGGCCCACTCCGACCGAGTTCAACACTCCCGAAAAGCTGGCGACCTTCGATCAGGAGTTCAGAGAGATCTGCGCGAAACACACCGACATGAGCGTCGGGGAGAGCGAAGTGATCGACCAGGCGAACGCCATCTTGTTCTTCGCGAGCGACGAATCCTGTTATGTGACCGGCCAGGTGCTGGTCATCGACAGAGGGATGTGCCTATAGGAGGCCGCCGGACGCATCTCGTCGACCGCGACGACGGCCGGGGACCCGGCCGGAGTCCTCATTCTCGTCTGCCGTTGACGTTGAGCGGGAACTTGATCCGCCATTCCGCGATCCCAAGATCCTGAAGGGCCTTGCTTCTCAGCTTCCACAGGCATGAGGCCAGGTGCTCGCGCTCTTTCTTGTTAAGAACGGAGAATATTCTCGTATCGGTCTCGTTATGAAGGGATTGACTCAGAATGTCATGTCCCTTGTCTGTAAGTCGGACCTCGACTTTTGATCTGCCGGAAGCTCTGGAGGTAGCGATCAGCCCATCCTTCTCCATTCTCTTGAGCAGCTCGGTCACGGAGTGCAGCTCGCGAAACAGGTTCCGCGCTATCTCGGCAGGCGTCGAACATCCACCGTTGTTTTGGATATCCCAGAGAACGGCTCTTCTCTCATTGCTTATCCCGAAGCGCGCGTAGTCTCTTTCGCGCGCTTTCAGGATGGCGTCCTTGGTCTGGGCGATCAGTACCCAAAGCATGAAGTACTCATCTTGAGAATCCCGGTCATCCTTGTCTGGCATCACTCTCTCCAATCGCACGGCAGACACCCGACGGACTACATCGTGCACCACGGCCTGGGCCCGACCGCGGACCCTGGCGGAGCGGCATGGGAATCGAACCCACCCTGGAGGGGCCTACCCCCCAACACCGGTTTTGAAGACCGGGCCGGCCACCAGACCGAAAGCCGCTCCACATCGCTAGAACAAGGGCCGCACCCCAAGGGCCGCGCCTAAGCCGACCATCATATCTTACGCCGCCCTCCGGCCGGCGCGCCCTCTCCGTCACGAACCGCCGGGAATACGTCGGGACCAAGGCCCCTACGGCTCCCCTTGCTTCCCTACCGGCGCCGGCGACGCAGGCGCCGCGCCTCCCCCACCCTCAGCGTAAGGCCCTCGGAATCCATGTGCTCCAGCAGGGCCTGCGAGTATCGGCGCGATGTCCCCAGGAGGTCTCGGACCTCGGCCAGCGTGACCTGCCCCGCAGCTTCCATCGCGACGATGATGCGGCCGATGAGCGCCTCCAGCCGGTCGGGCGGGTAGTAGAGGTCTTCACCCACCCTGACCAGCCGCCCTTGTCGCACCAATGCATCGATCACCTTCTGAGCGGCCTCCACGGTGAGCCCTACTGCTTCAGCCGCCGCGGTCACACTGGGCGTCTCAGCGGCTCCTGAAGCCACGACGGCAGCCGTGCTCCCGAGAACTTCACCTCTACCGGTCGGGCCCTGGCCGGCGGCGCCGGCGCTGAACTGCTCCAGAAGACGCTCAACGACCTCCGCCTGTGCACCCCGCGCGGCCACTGCCGCTCCGGCCCAACGGTACCCGTGCTCGGACCGGATGGCTTCGCCGGCATCCTGCAGGCGGTCCAGAGCCACTTCAAGAGCCGGGGATCCCCTCCCGCCGGCCAGCTCGCGCCGTAGGTCTCCCAGGGTCAGATAGGGATCGAGCGGGTCATCATCAGCCTTGGCACGCAGCGCCGTGAGCGCCGCGTCGGTAAGAGCGAGCAGAGAGGGACCGTGGAACAGGCGGACGTTCGGGCCTACTGCTCCAGACCGAGTCTCGCCCCCCGGTCCCCCGACGCCCGCTCCCACCGCCAGGGCACGGCCGTCGGCCAGCAGGGCAACGACCGCCTCCCGGGTCTCCTCCGGTGTGAACGGCCACAGGTACGGACTCGTTTCAAACCTCCCGCGGACTGGGCCCGACGGGAACGATTCTTGGAGCAGGAGGGCGGCGACCGCCTCCGGCCGCCCGTCCTCCAGAACGGCCAGCCGATCGTGCCAATGCTGCCCGGTGCTGTGCTTGCGGGGCGCCGGATCGATCACCCTGCCCCCGCCGATGGTCGTCACGGGCGTCACCGAGCGGACGATGAACTGATCGCCCGGATACACCAGGCACCGCTCATCGAACCTGACCTGAGCGTAACACGACCCCCCGGGGTTGAGGATCTGCCGGTCGGCCAGCACCACCTTGGCCAGTACCTCAGCGGTCCCATGATCTACCCGGACTCTTGAGATCCGGGGGAGCGGAGCA
Organism: Actinomycetes bacterium; assembly: GCA_021372435.1. Taxonomy (GTDB): domain Bacteria; phylum Actinomycetota; class Thermoleophilia; order RBG-16-64-13; family RBG-16-64-13; genus RBG-16-64-13. The sequence continues at coordinate 47,523 of JAJFUK010000086.1, read as the reverse complement.
CCGGCGTCGGTCAAGAGCGTCAGACGCACATCGGCGAGATACGTAGGCTCGATGGCGGGGTCTTTCACGACCCACTGCCCCCGGACTACCTCGTCCCGGTCGACTCCGGTCAGGTTCAGCGCGACCCGCCGGCCCCCGACCGCCTCGGCGACTTCCCGGTCGTGCACCTGGACGCTGCGCACCCGCACCTCGCGAAGCGCACTCGAGCCCCGGCCGTGGCGCGGAGGAAGAATGGCCACCGTATCTTCAGCGCCTATGCGACCCGACCAGAGGGTCCCTGTGACCACGGTCCCGATCCCCCTCAGCGAGAACACCCGGTCCACCGGCATGCGGGTAGCAGGGTAGGCCGCACGAGGGGGCACACGGGCTCCCAGTTCGTCCAGTACGGACAGCAGCGCAGGCAGCCCCTCCCCGGTGACCCCGCTCACGGGCACGATGGGCGCATCCACATACCTGGTGGTGGCCAAGAACTCCTCGACGTCGGCACCGGCCAATTCGACGAAGTCCTGGTCGACGACATCGATCTTGGTCAGCGCGACCGCGCCCGCCGGGATCCCTAGGAGTTCGATGATGCGCAGATGCTCGCGCGTCTGGGGCATCACGCCATCATCTGCGGCAACCACCAGCAGGAACAGATCGATCCCCGTGGCTCCGGCCACCATGGTCTTGACGAAGCGCTCGTGGCCGGGGACGTCCACTACGCTGATGTGCCGCCCGCTCGGCAACACCAGTTCGGCGAAGCCCAACTCGATGCTGATGCCGCGTCGCTTCTCTTCTTCAAGACGGTCGGTGTCGCGTCCGGTCAGGGCCTTGACAAGAGTGGTCTTGCCGTGATCGATGTGTCCCGCCGTGCCGAGGGTGAGAGGATGCTCCGCGACCATCGCGACCCGGTTACTGTTCCGGCGCGGAGTCGGGCGAGCCCGACTCCGCGCCGGCCGCCTCCACCACTCGGGCGATCGCCCACGCCACGCTCTCGGCGACGGTCTCCACATCTCGCTCCGCCAGCGCTATCACATCCAGGTGCAGGCTGTCCTGTGCCACCCGCGCAACGACGGGTAGTGGCGCGCGCCGCAACTCAGCTTCGAGGGCGGCCATGGTCGGGGTCGTCTGAACGGTCGACCCCTCCTCACCGGCCGACCCTCCCGGACCTCCGGCCGCTTTTGTCGGGCGGGCCGTGCCTCCGAACGTCCCGCCCGGGACGGACGACACCGGGAAGCGGATGCGGACCGCGTGCGACGGCAACTCCATCAGGGGCATGGAGCCACCGCCGGCCCGAGCGCTCGACTCCTCCACCTCGAGGATAAAGCCATCGCCGCAGCGCCGCTCGATGGCCGCCTGAAGGGCTGCAGCCAACGCGGCGGTTTCTTCTGTGGCGCGACCGAGGAACCGGAGAGTCGGCACCTCCCGGCGGGCCCTCTCAGGGTCCCGGTATGCTTCCACGGTCGCCTCTAGGGCCGCCAGTGTCATCTTGTCGAGCCGAAGCGCCCGGGCCACAGGATGCCTGCGCAGCAGCCCGATCACCTCGGCCCCGCCCACCAGGATGCCCGCCTGCGGACCTCCCAGCAGCTTGTCCCCGCTGAAACAGACCACGTCGGCGCCCCCCCGCAGAGAGGCGGCCACGCTGGGCTCCCCCCGGAACACATCCAGGTCACTGAGAGCCCCGCTACCCAGGTCGTCGGCTACCGGCAGACCCCGCCGATGCCCCAATTCGACCAACTGGGCCAGGCTCACCTCCTCGGTGAAGCCCACGACCCGGTAGTTCGAAGTGTGCACCCGCAGCAAAAGCGCAGTGTCGGGACCGATGGCCGTCTCGTAGTCTTCGAGACGGGTGCGATTAGTCGTCCCTACCTCCATCAGACGGACACCGCCGGCTCGGATGATGTCCGGCAGCCGGAACGAACCTCCGATCTCCACCAATTGGCCCCGCGAGACCAGCACCTCCCGTCCCGAAGCCAGCGCCATCAGGAGAAGGAGTACCGCTCCCGCGTTGTTGTTGACGGCGAAGGCCGCCTCGGCGCCGGTCACCCGCTTGAGCAGGGACTCCACATGCGCCTCCCGGGATCCCCTGATCCCGGACGCCAGATCGTATTCGAGGTTGCAGTACCCGCGGGCGACCTCGGCCACCCGGGCGACCGCCCTCTCGGACAGGGCCGATCTACCCAGATTGGTGTGGATCACCACCCCGCTGAGATTGGCGACCCGGCGCAGGCTGGGCTGCGACCATGCGTCGAGCAGGGCGGCCGCCTGAGACAAGAGCGCCTCAGGAGTCGGATTCGGCTTGATGGACGACGTCCCGGCGCCGACAACGAGCGCTTCTCCGCGGGTGGGCAGTGTTCCCCCGGTCCCGGGTTCCATCCCCGACAGGATGCCGGTCCGCGCTGCATCCACAGCCGCCCGCACGGCCTCCACCGTCTCAGCCCGCGAGAAGCGCTCCACCAGCGGCGCCGCCGCGGGATGGCTGAGCAGTTCCTCGACAGAGGGCAGCGCCCGCAACGCTTTCTGTGTCTCAGCGTCCACCGGGGCCTCTAGTTGACCCGGTCCAGAAAGTAGCGGGCCATCGACATCAGGATGTCGCGAGCCGTCGAATCGCGTACCGCGCTCAACTGCGAGTGGGCCTCGACGATCAGGCTGCGTGCCACCTGCCGGGCGTAGTCGATCGATCCGTAGCGCCCCAAGAGACGCACGACTTCCGCAGCTTCGACGAGAGTCTTGTCATGCCTGAGCCGTAGTATCTCGACGAGGCGGCTCCGGTCCGTCGCATTGGCGGCCGAGAGGCAGTGGATGACCATGAGCGTCCGCTTGCTCTCGAGGACGTCGGTGAGATAGTCCTTCCCCATGGTCGTTTCATCGCCCAGGATGTTGAGGAGGTCGTCCTGGATCTGAAAAGCGATGGAGGCGTTCTTGCCGAATTCCTCGAGCGCCCGTATCTCCCGCTCGGTCGCCCCACCGATGATCGCTCCTGCTTTGAGCGGAGCAATCCCGCTGTAGTAGCCGGTCTTGCCTAAGGCCATCTGGAGATAGTCGTCCGGCGTCAGGTCGAAGATGTCATCACGCACCCAGCCTACGTCCAGCGCTTGGCCTTCGACCGTGTGTTCGCTCATCTCGCCGATGACGTCCACCACCGCCAGCTTTGTCGCATCGTCCAGCAACGGGTCACGCACCACTACCGTGCAGACCAGCCCGAGCGCGTAGTCGCCGGCATTGATGGCCAACGGCTCCCCGTGGAGTATGTGGGCGCACTTTCGGCCCCGGCGCAGAAGGCCGGCGTCCATGATGTCGTCGTGTATGAGGGCCGCAGCATGGAAGAACTCTATGGCACACCCGGTGGACATGGCCTTCCGCGGGTCTCCGCCCACCGCCTCGCAGGCCAACATGGCCATAGCCGGACGGGTGCGTTTGCCGCCCCGGGCGATGAATTCATCCAGGATGCCGTACAGGTAACGGTCAAGCGTAGAGTCCCGCGGGACTTTGGCCAGATAACGGTGAAGGTGTTCGTCGATCTCCGGACTGACCGAGTTCAGATAGTCGATGAAGAGATCGCCCTCCATATTCTGAACGATAGCATACCGTCCACCCCGGCCCGGGTCGGTACCCGGCCGGCAAAGGTGCCTGCCTCGATCGAGAGACTCAGCCTTCCGGCTCGACCAGCTTGAAGCTCGCCAGATCGCCGATCACGACTATCCGCTGCTTGGCGCTGTGGAGCGGGTGGCAGGCAGCGAGAGACACCTGTTCCCTGCCCGCCGAGCGTACCGTCTCGACCTCGTCGGGATACACGATGATGTTCTTGGTCACCACGTAGCGGGCGACGACGTACGGCATGATCAACTGGATCTCGTCACCAACCTTCACATCGTCGAGATCGAAGAACGGGGCGCCGTAGGTCGTTCTATGGCCGGACACCACGAAGTTGCCCCCCTGGCCGGGGAAGGGTGTCTCCTCCCAGTGACCCGGCCCCTCCTTGAGGTCGGCCTTGCTCGTACCCTCCAACATGACGACGTCCAGGTCGATGCTCGGGATCACGATCCTGCCCAACGGTGTCCGCGTCCGGCCGCTCACTTCTGCCGCGAATGCGTCGGCCGCCGCCTTCAACGCCGCCAGCCGCGCGTCACGCTCGGCTTTTGCCGCCGCTATCGCCGCTTCAGCCGCCGAGATCTCCTCCTCCGTAGCCGACGGCGGGAGCGTGGTCGAGCTGGTCGTCTCCAGCGACACGAATTCCAGCTCGGGTATCTCCGCGACCGAAACGGTCAGTTCGGGGCCGGCCGCCTCTAGCTCTTCACGGAAGTCGCGCTGCTGAAGCCAGGTATAGCCGCACGAACCCAGGAAATAGCCGGGAAGTACAAGAATCCCCCCGACGATCATCAGATCGGCGACCCACCGCTGCCATGACCGGCGCCTGCGGCGCCTCCCTGTTGCGCCCGGCTCGACCGGCGAGTCGGCCGCTGTTGCGGACGAAGCCGGATTGAGCGCCGACTCAGGGGCCGGCGAAGGTGACTGCCCGGCTCCGCTGAGCGCACCGGCCGTCGGCTGCTGCGGCCCGGGGACTGGCGGTTCTACAGGATCCCTATCCATGGCGCGGCAGAGTATAGCTGAGCGACTAAGCGGTCTGAGCGCCACGCCGGGCGTGGGTTCAGCGCAGCCGGCGCACGTCTTCCTTGATCCGCTGGATGTGACCCCGGCCCAGCCCTTTGACCTCGCAACCCAACTCGAAGTACCTGCGGATCTTGGCGTCGTCCAGGATACCGAAACAGTCGATCACGGCCGGCTGCGACCCGGCCCAGTCCACCACCTGGTCGGGGTCGAGATCCAAATAGGCCGAGTGACGCACGGCGAAGACCACGGCCTCGACACCTCGGAGGGCGGTGGCCAGGTCTTTTTGCACACGTAGGCGGGGCAGGTCCTGCTGGTTCCTGAAGAAGCGGGCCAGTGATTGGCCGGTCGCGGGATAGGTGTCCGGTGTCTCTATTTCATACCAATGCTCGACATACGGGTCGTGCACGCTCAGCTCAGCGCCCATCTCGGCGAGCTTCCGGACCACGAGTTCCGAGCCGCTGTAGCGGGTATCGCCCACGTCCTCGCGGTAGCTGGCCCCGCACAAAAGCACCCGTGCCCCGGCGATGTACCGTCCCATGTTGCGGAGCGCGTCCCGAGTCAGCTCGGCTGCATGCAGGCTGCGCGTGTCGTTGATGTCGATGGCCGCCGTGGTCATGCGGAAGATGTCGTCTTCGAAGCCCAGGATGTGCTTGTACGCCCAGTAGCCCAGGCCACCGTCCTTAGGTAGGCAGTACCCGCCGATACCCGGTCCGGGGAAGATCATGTTGCTGTGGGTCGGACGCACCTTGATCGCCTGGATGACCTTGGTCAGGTCGACACCGTTGCGCTCGGCGAATAGACTCCACTCGTCCAGAAAGGCCAGGATGGTCGCCCGGTACGAGTTCTCCACGATCTTGGCGGTCTCGCTCTCGATGGGCCGGTTCATCACGGTGAGCGGGTAGTCCTTGGTGTTGAGCACCTCGTTCAGGAACTTGACCACCCGACCGGTGGCTTCCTCTGTGCAGCCCGAGCAGACCCGCCAGAAGTCCCGGATGGAGGCCACGTATTGCCGCCCCGGCATGACCCGCTCGTAGCTGTGAGCCAGCACAGGCGGGGATTCGATGCCGCGGGCTTGAAAGGCCTTCCTCATGATGGGATACGCGACGAACTCGGTGGTCCCCGGGGCCACAGTGGTCTCGATCATGACCAGACAGTGAGCCGGGACCTTCTCGCCGATGGTCCGCATGGTCGCCTCGAGAGCCGCCATCTCCACCTCGCCGGTCTTCATGTCACCGAGACTCTGCTTGAGGTAGTCGCATTGAACGTCCACGACCACACAGTCCGCAAGCGCGAGACAGTCGCTGTTGAAGGTGGCCGTGAGCGTCTTCTTGTCGTTGACGCACCGGGAGATGAGCAGATCCACCTCGGGATCTTCAGCCTTGACGGGCGACAGACCCCGGTTGAGAAGGGGGATCTTCCAGTAGCTCCGTGTACTCGGGCGCTGGCAGCCGATGACGAACTTCGTGGGCCGGCCGCTCTCGTCCACGGCATCGGCGATGATGGCCGCCATGACGGCTCCCACGAAGCCGACCCCCATGACCACGACGACCTCTTGGCCCCGGGCACGGGCAGCCGCGGCCAAGGCCTCCACGCGTTCGAGCTCACGCACGTACTCCGCAGGACCCGGGACCGGGAAGGGCTCCCCCGAGGGGCTCACCGATATGTCAGACATGGCGACTCCACTGAAGACAAAAGCCGTGATACAACAAGATTCGTCAGCAACCGTTCGGAACCTTAGCCGCGCCGGGCGTGTGACCAGGAAGCGCCGCCGGCACCGGTCCCGCACACCGACGGCGACGCGCCGGCGAACACACAATCTGTACCTGATCGACCACCGCAGGCTTCGATCAGTCCGCCGTATCGATGTTCTTCGCCCAGGAGCGGTTCTCCCGGTACCAGCAGCAAAGCCGACACACTCCTTCGTCCAAGCTTACCTCAGGCCGCCAGCCCAGCAGCCTCCCGGCCTTGCCGATATCGGCCCAGGTGGCCATCACGTCGGCGGGATGCATGGGATGTCGCTCGATCAGAGCCTTCTTGCCCACCTGCGCCTCCACGAGACGGATCAACTCGAGAAGGTCGTGGGGACTGTCTCCGCCCAGGTTGATGATCTCGTGTCCTAAGGGCTTGAGCCCCAAGATGGTGCCACGGGCCACGTCGTCCACGTAGGTGAAGTCCCGCGATTGCCTCCCGTCACCGTACAGACGAAGGGGGCGCTCTTCGTAGATCCACTGCACAAAGCGGAAAAGGCTCATGTCCGGCCGTCCGGCCGGACCGTAGACGGTGAAGTACCGTAAGATGGTCACATCGATGCCGTACAGGTGGTAGTAGGTGTAGCAGAGGGCCTCGGCCCCTTTCTTCGAGGCCGCGTATGGTGAGAGCGGCCGGTCGGTGCCGGCGTCCTCTGAGAAGGGCACCGGGTTGCCCGCCCCGTAGAGGCTGGAGGTCGAGGCAAGTACGAACTTGCGCACCCCGTGCTCACGGCAGAGTTCCAGCAGATTGAGGGTCCCGGTGACGTTGGTGTCGATGTAGACCCAGGGGTCCTCTACACTTTGGCGCACGCCGGCGCGGGCGGCCAGGTCGACGACCGCGTCGAACGGGCCGTATCCCTGCCATAGGGCGGCCATCGACCCCCGGTCGGCGATGTCTACCGGATGTACATCGAGCCGGTGTCGGCTCCGGAGTCTCTCCAGACGATATTCCTTGAGACGGATGTCATAGGCGGGACACATGTTGTCGACCCCACATACCCCGTGGCCCTGCTCGAGGAGCATCTCCGCCACGCGGCTGCCTATGAAACCCGCGGCGCCGGTCACAAGGACATGCATGACTCGCTCCTGATCGAGATCGCGCCACCGGATGGGACTTCCCTGGTCATTGATACCACAAAGGGAAGATCGACGCCGGTTTGTTAGAATGCCGGCAGAGCGGGCATCTCAGCGGCCGCCCGGCACGCACGGCAGAAGGGAGCGTCATGACCGCGACCATCCAGCCCGTCATACTCGCCGGAGGCTCCGGCACCAGGCTGTGGCCGGTCTCTCGCCGGAGTCATCCCAAGCAACTGCTGGCTCTCACCGGTCCGCGCACCCTCCTCCAGGAGACCGTCCTGCGCCTGCGCGGCTTCGGCGCCGGTACCGTCTCCCCCCGGCCGATCGTGGTCACCAATGAGGAGTACCGCTTCATGGTGGCCGGCCAGCTTTTGGAGGCCGGGGTTACGGAGCCTCTCATCGTGCTTGAACCGGTAGGCCGTAGCACCGCCCCCGCTCTGACTCTGGCCGCGTTGCTGGCGGTCGAAGACGACCCTGTCCTTCTGGTCATGGCTTCCGACCACCTGATCACCGACGTACCGGCGTTCCAAGCGGCGGTGGCCGCAGGCGCCGGCCAGGCCGAAGCGGGCAGGCTCGTCACGTTCGGCATAGTCCCCGACCGGCCCGAGACCGGCTACGGTTACATTCGAACGGGCGAACCGATCCCCGGGGCGGCCGGCGCCTGCACGCTGGCCGGCTTCGCAGAGAAGCCCGACGCAGCGACCGCCCGTCGCTACCTCGATACAGGCGGATACCTCTGGAACAGCGGGATGTTCGTAATGAGACGGTCTGTGTGGCTGGCCGCGCTCGAACGGAGCCGGCCCGAGATCGTCGCGGCATGCCGGGCGGCGCTCGCCGGCTCCCGGCGCGACGGCCTTTTCCTACGCTTGGACAGAGGAGCATTCGAGACCTGCCCCTCCGACTCCATCGACTACGCCGTGATGGAGAGACTGGTCCTTTCCTCTAAACCCGTTCCCGCCGGCCATCCGGCCGCCGGACCGGCGGCCGTAGTGGTGCCGCTGAAGGCCGGCTGGTCGGACATCGGCGGCTGGGCGGCCTTATGGGCGGCCTGCCCGAAAGACGAGGACGGCAACCTCGCCCAAGGGGATGTCATCCTGGAGGAGACCCGCGGGACCCTGGCACACTCCGAGTCCCGCCTCGTCGCGGTGCTCGGAGTCGAGGATCTCGTCGTCATCGAGACCGCCGATGCCGTCCTGGTGGCCGGCAAGGACAAGACGCACGACCTGAAACGACTGGTCGCCCGGGTCGCCGAGTGCCATGAGGACCTGGCCATCGCCCATCGCCGCGTGCACCGGCCCTGGGGCTGCTTCGAGTGCATCGACCGGGGCGAACGCTTCCAGGTGAAGCGCATCGTCGTCTCACCAGGGGCCAGCCTGAGCCTTCAGTTGCATAGGCGCCGGGCCGAACATTGGGTCGTGGTGCAGGGGACCGCGGAAGTCACCTGCGGACCGGAGATGTTCCGGCTGAGGGAGGACGAGTCCACCTACGTGCCCGTCAACACCCCTCACCGCCTGACGAATCCCGGACCGGACCTTCTCGAGATCATAGAGGTGCAATCGGGGGACTACCTAGGCGAGGATGACATCGTGAGGCTGGACGACACGTACGGCCGCCTGGAGGATGGATAGGCACGGAGGGAGAGGCGGTTTCCGGGCCCGGGCATCCTCCCCGCCGCCGGACCCGCCGGGTCACGGAGTCAGCGCCCGTTCTTCCGCCGGGTCCTGCCCATCCGTGGAACCCTGCCGGTGTCCGGGTTCACCTCGGCAGGTCTTTCTCCGGCAAGCAGCTTTCTTGGGTTGGAGTCGGTCAACACCACTAGATCCTCGCGGGATACCTTGCCCTGCAGAACCCTTAGCATCGGCCCCATCGTCCAACCTTCTCGACGGAACGAATGGGCGTCGGAGGCAAGGAGGCTGATCATACCTTCAGAGATGAGACGGAAGAAGGTCCGCTCGGCATCGCGCCCGAAGGCCCCGCCGAGGCTGCCCGCGGTCGCCTGCGCCACCGCTCCGGCCTTCAGGCAGTCCGCAAGCAGATCCGAGGACCTCTGGACCCGCTCGTTCCTCTCCGGGTGAGCGAGCACAGGCACGAAGCCGGCCGCTGAAAGACGGAAGATCATCTCTCGGATGAAGGGCGGCCACCCATAGTAGGGCATCTCCAAAATGATCGCTCCCCGAGAGCCCTCCACGGTAAGAGCGGCTAGCTTGACCATATCGACGCCGGCCACGACACCGAGATCGACTTCGAAGCCGAGCCTCAACTCCAGCGCGATGCCCGCGGCCGTCACCTCCCCCCTGACCTTCTCCAGGATGAGACCCGCGCTCCCCACGACACCCTCGTCCCACTCGGGAAGGTGCGGCGTGCATACGACGGTACTGACACCGGACTCTGCCGCTTCCCGAGCCATGAGGACGGCTGTTTGGAGATCGGGGCAACCGTGGTCGAGCCCAGGGAGCAGGTGCGAGTGCGTGTCGATCATGACAAGGTTCCCCTTTGCCCAAGAACTCGGTTCAGAATGGAAGAGCAGCCGTCCTGTAGATGCCGGGCGACACGGTGCCTGGTCTGGCGTCACATCCGTGACGCCGCGCCCCCTCCGCGCATCCTTGCCGGCGGAGATCGATCCGGAGACCGGTCCTAAAGCGTTCTCAAGTAGTTGGCCCGCCCGGCCGACGAAGACACTATACCCCGCAGCCGGGGACCGATACTATATGGGTGAAGGTCGTACCGAGCCACGGTGAGTCACGGGGAACTCGAGGAGGGTCGACGGATGTTTGAGTTACCTGAGCTTTTCGGCAGTCCTTATGTCCTACCTGCGATCATCGTCGTCGTCGTGCTCCTCCTCCTGCTCTTGCTGCTCAGCGTGAGCCGCAGGAGACGCGCCCGCTCGGCCGGCAAGCTAATCGCGCCCACGAGAAAGGCCACAGTTCCAAGAGGGCCCACGGCCACGGCCGCCGCCACTGCGAGGGGCGATACGGGCGCCGGCCGCGTCTCCCACGGCCTCGCCAAGAGCGCCGGCTCCGCCGTCCGGCCGGCCGAGGCCGTTCGTTCCTCGGGCGCCGACCCAGTAGCGGCGGTCATCGCAGACCTTCTCCAGGGCTGGGGGGATCTGACCGCTGAAGACACGAACCGCCTCAAGATCTTTCGAGCCGACAAGGTAGCCGCCGCGGTCGCTGTCGCGGAACTGCCACAGAATCTCAAGAACAGCGAGCACGCCCGCGCCCGTTTGAGCCAGCTGCGCCACTACGCATCGTCTCTCCAGGAGCCTTCGGCGACGGCCCCGCAAACGCCGCCCTCGGCCGATCAGAGCGAGACGGCCGGAGAAGAAAGGGCTGCCGAAGCGTCCTGGGGCATCGCGAAGAGCGACGTCCTTGGGACTCCCTCAGGCGCCGCCGTCTCCTGGTACGGCGTTCCGCTGGAGCAGAAGTCCCCCGCCGAGACTGCCGAGACCGACCAAACCGCGGCAGTCAGCATGACCGCGGCAGACACATCGTCCCAACCGGCAGAGACCGCCGGCGGGGAGGCCGGGTCAGGACGGGCCGAGATCTTCGCGGACGTCTTCGCGGACGAAGAGAGTGAGGGCGCTGAGCCGGCCCCCGAAGTGGAAGCCGAGGAGATCGAGGCTTTTGTGGAAGAAGAACCCGAGCTGGTGGAAGAGATGCCCACCGAGGTCGTCGAGGAGAGGATATCCACAGTCGACGAGGAGCCGCCCCTAGTCCATGAGCGGTCGGGAGCGGAAGAGGAGCCGGCAGCGGCACCGGCTACAGAAGTGCGCACGGCGGCAGAGGAGCCGGCGGAGGAGGAAGTCGTCAAGACCGTCGGGCTCCAAGACTCGATGGACATCGATGACTTCTTCTCAAGTCTCCGAACTACCGTCACCAGCGCGGAGGAGTTGCTCGCGCTCCCCGCCGGCGAGCAGGCCGGCATGCTGGCTTTCTTGAACCCGGCCGAGCTGGGGAAGGTTTTTCAAGGCACCAAAGACGCAGATCTTAAGAAGTCGGTCATCGACACCTTGGAGCATATCGGCAACACGAAGTCGCTTGATGTCATCCACGACTGTCTCGAAGACCCCGACCCCGAGATCCAGGTCTACGCCCTGGACGCGGCCGATCGCCTGCTAGGTGACGACCAGTAGGTTCTTGCTCAGCTCGCGTGCCCGTGAGACGACCTCGACCTGATCGAGACCCGCCCGCCACGCCACAAAGGCCGACCGTTTCTCCAGATCGAGCGGCTGGGCCCAGATGTCCTGATCCGTCAACGCGGCGGCTCCTCCACCGGCTTCTGACAGGATCCGTAGCCCCGCGGCGATATCGACCGACCGCGCGGGTACCGCTGCCAGCAGGATGTCGGCCACGGCTATCGCCACATAGCAGAGTGCAAGAGCCAGCGACCCTATTTGGCGGACGCGCATATCTTGACTTCTTCCCACGGCACCGATCGTGCTCAGATCGTGGTACCCGAAGTGATAACGGTCCGGCCTGCCTGCTTCCAGAAGGACGACCTCCACGAGACCGCCTACAACCCCGGCCGGCTCGGCGCGGTATCCGCTTGAGACTACGGCGGAGACCGACTCCTGCGCTTTCTCCGTACAGACGCCAGGAGCCGTTCCTGGACACACCAGCCCGACCCCTTGGACGGCCGCGAAGCATCGAGGGCGAGTGTAGTCCTCTACATATGCGATCGAGACGTCCCCGAGAGTCTCTCCCTGGGCGATGGCTATCGAGGCACAGTAGGGCTCCAAGCCCCGCTTGGCGTTGAGGCTCCCGTCGAGAGGGTCGACCACGACCCGCCATGGTGCATCCTGGGAGCCGCCGACGCCCGTCTCCTCCGAGACCAACAGGTAAGAAGCCGGGGCCTCGCGCTCCAGCACCCTTCGGATGGCCGTCTCGCAGGCCCTGTCTATCTCCAGTGTATGATCGCCGCCGGCTCCCCGCCCAAGGGCCACACGGCCTGCCGCCATCCCGGCAAGCGGGCGGGCCGCCTTTTTCCCCTCCGCGGCCATATGCGCGGCACAGGTCAACCATCGCGCCTCATCAGAGGTAAGAGGCCGGCGGAGACCGGCGGTGACATCGAAGGGTGGGAAGAAGGCATTCATCGCGACCCTCACCATACCACCGACCTCGACGCCCCGGGGTACCATACGACTCATGGCTGGACCCAGTAACATCCCCGACCGGCCGTCACACGCGCCCGACCGTGAGAGAGTCGCGTCCGCCGGCCGGCGGGCGCAACGAGTGCTGACCGGGCTGGCGCTTGCCGGCGTCCTGTCGGTCGCATACATGGCCTTCGAGGCCCAGTGGGTACGTTGCCGCAGGGCGGATCTACCGGTCCCCGGCCTTCCACTCCCCTGGTCGGGCTTGACCGTCCTTCACCTCTCCGACGTCCATGCCGGTACGTTCATGAGTAACGCACGCAGCTTGGCCAAGGTCGTCCGCTGGGCGGAGGCCGCGGGACCCGACCTGGTCTTTCTCACCGGAGATATCGTGGGAGACCCCAAGCGAAGCAAGACCTGTCTCGAGCTGCTCGGCCGGCTCCACCCTCCCCTCGGTATGTTCGCCGTGACAGGCAACCACGAGTACGGCCTGAGCAAAGCCCCCCTTGCGCGCTCCCGTGACGCCGCCGGTCTCTGGACCGAGGCCGGGGTCACGCTCCTCTCCGATTCATGCGTGACTCTCCCGGCCCGCGAGGGGACCAGCGTCCTGATCTGCGGCGCCGACTACGTCAGTGGGGGCTTCGGACTGCCCGCAGAGGGTAGCGTCCTGCACGCCGCCGGCCGGGGACCGGGCCATGAGGCGCCGGCTGCGGCCGGCGCCGGTGGACCGCCGGCCGCGATCTTCCCCATACTGCTGATCCACGATCCGCCCGCCGCGGACTCACCTCTGACGGCATTCCCCTTGGTTTTTGCCGGGCATACCCATGGAGGCCAGCTGCGGGTCCCCGGACCTTCCGGTCTTACGCCGGTCCACATGAAGGACGATGTATACCTCGGAGGAGTCCACCGGTGGGGCGCCGGCACGCTGGTGGTGTCACGGGGGATCGGTACCAGTTTCTTGCCTCTTCGCCTTCTGACCAGGCCGGAGGCGACCTTATGGAGATTGGTATACACTTCCTCTGAGGGGCCCGCGCAGGCGGATAGATCCACGTGAACAGGGGACGCTTATGGTCGACTCGCAGGATGAGAGCTACTCCGGAGACCTTCCCGTCACTCCGATCCAGTACGCCGAAGCTCAGTTCGCCGACCAAGAAGGGCCTTCGGTCTCACACGAGGTGATCGCGAGCTATGTCGCCGACGCCGCCCGCTCTGTACACGGAGTCGTCGATCTGCACAGCTCACCGTGGAAAGGCCTCTCTTCTCGCGTGCGCGAAACGCATTCGGGCGGGGTGGTGGTGAAAGACTCCGCTCCCGGGAGTGTGCATGTCGACATACACGTGCGGGTGGCCTGGGGTACAGTGATCCCGGAACTGGCCCGCGACGTCGAGAGAGCCGTGCGCGAGAGGGTCACGGCCCTGCTCAACATCGGAGTCGACACAGTGACCCTCTTCGTCGATGGGATAGCCGGGCCGATGGAGGTCGATACCTCGCAGGAGAGATAGGCGATGTCGGAGTACCTCCCCCTCTGCGCTTTCCGGCAAGGGCTCTTGCCCATTCCCTGTCGGTCTTGTGTCTGGTGGCAGACCGTCGGCAGTCAGCGATGCTCGGCTCAGGACGCGGTCGAGAAGCGGCACCGGTGGATGGCTCACCTTGAGACCAGCTGGGGCACCAGCGGTTTCCTGTTGTCGGATGCAACGGGGGGACCGACGCCCACGGTCCATGCCTCGATCAGCTTCGCTCCCACCGCTGCCGTCCCACGTCTACGTGAGCTCCCCTTCGGTCCTCTGCCTGAGGCCGCCGCATTGCTCTTCTGCCTGACCTTGGCGGACGGCCAGCCTCGCTCCCAGGCTAAGCGGGTACTCCAGAAAGCCATGGCCCACTTGAAGAGCCGGGGGATGGAGGAGGTCTACGCGCTGGCGGAGTCCGATGGCGATCGTGACGACCCGGGCGCGTGCCGGTTCTTTTCGGTCGACCTCCTGGTGGCCAACGGCTTCGCGGAAGTCACGAAAAGCGGCGAGCTCGTCCTGATGCGGGCCGACCTCCGCGGTCTCCTCTCTCTGGTCGACCGCCTAGAGACGGCGGTAAGACGCATGCTGCACAATGAGCCGACGCCCAGTCCGGCCGCCTGGACGCACCGGGGGGCATGATGCGCAGGGTGCCGGACCGAGCGCCGCGCGGTGCGGCCGGCAGGGCCCCGCGCGAAGCCGAGAACGGAGCGTCGCGCGGGCCGCGTGGGCCCCGAAGGCCGGACGGCTCGCGTCGCTCGAGAAAGGCGATCCGCCCGGCTGCGTCCGCCGTCTTGATGGTCGCCCTGTTGGTCCTCGTGACCGCCGTCACCTGGCTGCTTTTCCCCTCGGGGGGAAAGACGGCCGCCCTTGGTTCAGCCTTGGGAAGCGGCGCCGCCGAAGACACGCGTGGAGCCGTCTGGGTCACTGAAGTCGACGGCATCGTCGACCCGGCTATGGCCGGATACCTTGTCGACACCATGCAGGAAGCGGCCGAGGCCGGGGCGGCCGCGCTCGTGATCCAGATCGACACCCCCGGTGGCCTCGACACTTCCATGCGCGACATAATCCAGGCTGAGATCGACTCTCCCATCCCCATCGTCTTCTATGTGTATCCGCAGGGGGCGAGGGCGGCTTCGGCCGGTCTCTACATC
This sequence comes from Actinomycetes bacterium, assembly GCA_021372435.1. GTDB lineage: Bacteria > Actinomycetota > Thermoleophilia > RBG-16-64-13 > RBG-16-64-13 > RBG-16-64-13. The sequence continues at coordinate 32,360 of JAJFUK010000086.1, read as the reverse complement.
CTCATGGGCTCCGATGTGGCGGCCATGGCCCCTCAGACCAATCTGGGAGCGGCTACGCCCGTTTCGCTCACCGGGGACATGGACGAGACCATGCAGGCTAAGGTCACCAACGACGCCGCGGCGTACATCGTGGGGCTGGCCACCAGTCACGGGCGAAACGCCGAGTGGGCCGAGAAGGCGGTCCGAGAAGCCGTCTCACTTCCCGCCGAGGATGCTCTGGAGCAGAACGTGATCGAATTCGTAGCTGAAGATCTGCCCTCGCTCTTAGCCGCCATCGACGGCTACGTGACGACTCCCAAGAACCTGACCCTGCGGACCGCCGGAGCGCCCATCAAGGAGGTGGGCATGGGTTGGGTGCAGCGCTTCCTGCATACCGTCGCCAACCCCGACATCGCCTACATCCTCATGACCATAGGAGTCCTGGGGATCATCATGGAGCTCTCTACGCCAGGACTGGGGGGCTCGGGGATAGCAGGGGTCATCTGCCTCATCCTGGCCTTCTACGCTTTTCAGGTGCTACCGGTCAATCTGGCGGGGATCGCGCTCATCGTGTTGGCCATGATCCTGTACATAGCCGAGATCAAGGTCCAAAGCCACGGCATCTTAGGCATAGGGGGGACCGCGTCCCTCATCGCCGGCGGACTGCTCCTGTTCAACACGTCGGCATCCTTTCTCAAAGTGAGTTGGCCGGTACTTATCGCGGCGGCGGTCATCGTGCTCCTGTTCTTTGCCTTGGTGATCACGAAGGTAGCCCGGTCGATGCGCCGTCCCCATGCCACCGGCCTGGAAAGCATGGTGGGGGCGACCGCGGTGGCGGTCTCACCCCTCAGCCCTGAAGGACGGGTGCGCCTGCAGGGCGAGATCTGGAAGGCGCGAACGGAAGAAGGCATCCTGAATAAAGACGAGCCGGTCGAGGTACTTAAAGTAGAAGGACTCACGTTGATCGTGCGGCGGCTCGCCGAGCCGGACGCGGGTCCCTCGACGGGAAAGGCGTAGCACACCAAGGGAGGATTCATGGACACAGGCACCATAGCGATCATCGTCATCATCGTCGTGCTGCTGATAATCATCCTGTCGGCGGCGATCAAGGTCTTTCCGGAGTACCAACGGGGAGTGATCTTCCGCCTGGGGCGCATTAACCCGCCCAAGGGTCCGGGGATCTTCTTGATCATCCCGATAGTCGACAGGGTCGTGCGGGTCGACCTCCGGACGATCACTATGGATGTGCCGGCCCAAGAGGTCATCACCAAGGACAACGTCCCGGTCAAGGTCAATGCCGTGGCGTATTTCCGGGTCATCGACCCGACGAAAGCCGTCATACAGGTGCAGAACTACGTGGTGGCCACCTCCCAGATCGCCCAGACCACGCTGCGGAGCGTCCTCGGGCAATCCGACCTCGACCACCTTCTGACTGAGCGCGACAAGCTGAACACCCGGCTGCAGGAGATCATCGATGAACAGACCGATCCCTGGGGTGTGAAGGTGAGCATCGTGGAGATCAAGGACGTCGAGATCCCCGCCGGTATGCAGCGGGCGATGGCGCGCCAGGCTGAAGCAGAGCGGGAACGACGGGCCAAGGTCATCGCCGCCGAAGGCGAGTATCAGGCCTCGGAGAAGCTCGAGCAGGCCGCCGTGGTGCTCTCGAGGACCCCGGCCGCCATCCAGTTGCGTTATCTCCAGACTCTGGCCGAGATCGCGACCGAGAAGAACTCGACCACGATCTTCCCCATCCCCATCGAACTGGTGGAGCCCTTCCTGAGAAAGCGCGGCGAAGGCGCCTGAGGTCCCATCTCCAGCGGCATGGCGTGTATGGCAACGCACGCGTGTGCTATAAATACGCGGCCGTGAGTCTTCCTGGGGGTATAGCTCAGTTGGGAGAGCGTCGCGTTCGCATCGCGAAGGCCAGGGGTTCGAGTCCCCTTACCTCCACTTCGACGACCCGGCTGCTCGGCGGTGCGTGTCCCGACGCCGCGCGCTTCCATGCCGGAGTATCAGCGGAGAGGGGGCCGGCATGCCGGTGATGGAACTACGGGTCGGCACACCGGCCCGCGAGGTGCTCGTGGACATCACCGCGCGGATCCAGAGCGCGCTCGCAGAATCGGCCCCCGGATTGAACGGCATGTTAAGCGTCTTCGTGCCGCACACCACGGCGGGAGTGACGATCAACGAAGGCGCCGATCCGTCCGTCGCCCGCGACATCATCGAAGGGCTGGCCCGGCTCGTTCCTCGGGAAGCGGGCTACCGGCACAGTGAAGGCAATTCCGATGCGCACATCAAGGCTGGGTTGGTGGGGAGCCATGTGGCCGTGCCTGTGCAACAGGGGCGTCTCCGTCTGGGCACCTGGCAAAGCATCTACCTGGCCGAGTTCGACGGCCCGCGGACGCGCACGATCCGGCTGATCCCTCTGGCGACGGACTAATGCTTCGGGCGTTCATAGCGCGTTTTATCCAGGAGTTCCTCGCCGACCCCGAGAAGAACAACCTCGGTCCAGGCACCACCGACCAAGCCTGGGATGGTTTCGTGCTCGGCTTCTCAAACGGCGCCGACCCCCTCTATGACTTCTTGAAGGAGCACATCGGTGAGTTCCATTGGTCGCCTGCAGAGGCCTTCACCCTCGGTTGGCCGGCTGCGCAGACCGCGGCCGCGGAGGCCCACGACGCCGCCGGCGGGCCATCCGCCGCCGGCCCCGGCAACCCGCGCCCGGACGAACTCACCGTGGTCAGTTGGGCGCTCTGCCAGACCGAAGCCACCAAGAAGGCGAATCGCGCCCAGACCCGTTTCCCCTCTGAACCTTGGGCCCGGTCCCGCATCTACGGTCAGAAGTGCGGCCGTTCCCTGCAAAGAGCTTTGGTGAAGGCTCTGGCGAGCGAAGGGTACGCCGCCGTCGCCCCGGCGCTGCTTCCCGAGTGGACGGAGACCGAATCGCCCACCTACGGCCGGGCGTCTACCTGGTCTGAGCGCCATGTAGCCTATGTCTCGGGTCTGGGCACGTTCAGCCTGTGCGGCGGCTTGATCACGGAGCGAGGCCAGGCGGCCCGGTTCGGCTCTCTCGTCGTCCACGCCGCCATCCCGTCCACTGCCCGTTCGTACTCCGATCCCTTCGCCTATTGCCTCTTCTATCACGACCGTTCGTGCACCGCGTGCGTGGACCGCTGCCCGGTGGGCTCAGTCACCCCGGGCGGCCGCGACAAGAAGGCGTGCGCCCAGCATCTCGAGTCGGCGACGGCAGACTACGTGAAGCATGAGTACGGGTTCGACGGTTACGGTTGCGGCTTGTGCCAGACCGGCGTGCCGTGCGAGTCCGGCATCCCCGTACCCTGAGAACTGCATTCAAGATAAAGCAGCGCCGTTCCGGTTGCACTGGGCAGCGGTGGCTTCATCTTGGATGGAGCAGTCAAGCGCCTCGAGGGGCCGGCGGGCGGCTTGGGTGCCGCTAAAGGTCCCGACGGGCTTCGTCCCTGCCCTCAACGCCGGGCTCGGACTTCTGCACCGCACCCGCCAATCGTCTCCGTCTACGCCACAGTACCGTACGCCAGGCGGTGAGGCCTAACAGAAGGATCCAGGCGAGAACCTCCAACACTTGACCGACCGTATTGGCTGCGGTGCGCCCGTAGTAGAGAGTGACATGACTCTGGGTAGGGATGACCATCATCATCGACGGTGAAGCCAGATATGGCCCTTCCGCGCCCTCGACGTGCCAGTTAGGGAAGTAGGAGATCTTGATCCAATGCGGCTGTCCGACCGCGGTCGTATCGAAGGAGAGACGCTCGTTCTCCAGCCGCTCGTTGGTGACGGAGCCCTCCGCCGTGACCGGGGTCACCGGCAAGGCGGAGATCTGGTCGGGAGTGATGGATCCGTAGCGGCGAAGAGCTTCTTCCCCCCTGTCCCACACGAGCGGAGTGGTGAGATCCGCCTCGTTCCGGTACCACTCGACGGCCACATCGCGCCACCCGCTCTGCTCGACCTGGAGACGAACAGGCTGGTTCTCCATCACTTCGACATAGCCGGTGCAGCCGGATATGCGGAAGATGTTGTAGTCGCCGAAGACGGCCAAGAGCTCGGCCCGCGGGTCGGCCTTGACCTGGCTTGTGACCTCCTCGGAGAATGTCATGAAGTAGGGGATGTTCATGAGCTGCAGATGAGTGATGCCCATCGGTACGTCGAGACCCGGGTAATCGACACCGATGATGGCATTGCTGGCCTCTTTGGACAGCTCCGCCTGGTTGATGAAATGGAAGGGAGCCGTGTAGGAAGCCTCCATCAGAGTACCTTCCATGGTGTCGAGATCGGTCCAGTAGGGGATGATCTCAAACGCGCGAGGAGTACCGAACTCGTCCAGCTTCTGACCGTGCTCGACCATCACCCGGCCCGGTTCCAACGTATTCAGGAAATCATTGATCTGTTTGTACTGGCTCCACATCGGTTTACCCTCATAGCCCGAGTAGTTCCACTTGATCCAGCCGGCGGCCGTCGTGCTGGTCAGAATAAGGATTACTCCGATGACCACCGCGACCACGGGCACGTAGATCCGCCGCGCGGTCAGGCCGCGTAGGCGGAACAGGTCGTGCATCATCACCATGAAAGGCCGCACCAGCCAGGTGGCGCCGTACGCCGCCCACAAGTGGATGGAGAAATAGAAGAAGGGCAGGATGCGCGCGTTCCAAAGACGACCATCGGGCAGGACCCAGAAGAGCACCAGGGTGACGAAGGTGATCCAAGCCAACGGTAGGAGCTTCTTCTCCTTGCGCGCAACGGCGTAGGCCATGCCTACGAGACCCAGACCGGCCGCGGGCAACAGCGCAGTCGGCAGCAGGTCCTTGATCGAGTCCAGCTGGTTCCAGGCCATGTGGGCCGTCCACTCCAGGTTCCCGGCGAACGGCAGCGACCAGAAGGCGCTGAGACAGAAGCCGACCGCCGCCACGGCGACCAGATAACCCAGCGACCGCCAGCGCGGGTTCACGAGCAGGAGCCCGGGCACGAGACACACCAGAACGATGGTCGTTACTATGTGCGAGAGGACCAGCGCCATCAGGATGAGACAGTTGAGCACGAAGAGCATGTTGAAGCCGGGCTTCTCCATCCCCCTATGCACGGTGCCCAGGAAGAGGAATACCAGCGCGAAGCTCAGCATGTATCCGAATTCGCCCGCCAGGGTGCTGAGGATGTTGGCTCCGTAGATGGAATAGCTCTCCATGAGAAGGAAGGCCAGGGCCATGACGGCCGCCAGGGCGGGGAACGGGCGTCGTACCCTCCACAGGCGCCCCAGAGCGTACGCCGCGGCAGGGAGGGCGAAGACCCCGAGCACCGTGACGATCTTGAACGCTATCTGGTACGGGATGAACCAATCGAGGATGGCGATCAGCAGGAAGGGGAACGGGAAGTAGAACGTGAGCATGGGCATGCCCGCGTACCACCCGGGGGCCCAGCCGGTGAGGCGGAAATTCGGCAGAAGTTCCTGGATCAGGTACTGCGCCGGATAGTGATGGGCGCCGGTGTCACCGCCGGCGGTCGTGGTGAGACTGAAAAGCAGGTTGGGCTTGTAGAAGGTGAGGAGAACGGCGTAGATCGCCAAGAAGGCGAGAAGCGTGGGCACCCAGTCCCGGATGCTCCCTTTTTCGACTAGATCTTCCCTCTCCGGCGCGTCAGGTTCCAGCGCTCCCCTCCTTCCACAATGCTATCCGCAACCTGATGAGGCTCTTCATTGTACGCGGAATGCGACGCGCTATGGAAGAACGAGGTTTCCTCTTCTCCTCGACGGTCACCGGGAGCGGCTTCACCATGACGCCGCCCCGGCGGGCACGGATGATCAGTTCGGTATCGAAAAGGTCCCGGGTCATCATCGTCTGGGGAGCATAACGCTCCACCACCTCGCGGCGAAGGACCTTCACGCCGTGGGTGTCGTCCATCCGCCGGTCGAACAACATCCGTAGGATCGTGGTGAATCCAAGGGACACGAAGTGCCGCGCGGCCGAGCGGCGGTCCTCCGACCCTTCCATCAGCTTGCTGCCGACCACTATGCCGGGAGCGGCACCGCCGGTGACCTCGGCCCCGGTTGCACTGGCCCACCCGGCCCGCTCCCCTCCGGCGGTCTCCCTCGCCCCGAGGAGGATCTCACCCGCCTTGACCATGAAATCGACGTCGTGGAAGTCGATATCGAAGTTGACGATGAGTTCGCCACGCCCGGTCAGCATGCCGGTCTTCATGGCCGCTCCGTAGTCGGGCACGGGGATGCGAAGCGCACGGATACGTGGATTGGCCGCCGCCAGCGCTTCGGCAATCGCAGGAGTGTCGTCGGAACTGCCGTTCTCCGCGAGTAACAGCTCGTAGTCGACCCCGTGGGCCTCCAGCTCGGCGACCAGCTCGGCGACCTCCTCACTAAGACACTCCGCCTCATTGTGGATCGGGATCACGATCGAGTAGCGGGGAGGATTTGCGCCGGCCGCCGCCGGTGGCGCCGGGTGGCGAACGTCGGCCGGATCATCCATCCCGCGACCCCTTGAGCGCCGTGTGCCGGAACGCCAGATACCGGCTCCCCAGGAAGTTCCACATCACCGACACCACAGCAGCCGCGAAGGCCTTGGCCAGCCGGACCGCCTCGCTCCCAGAGCCGATCCACAACCCCAAGAGGGTGAAGACCACGACGTTCACCAGCAGAGGCGGCAGATTGACGGCGAAGAAGACGGCGAACTCACGGCCGCCGCGCTCAGACCTACGCGCGCTGAAGGTCCAGTACTTGTTCCACACGAAGCTGTTGCAGATGCCCAGGACGTACGAGACGGCCTTGGCGGCGACCAGAGGCATGCCCGGGATCAGACTGAGGAGATAGAAGGCGCCGAGGTCTACGAAGGTATTGAGGACGCCTACGATGACAAAGCGGACCGCCTGACCCGTCATCCGGTCGCGATGCAACAGTCTGCGAATCAAGTCCACGAGTCCCCACAATCCCTGCGATAGAGCCCGCTGGAGGCGAGCGGCGTATATGCTAACATCCCTCGGTCTTCTATAGCTTGCAGAACCGACTTAAGAGAAGCGATCTTCGGCCAACATGCCCCTCCTCGATACGCAGGCGCAGGTGCGGAACACCGTAGCCTTTCGCACCATCGGTTGCCGGCTGAACCAGTGTGAGACTGCCCAGATGCAGGAGGCTCTGCTGGCTGAGGGATACCGGCTTGTGGATTGGGAAGAGTCCGCGGACATCCGGGTCATCAACACCTGTACGGTCACATCCAGGAGCGATAAGACCTGCCGCAACGAGATCCGCTCGGCCAAGCGCCTCGACCCGGGTTGCGTCGTCGCCGTGACCGGATGCTACGCGCAAGTGCGCCCCGACGCGGTGGCCGCCATCCCTGGGGTCGACCTTGTCCTCGGCAACACGGAGAAGCCGCGGCTGGCCGAGCATCTGGCCGGACGGCTCAAGGATCACCCCGCGGTCCCCGAGGACGCGCAGGATGGCGCCACGATCCGGGGGGGTGGCGCCACGATCCCGGAGGGTGGCGCCACGATCCCGGAGGGCACCACGCCCCCTCCACTGGTCACGGTCTCGCCCTACGTCGATCACCCTTCTTTCGAAGGCACGTTCTTCTCTCACTTCTATGGGTACACCCGCGCCTTCCTCAAGATCCAGACGGGCTGCGATTCACGCTGCGCCTACTGCGTCATCCCTCTGGCCAGGGGCCCCGCGCGCAGCATGCCCAGGGCACAGGTGCTGGAACAGGTGCGCCTATTGGTCTCCCGGGATCACCATGAGGTGGTGCTGACCGGCATCGACCTGGGAAGTTGGGGCCGTGATACGGGAGAGGGCTCGCTTGCCGATCTGCTCGCGGTCCTTCTCGACCGGGGAGGAGCGGGCCGCTACCGTCTCAGCTCGATCGAGCCCCTGGAGACCGATGAGGCGCTCCAAGACGTGATCCAAGAAGCCGGCGACCGGGTCGCTCACCACTTCCACCTGCCCCTCCAGAGCGGGTCCGACTCCGTGCTCAGTCGAATGGGCCGCCCCTACACGGCCGCACAGTATCTGGAGGTGGTCACCCGACTTGCCGATAGGTTTCCCAATGCCGCTCTGGGCGCCGATGTCATCGCCGGTTTTCCGGGCGAGACCGATCGTGAGTTCGAGGACACGCTTGCCTTCATCGAGCATGCGCCGTTCACCTATCTGCACGTCTTCAGCTACAGCGACCGGCCCGGGACCCCGGCGTCGGCGATGCAACCCAAGGTCCATCCGGACACCATCCACGACCGCAGTGTGCGCCTTCGCGCGTTAGGCATGCGTAAGAAGGAGACGTTCCGCCGCAGATTGACCGGGATGGAGCAACGGGCCCTGGTCCTCCGGGAGCGGCATCCGGACGGGCGGCTGGTCGGCCTCACAGGCAGCTACCAGGAAGTCCTTCTGAGCGGAGACGACACCCTGATGAACCGCTTTGCCCGGGTAAGACTGGACCGCGCGCTCCCTGACGATCGTTGGGAGGCGGGTCTGCTGTGGGTGGAAGAGCCGGCCTGATGCGGATCGTCGCGCAACGGGTGGCGAGCGCCTCGGTGCAGGTCGAGGGCGTGGTCGTCGGTCAGATCGGCACCGGACTCCTGCTGTTCGTGGGCGTAGGTCGTGAAGACGTGGCGGGCTCGGCCGGCCCCGGAGCGAGGCGCTCGGGCCTCAGCGAGACCGCGCGGACGGCCGCTCTCGCCGACAAGGTCGCCAACCTTCGCATCTTTCCCGATCCCGAAGGCAGGTCGAACCTCTCGCTCCTCGACATCCGAGGCTCGGCCCTCGTCATCAGCCAGTTCACCCTCTACGCCGATTGTCGGCGGGGCCGCCGTCCGTCCTTCACCGAGGCGGCGGATCCAGGACCCGCGGAGGCGCTGGTCGAGGACTTCCGACTGGCCTTGGAGCGACTCGGGATACCGACGGCCACGGGCCGCTTCGGAGCCCATATGGTCGTCTCATCGGTCAACGACGGTCCCTATACCATCTTGCTCGACAGCGTGATGCTGACAGGTCCCCGGCGCCGTCGCAGCGCTACGGCGCCGGACTCACAGACGGCCGTCGCGTCCGAGACCGCCACCGTTGCGACGGAAGACTAGCATGCGCCTGCCCGACTACCACACGCATACAGCCCGTTGCGGCCATGCCTGCGGAGACCCCTCGGCGTACGTGATGGCGGCGCGGTCCCGCGGTCTGCTCGGCATCGGCATCGCCGACCATCTCCCCCTGCTGCCCGAGCCCGATCCGGAGCTGTCCATGGGTCTGTCCGATCTCGGTCATTACGTGGCCGAGGTGCAGGCCTTGAAGACCGCCTACCCCGGGTACGTCTTCCTGGGGATAGAGGCCGACTACCGGCCTCACACGGTCTCCGACGTCGCTTCTATCCTCAAGGACCATCCCTTCGACTACACGATCGGCTCTGTGCATCACCTCGGGGCCTGGGGGTTCGACGATCCCCGCCAGATCGACGAGTATGCCGACCGCGACATCGACGACGTTTGGACCGAGTACCTCGAACTGGTGGGGGATGCCGCTGAGTCCGGCCTGTTCACGATCCTCGGCCACCTCGACCTTGTCAAGAAGTTCGGATACAGACCCACCCGAACGCTCGCGATCGAGCTCGACCGTCTGGTGGAACGGATCGCCCGCGCAGGGATCTTGGTCGAGATAAACACCGCCGGACTCCATAAGCCGGTAGGCGAAGCCTATCCCACGCTGGACATTCTCCGGCGCTTGTGGGCCGCGGGAGTGGCGATCACCTTCGGTTCCGACGCCCACCGGCCCGAGGAGGTAGGTCGGGACTTCGCCCACGCCGTCGAACTGGCTCGTGCCGCCGGATATCGGGGCTTCGCCTGCCTCGAGACCGGCCTGTACGGAAGACGGGCGCACGTACGGATCAGACAGTTCGATGCCGCGGACGCGTCGCCGGGCCGGCCGGCGGCCGGGTCCACCGGAGCGTCCAGTTCATGAGAGCCGCGCTGATCTACAACCCGGCCGCCGGGAAAGCCCGAGCGGGCGCCGTCGCCGCGGCGGCGGAGAAGAACCTGGTCAGACGGGGAATCCAGGTGGAACTCTGCGCCACCCGACACCCGAAGGACGCGGTGTCGATAGCACGGCGTCTCGTAGCTGAGGTAGACGTCGTCGTCGCCATAGGCGGAGACGGCACCGTCAACGAGGTCGTCAACGGGATGGCCGTCCCGGGCGCCAGGAGTGTGGAGGACGACACGGTGCCGGGGCAGGAGCCGGTTCGACCCGGCAGGCCTAGGGCCAGACTGGCGATCGTGCCGGCCGGTACGGTCAATGTCCTTGCGCTCGAGTTGGGGCTCCCCTTCGCGGTAGACAGGGCCTGCGAGGTCATCGCCGCGGGCAGGACTACCGCCTTGGATGTGGGCCGCGTCAATGGACGCGGGTTCGTCCTCATGATGGGCGCGGGCATCGATGCTCTTACCGTCCGGAACGTCGACGCGCGCGCCAAAAGACGCTATCGGGAACTGGCCTTTGTGGCCACCGGACTGCGACACGGCTTCGCGCACCGGCCGCCCGTTTTCCTTGTGCGCGCCGGGGGACGCGAGTACCGCAGCACCTTCTTCGTAGCCGGCAACAGCCGCTACTATGCCGGCCGCCTTGGCATCACCCCCAAAGCCGATCCCAGCGACGGCCTGCTCGACCTCATGCTGTTCTCCGGAACCAGCCGGCCCAGCCTCGCCGTCCTTTGGTTGGGGATTCCCGGCGGACTGCACCTGCGCAACCCTGATGTCACCTACCTACGTTCCGAAGCAGCCGAGTTGCTCCCCCTCGAGGACGAGGGCGTCGTCTGGTTCCAGACCGACGGTGAGCTGGCCGGTAGATTGCCCGCCGCCGTGCACGTAGACCGGCATGCCCTCGAAGTGCTCGTGCCGTGAGTGCGGTGATCGCTCGTCCGGCACATCGCCGATTCGGTGACTGCCGATGCATCACACCGACAAGACCGGAGAAGGGAGACCTATGATAAGGCCGATGAGGAAACGCCCCCCACTGATACTGAGTCTGATCGCACTCATCGCCCTGAGTTGGGTCGCGATCGGTTGTGAAGACCCGGCCGGGAACGATGTAACCACGACAACGGGCGGTACGGCGGCCTCCACACCCGGTCCGACGAGCACCGTCGCGAGCGACGATGTCACCATCAACACGGAGCGCGTCATCGTCGGAGGCCGGACGGTAGCGGAATACGAAGCCGCCTTGCCCGCATTGGAAGCAGCGGCCGCAGCGGCCCCCGAGGACCTGGCGGCCCTCCAGGAACTGGCCATCGCTCAGTACAACACCGAGCGATACGAGGCGGCAGCCAGGACCTACGAGAAGATGCTCCAACTGAAGGACGACGCCCCGACGAGGAACAACTACGGCAACGTCCTGCGCGATTGGAAGAAATGGGATGAGGCGAAGACTCAGTACGAGAAAGCGATCGCGCTCGACCCCACGTACGCCTACCCCTATGTCAACCTGGCCGTGATACTGAGGAGCGAAGGCAAGGCCGACGCAGCCCTGAGTCTTCTGGATCAGGGCATCGCCGCGACCACCGGCGACGACAAGAGTTGGCTCGAGACCTACAAGAAGGAGCTGACCGGCACCACGACCACGACGACCTGAGTCGCAGCCGCTCAGGAACGCCATGCAAAGGCCCGCCGCCTGACGAGATCGAGGTCGAGTGTGGGCCGCTCGAGTCAAGAGTTGGTCAGGGGCTTCGCCGGCTGTGGCCCAGGCCCGGCAGGGGATGAAGCCGGCGGGTTCTTCGGACTCGTTCTAAGAAAACCCGTTTCAAAATGAAGCTCCGCCGCAAGGGACAAGCCGGGCGAGCGCGAGAGGAGGACGCAGGGAGCGTGAGTAGCGGCGCTATTGGCGCGACCGAGGACGCGCTATCGCGCCGCCCGCCGGGCACTGGGCGGCCGCGGCTTCATTTTGAAGCGAGTTCTAAGCCTTCGCCACTGCGATCGTCACCGGGAGGCCGTTCACCCTCAACTCCTCACGGTATGCACCGGGCACAGCGTCGCGCTGAGCCGGACGCGTCGCCACCACGGCCCTCGTGTCATCGTCGGCCGCCCGCGTCACCTCGAGGCTCACGGCCAGGGTCTCCCGTTGCACCCACTCGCCGTGGACGGCGAGCATGTCTGCGATCTCGTCTGGGCCGGTCACCCAGAGACGGATGCGGTCGTCGATCTGAAAGCCGGCCGCTTTCCGCGTGTTCTGTATGTGATGGACCAACTCCCGAGCCAGCCCCTCCTGTAGCAACTCCGGCGACAGGCGGGTGGAGATCCCCACGGCCAGAGCGCCGTCGCGTTCCACGCGGAATCCATCGCGTTCGTGCGATTCGATCACAAAGTCCTCGGGGGTGAACTCATACTCGCGGCCGTCGACCGTCACCACGACCGGGTGGCCGCCCGCGACGCGGTCGGCGGTCTCCTCCGCAGAGAGCGCCGCCAGGGCCGCAGCCACCGCCGGCATGTTCTTCCCGAACCGCGGCCCCAGAGTACGATAGTTCGGCTTGATCACGTAGGTCACCAGCCTGCCGGCCGAATCCACGTACTCGAGGGCCTTCACGTTCAGTTCCTCTGCTACAACGGAGGCCAGACTCTCCAACGCAGCCCGTTCCCGTCCCCGGCATGCGACCACCGCCACCTCGACCGGCTGGCGCGTCTTGATCTGCGCCGAGTTTCGCGCGGCCCGCCCTAGGTTCACCACCTGCCGCGCCACCGCCATCCGGAAGGAAAGATCTTCGTCTATCAAGGCCTCGTCCGCGACCGGCCAATCCACCAGATGGACCGACTCCTGCGCTTCCGAGGACCGCTCGGCCACCAGGTTCTGATAGATCTCCTCCGCCAGGAACGGCGCAAAAGGCGCAAGTAGTTCACTGATGGTCACCAGGCATCGGTTCAAAGTGAGATAGGCGGCGATCTTGTCGGCGTCGGCCTCGCTTTTCCAGAAACGCCGGCGACTCCGCCGCACATACCAGTTGGAAAGCTCATCGACGAAGTCGGCGATAGCCCGGCCGGCGGCGAACGCATCGTACTCATCGAGCTCGGCGGTCACTTTCTTGATGAGGATGTGCAGGTCGCCCAGGATCCACCGGTCCATGAGGGAGCGGTCGACCGCGGCGACGTCGTGCTCGGCGGGATCGAATCCGTCTATGTTCGCGTAGAGCGTGTAGAAGGAATATGTGTTCCACAGCGTGAGGATGAACTTGCGGACCACCTCGTCGACGTTCTCCGGTCCGAAGCGGCGGGGGAACCAGGGAGAACTGACGGTCAAGAGATACCAGCGCAGCGCGTCGGCCCCTTGCCTGTCGAGGATGCTCCACGGATCGACCACGTTCCCCAGCCGCTTCGACATCTTGCGGCCTTCACTGTCGAGGATATGACCCAGGCACAGGACGTTCCGGTAGCAGCTGTGACCGGTGAGAAGGGCGCTGATGGCCAGCAGACTATAAAACCAACCCCTGGTCTGGTCGATGGCCTCGCAGATGAAATCGGCCGGGAAGCGTTTCTCCCACGTCTCCTGGTTCTCGAAGGGATAGTGCCATTGGGCCATGGGCATGGAGCCGGAGTCGAACCAGGCGTCGATGACCGCTTCGATCCGGCGCGCCTCCGCGCCGCAGCGCGGACAGGCGAAGACCACTTCGTCCACGTAGGGGCGGTGTAACTCGAGGGTCGAGAGATCACGCCCCGCCAAGCCACTGAGTTCTGCCCGCGAGCCTACGATGGTGTCGTGGCCGTTCGCGCATCGCCAGACCGGCAGCGGCGTACCCCAATACCGGTCGCGGGAGAGCGACCAGTCGATGTTGTTCTCCAACCACTTGCCGAACCGGCCGTGCTTGAGATGGTCCGGATACCAAGTGACCTCTTCGTTCGCGGCCAGCACCTGGTCCTTACGCGCGGTGGTACGCACGTACCAAGAGGTTTTGGCGTAGTAGATCAGAGGTGTGTCGCAACGCCAGCAGAAGGGATAGTTGTGCTCGTAGGGCTCCCGGGCGTAGAGCAGGCCCCGCGATTCCAGGTCGTCCATGATACCGGCGTCGGCCTCCTTGACGAACTTCCCCGCCCAGGGCGTGATCTCGGCGGTGAACCGGGCTTCCTCATCGACGGGCATGATCACCGGCAGGTCGTTGGCCTGGCCGACGGCCATGTCATCGGCTCCGAAGGCCGGAGCGATGTGGACGATGCCGGTCCCCTCGTCGGTGGCCACGAAATCGCCTGCGATGACCCGCCACGCCGGTTTGTCCGGCTTGACGAAGTCATACGGCGCGCGATAGTGGCGCCCGACCAACTCTGAGCCCGGAAAGGTCTCCTCGATGACGGCCTCGGAGCCGAGCACCGCAGTGACCAGGTCCGCCGCCAGGATCAGATGTTCCTCGCCCAGCCGGGCCCGCGCGTACTGGATATCGGGGCCCACGGCCACCGCCACGTTGGAGATGAGCGTCCACGGCGTGGTGGTCCAAACGAGAAGGCTCACGGGTCGACCGTCCTGCGCCACCTCCTGTGCTGGGGGCTCGTCTGGAGTCTTGCGACCGCACAGTGGGAAGCGTACGTAGATCGAGGGGTCCGTCACCATCTGATATCCGGACGCCACCTCATGCGACGACAGAGCGGTCCCACACCGCGGGCAGTACGGCACCACCTTATAACCCTCGTAGAGCAGGTCCTGCTTTGCGAACTCCGACAGGATCCACCACACCGACTCGATATAGTCGTCGGCCATGGTCATGTAGGGGTCGTCCAGATCGAGCCACATACCGATGCGCTCGGTCAGCCGGTTCCAGTCGTCGACGTATGCCGTCACCGATTCCCGGCAGAGCCGGTTGAACTCAGCCACCCCGTAGGCCTCGATCTGCTCCTTGTGGTCGAAGCCCAGTAGCCTCTCGATCTCCAGCTCCACCGGTAGACCGTGGCAGTCCCACCCGGCCTTGCGGGCGACGTAATAGCCGCGCATCGTCTTGTAACGGGGGTAGATATCTTTGAAGACCCGCGCCAGCACGTGGTGGACACCGGGCCTGCCGTTGGCCGTGGGGGGGCCTTCGTAGAACACCCACTCCGAGTCGCCGGCCCGCGACTCAAGGCTCTTCTCAAAAATGGAGCGTTCTTTCCACCACCCGAGGATCCGTTCCTCCAGGGCGGGGAAGCTCTGTCCTGTGTCCACCGCTCGATACCGGCCTGCCATAAGCCCTCCTCGTGAACCCTGCTCACGGGTGTCGCGGTCGCTCACACCGGCCCGGCCTCCGCTGCCCCGGGCCGCCCGGCAGCGGCTGGGGCGACCTCCACCCCACAAACAAATACGCCCCGCCCCGCGCTGCGCCTGCCGGCTCACTACGCCGGAGCATCTGCGCGTAGGGACGGGACGTGACCCGCGGTACCACCCTACTTGGCCGGGAGCCGGCGCTCGACGCGCCTGCCCTTGCCCCGCTCGACACCGCCCTACAGCGGTACCGACCGGTGCGGCCCACTCAGTGAACGCTTCGCCGTCGCAGCCGGACCCGCCCTCTCGCGGCGCCGCCCAGCCTCGACCGTCCACGCTCCCCTTCTATGACGGGAAGGACCCGGCCAGGTCTACTGAGAAGCGCCATCCGCCTTGCTGCGGCGGGGTCCGCCGGTTCGGCGCACGTTCCCTTGTGGGACTCGACGCTTGCGCCCTCGCCGGCGTCGGCTCGACCGTTCGGCTGGCGGCTCGGGGATGATATTCGGACGCCGGTTCCCGCCGGGCTCCCACCGTCCCCGGCTCGCTCCGAGCGAAGAGCGGCGCCTACTCGTTCCCGTCATCGCCTTTGTGCCGGCGTAGTCTAGTGGCACGGAGGGCAAACTTCAAGCGCCCTGTGGACTCGCCCCGCAGAGCACACCGCTCCATGTGGCGCTTTCGCTCGCTGTGGATCCGATGGCCGGCCTTCCCTTGTTGGGGTACCCTTACCGCGCGACCACCGGAGGCACGACCACCGGCGGCCATGGTCCGGTGACATGAAGACCGGGAACGGAGGGGTTTGATGCCGGCCGACCCGCCCGATACGACTGGCGACGCAGCATCGCGGCGGCCCAGATGGCCGGCCGGCCGAGGCTTTGTTCTAAGGCAGCCTAGCAAGTGGATACTGGTCGCAGGCGTCGCCGTGGTCGTGGCCATCGCGGCCATCGTGGTAGTCGCGCTCTTGGTCGATCGGAGCCGGGACCAAGAGCGCCGCGCGGCCGCCGACGCGGGCGCGTCGGGCACCGTGGTCACCTCACCCTATGACCTGCTCGAACTGCCGGGGAACGTGGACCTGAGCAGAGTGAAAGACGCCGCCTTCGTCAGCATCTCGGTGCCGGACGAGAGCGGGGCACTCACCAGCTACGGCATGAGTGTGGATCTTCCGGACGTCCAGGTCCTTGTAAGAGCCGTCACAAAGGCTGAGAGGCTGGATCCGGAAGTAGCGACGGCGGAACTCGCCGGCGCGACGCCGGAGGGGACCCTGACCTTCGTCCTACCCACTCGTGAGACCTTGACGTTCGCGCTGTATCTCAAGCCGGGACTGATCGCCAGAGACACCGGGGTCTGGCGACCGGACGCCGACCTGAAGACCCTCGTCCAGACGGCGATCGCCGGGCCTGAATAGTACAATTCACAGCGATGAGGCCGCGCCGACTGGTCTGCACCCAGCCGGCCCCGGAACGCGGCGCGGCCCCGGGTCGTCGCAGCAGGTAACGGGAGGCTTCGATGCCAAGTAGAACCCACGGCTCCGCGGAGCCCGGCCACGACGCCGAAGGCGTCGTGGCCGGGCGTACCATACAGGAGACGGTGGCCGACTCAGCCGCCGACGATTCACCGGCCACGGCGGCCACGAAACCGGCGCCGACTACGCCCCGGACCGTGCTCCAAGACGAAGAGATGCGCGAGGTCGCCCGCAGGGCGGCGAGCATCGCCGCCGGCATCGGCTCAGTGATCCTCGGCAAAGAGGAGGTCATACGCGCCTGTGTCGTCGCGCTGCTTGCGGGCGGTCATGTCATCGTCGAAGACTTCCCGGGCGTGGGCAAGACCCTGCTCGCCAAGTCTCTGGCCCGTTCCATCGACTGTCGTTTCGCCCGTGTCCAGTTCACTCCCGACCTCCTCCCCAGCGATGTGACCGGCGTCAGTGTGTTCAACCAGAAGACCGGGGAGTTCGAGTTCCGTCCCGGACCCATCTTCGCCAATATCGTCCTGGCCGATGAGATCAACCGGGCATCTCCCAAGACCCAATCCAGCCTGCTGGAATGCATGGAAGAGCGCCAAGCGACCGTCGACAACGTCACGCATCGCATCGAGCCGCCCTTCATGGTCATAGCCACCCAGAATCCCATCGAGTACGAGGGAACGTATCCTCTGCCCGAGGCTCAACTCGACCGGTTCATGATGCGGCTCAGCCTGGGCTACCCTTCGGCCGAGGCCGAGGAAGCCATCATCCATGAGCAGACCTCGCACAATCCATTGGCCGAATTGCAGCCGGTCCTCACCGGCAGCGAAGTGCTCGCCATGACCCAGGCTGTGATCCGCGTCCGCGTGGCTCCGGCTCTGCGGCGGTATGTGGTCGATATCCTCGCGGCGACCCGCACGCAACGGGATGTCTATCTTGGAGCAAGCCCGCGGGCGGGGATCGCGCTTACCCGGGCAGCCAAAGCACTGGCCCTACTGCGAGGACGCGACTTCGTGGTTCCCAAGGACGTCAAGGACTTGGCCGTTCGGTGTCTGGCCCACCGGATCATGCTCTCTCCTGATGCGAAGGTCCACGGAGTGAGCGCCGAATCGGTAGTGGCCAAGCTGCTCGACGCCGTACCGGTCCCGCAAAGCGGCGGATAGGCCATGCCTCGTCCCACGGGTCGGGGCTACGCCCTGCTCGGTCTGGCCGCCGGGACCTACCTTGCCGGACGGGTGGTCGGCACCTGGGAACTCTACTTCATCGCGTTCGCGTTCTTGGCCACGTTCGTGGTCTCATGGCTGCTGGTCGCGGCCACCGGCAGGCGTATCCGCGTGATCCGGACACTGACTCCCGAGCGTCCCGTGGCAGGTGACGAACCGGAGTTCGCCTTTCTCGTCAAGAACCCGTCCCTGCTGCCCGGCCCCCAGCTCTCGCTTCGCAGTCCGCTGACGGAGTTGGCCGGTATGGACATAGAACTGGAGATCGAGAGCCTGGCCCCGCGCGGGGAGAGGCTGGTCAAGACTCACGTGCGCAGGGTGAACCGGGGAGTGCACGTGCTCCCGCCTGTGCAGGCCGCAGCCGACGATCCCCTAGGACTGGCCGGTACCGCCCGCAAGGTCAGCGACTCGCTGGTGGTGACCGTGATGCCCAGGATCGTGTATCTGGAGTCATGCGCCCTGTATCCCGACATGGGTCTACGGCACGACTGGAGCGGCCGCCATGGACTGCGCTCGATCGGAGCCTCCGAGTTCAGAGGCATCAGACCTCATCAGCCGGGCGAACCACTCAGTCACATCGACTGGAAGAGCACCGCGAAGACCGGGACGTTGATGCTGCGGGAGATGGAGGACCCCGCCGGCGCCGACGTCACGATCTTGCTCGATGGCACCGCCGAGCAGCTCGTCGGAGAGGCGCCCGACAGCAACTACGAGCTGGCCGTGCGGGCGACAGGCAGCATCGCCGATTTTGTGCTACGGGCCGGTCATGGAGTCACCTTGGTCTCGCACGAACGCCGGCGCCGCGAGGTGCGTCTCACCGCCGACGGCAGCGGAAGACGAGCCCTATCGCAGGCCCTGGCCGAGGCGCAACCGACCGCGGCGGTCCCGCTCGTCAACGCCCTTCGCCACCTGCGTACCGACGGCGCTCATCTCCTACGCGCCGAGAGCGTCACGGTCGTGAGCCTTTCACTCGACAGACAACTGACCCGTGCGCTCATCCAGCTTAAAGAGGACGGCGTGCATCTGGCGTTCCTCTATGTGACCGGCGTTTCTTTCGCAGACGGAGCCCCCGGATCCGTTTCCTCGCTCCTGCCCTTCCTGCCGCCTCGCGAGGAGCCTGAGGCGGTGGCCGGCGTGAACGAAGAGGCTCGCCCGGCAGATGGCCTTCCCACCGCCGCCCGGCCGATGGAAGCCGGTCTTGATACCGATGCGGGTTCGCTCCGCCTCGAGGACCGGGCGTTTCTGCTCTCACTTTCATCGGCAGGCATCCCCTGCCTGACCCTCGGCCGCGGCGAGAGCCTGGAGAGGCGCTTGTCGCTGTGGCACACAGGTCGTCGAGGTAGAACGGTGGCCCGGTGAGACCTTCATGAGAGCCATGCCTCGTTTCGTCTACCTGTTCTGTTTCATCGGGATCGCAATCGTGGCCGCCGTTGCGCTCAACCGGGTCGTCGAGCCGTCGATGGCCACCGTACTCACCCGGGCGGTCTTCCTGGCGGCCGTATGCGGCGCGCCCGGCCTCATCCACCGCAGGCTCTGGCCGGTGGCGCTCGTGCTGCTGCCCGTGGGCTGCTACTTGCTGATCCGCACCATCATGCCGGTACCGGAACTGGTCGACGGGGTCGCCGAGCAGTACCGCTACTACGTTGAGCAGTTGAATCTAGGCGCTTCGGCGTACAAAACCGCGGTCTTTCCTCTCGACTTGGCGAGCGCCCCGGAACTGCGGCTTCTACTGGCATTCGTGGTGTACTGGCTGACCGGTGCGGCCGCGTTTCTGGCTCTGAGTCTGCGCAGGCCGGCTCCCGCGGTGGTCCTGCTCCTCGTCCTCCTCGGTTACAGCCTGACGGTCGACTCCGATGTCCGGGTGACGTGGCCCGGGCTGCTCTTCGTCGTGCTTGCGGCCTGCCTGTTCGTGGCCTCTCGAGGGATGCGACGGAGGGGCTGGCGGCTACGCGACGCTGCGGCCGGGGGACTCATAGGCGTAGTCGCATCGTTCCTCGCGCTGGGATTGCTCACAGCAGCCCCCTCCGTGGTGGCTACCCCCTGGCAGGACTGGCGCACGTGGGATCCCTTCAACGCAGGTGGTTCGGTCTACAGTTTCAATTGGCTGCAGAACTATCCCAGACTGCTCGACCCGGCCAACGACGTGGTCATCATGAAGGTCGACTCGCCATCGCCCTCCTACTGGAGGGCAAGCGCGCTCGACTCCTTTACGGGCACCGCCTGGGTCACGTCGCAGGCCTTCCTTCAGCGAATCGAAGCGATCCCTCAGGGACCGAGCGATGCAGACGGGCACTACGACTCATACCTCTATAGGATCCCGGTGGCCGAGCCGACGCCGCCGGGGAAGACCGTGACGCAGGCCTTCCACATCCAGTCGGTCTATACCAACTACTTCTTCACCGGCGGCGACCCCCGGTCCCTCACCCTCGATCAGGACGTCGCCCTGCGGATGAACGACATGCGTTCCCTGCGGGTCAGCGCCGCGCTCGGTCCTACTCTGCGCTACAACCTCATCGCGGTGGTGCCTGAAGTCGCCCCGACCGACCTGGTCGGATTGCAGAAAGAGTATTCGGAAGACCTCGATGGTTACCTGACCCTGCCTTTCGATCATCTAGCCGACATCGAAGGACAGGACAAGGAGACGGCCTGGCGCAGCACGATCACCGACACGGGACCCGAGGGTTGGGAGTGGCTAGAGCTCTTCGCCCTGAACCAACGGATAGTCCACGATGCTGTCGACCCCTATCAGATCACGCTGCGGATCGAGCGGCATCTGCGCCAGTTCTACAGCTACTCGCTCGACCTGCCCGCGAGCGAGTACTCATCACCGTATGCTGCGTTCCTCTTCGACCACCGGGAGGGGTACTGCCAGCACTTCGCCGGAGCGATGGCCCTCCTTCTGCGGTTCAACGGCATTCCTTCCCGGGTGGCCGTGGGTTTCACGTCGGGCGAGGACCAGGGAGACCAGACCTATCTCGTAAGCACCAACAACGCCCACGCCTGGGTGGAAGTCTACTTCCCGACGGTCGGCTGGGTGGCCTTCGACCCGACCCCGGGACGAAACCTGCCCACCGCGGGAGCGTCGTCAACCAGTCCTGGGTTCATCAACCCGTTCGTCGACGCCGACACCTCCGCAGGCGGAGCCCTGCCTACGTCGCCCCCGCAGGACGCCCTACCGGAGAGCGGGCCCGACGAGGGCGTGAACACGGATACCGGAGAGGACGGGGGGCTGAGCGGGGCTTCCTGGCTCCCGTGGGTCGCAGCGGCGGTCGCCGTCATCGTCGGTTGGCCGTTGGTACGGTCCCTACGGCGGCGGAGACACATCCACAGGGGACCTCTCGAGCGGCGTTTCGAGGCTTCGCTGGCGTTGCTCAAGACCCACCTCTCTGAGTACCACGCCCCGGTCGGCCCGGCGGACACGCTCGAAGAGACGCTGGTGGTACTTCGTGACCACTTGGACATCGACGCCGATCCGGCCTTCCTCGACCGGGCCAACGCAGTGCTGTTCGGGGGAAGACCGGCAACCCCCGACGACGTGGAGCAGGCGGAGAGACTGCGCCGCAGAACCAGGACCCGCCTGAGAGAACGGCACGGGTGGACGAGAACCGTGATGACGTGGTACGGGCTCTCGGGCCGCAGGGGCGGGTCTGAGTTACAATACCGCGATGACAAAAGTGGACGTGCAACACAAGAAGCTGCCGGTATTCACCTTGACGCGCTGTAAACAATGCGGTATTTGCGGCCATTTCTGCCCCAAGGGGGCGATCGCGTTCGATGATCAGGGTCTGCCGTTCCTTGCCGATCCGGAGGCGTGCAATTCGTGTGCGCTGTGCGTGGATATGTGCCCCGACTGGGCTGTGTATCTGAGTCCGTCTTCAAAATGAAGCAACGCCGATCAGGCTGCGACGGGCGGGTGCGAGGCAAGAACGCAGGGAGCGCTCGTAGCGTCGCTACGAGCGCGACTGAGAACGCCGCCTCGCGCCGTCCAGTGCGGACCCGGCGGCCGTGGCTTCATCTTGGTTCGAGTAGTACGAGGATCCGATGGGAAGAGTGATCTACCTCGATCATGCCTCCACCACTCCTACCGACCCGGAAGTCGTGGAGGTCATGCGTCCCTGGTTGGCGGAGCAGTTCGGCAACCCCTCCACCGTCTATAGTCTAGGCGTCGCCGCCGCCAAAGCCCTTCAGGACGCCCGGGAGTCCATCGCTGCGTGTATAGGCGCTGAGCCGGAAGAGATCTACTTCACGAGCGGGGGCACTGAAGCCGACAACTGGGCGATACTGGGCACCGCCGATGCCCACCAGAAGAAAGGTCGCCATCTGATCACTTCCACCATCGAGCACCACGCGGTGCTGGAGCCCATGGAATATCTGGAGAAGCACGGCTGCGAGATCACCCATGTGCCGGTGGATGCCGGCGGCCTGGTCGACCCCGACGACGTGCGGCGCGCCCTCCGGCCCGATACCGTCCTCGTGTCGATCATGCACGCGAACAACGAGATCGGCACGATCGAGCCTATCGATGAGATCGGCAGGGTCACGCGCGAGGCGGGCGTGCTCTTTCACACGGATGCCGTCCAGACGGTAGGCAAGCTCCCCCTCGACGTCAACGAGCTGGGAGTGGACCTGCTGTCCATGAGCGCCCACAAGTTCTACGGTCCGAAGGGAGTTGGGCTTCTGTACCTGCGCAAACGGACCCGGGTCAGCCCCCTTCTCCACGGCGGCAACCAGGAGAACGGGCGCCGCGCGGGAACGCACAACGTCCCAGGGATCGTGGGAATGGCGAAGGCCCTTGAACTGGCGACCGCACGCATGGCCGAGGACGGCGTCCGTGAAGCGGTGCTTCGCAATCGCCTCTGGGAAGGGCTGAGCGCGAACATCGAAGCCGTGCACCTCAATGGCGACATGGCCCATCGATTGCCGAGCAATCTCAACGTCCGGCTTGACGGTATCGAAGGCGAGTCGATGATCCTGATGCTGGACATGGAGGGCATCTGCGTGTCGTCTGGGTCCGCCTGCACCACCGGGTCCTTGGACCCCAGTCATGTGCTCCTGGCCCTCGGGATCCCGGCGGAGCATGCCCACGGGTCGCTTCGGATCACGCTGGGACGGAGCACCACCGCCGAGGATATCGACTTCTTCATCAAGGTATTCCCCCCGATAGTCGCGCGACTTCGGGAGATGTCACCCGTCTGGTGCGCCAACTGCGCCTGCAAACAAAGGAACTGACATGTACTCAGAACTCGTCATGGAGCATTTCCGCAATCCCCGCAACATGGGCGTCATCGAAGACGCCGACGGCGTAGGCGAGGTCGGCAATCCGGTATGCGGAGACATGATGCGCATCACCATCAAGGTCAAGGATGACGTCCTTGAAGACATCAAGTTCCAGACACTCGGCTGCGGCGCGGCCGTGGCTACCTCGAGCATGGTGACCGAGATGGCGAAGGGTAAGAAGCTCGATGAGGCCTTGGAGATCACCAACAAGGCCGTCGCCGAGGCCTTGGGCGGCCTTCCGCCGGCCAAGATGCACTGCTCGAACCTGGCTGCAGATGGGCTGCGGGCCGCTATCGACGACTACCGCGCCCGGCAGAACGCCCGCTGAGCCGGGCGCGCGCCCCCGCGGCGCGCGCCGCCCCCTTTTCGCCCTCCTCATGCTCGCGGTCGCCCTGGCGACCGCGGCCGGTTGCGCGGACGTCGAAGATGTCACGCCCGGTTCGCACGATGAGCTCGCGCCCGGCACCATCTACTCCGTGGACCTCGACGGCGATGGCGCAGATGAGACCATCGTCATCGACGGCGCGCGTGGCTCTCTCACCATCACCGACGGCGACACCGCCTACCACAGCCGAAACAAGTGGCACATCGTCCAGACTTGGCTCGGCGACACCGACCATGATGGACTGCCCGAGGTGGTGGCCCTCCTCGACGCCGAAGACGGACGCCATCTGGGGCTATTCGCCTTCTTCGGGGGAGAGTACCGGGAACGCCTGGTCACCAGTGCGCTCGTCCCGCCCCCTCTTGCCCTGAAAGTAGTGGACTCGAAGGAGGTCGCTCAAGAAGCCGGCTTCGCGGGCGAGTACGCCGGAGATGTGATCGTTCTCACCGAAGAAGGCGCCGGCGACGACGCTGCCGGGGGGCCTGCGACTCGAGATGTGGTGTACCGATGGAACGGCTTCGGCTTCACGGCCGTTCTACCGGCGCCGTCTGAGTGACGAAGCGGTCTCGGACCGTGAAGCCCGGCAGCCGCGGCCGTGACACAATCGTTACACGACTGTGGCAGGCGCGTGACCGTGCGAAGCGAAAATGGCAGGAAAGTGGCGCGCAAAGTCGCCGTCCATCCGGCTCGAAGCAGGACGAAGACGCTAGGGGGAAGTCATGAAACGGGGTCTTATCACTGAACGCGGTCTCATCGTCAGCGTCGTGCTGCTGTTGTGCATGGGTCTGCCGGCGGCCGGTTGCGGCAAGACGTCGGCCGACACCACCTCGACGGATTCGTCCGGCTCGGTCACCACCGGCGCGTCGTCCGGCACGTCGGGCACCACCTCGAGTTCCGCACGGCCGGCCGTCACTTCCGGCCCCTTCGCCGAGCCGGACTACCTGGACCCGCAGCCGGTGGACCCGGCTGCCATTGCCGACCTCGACCGGGCCGGCCTCTCTGACACTCAGAAGCAGGTCCTCGCCCGGCAGAGCTTCGTGGCCGTCATGCAGGATCCCACTAACGGGCCCTGGAAGTTCTGGCAGGTTTATGAAACGGCCCGCTACCAGGGCCTGCCTCTGTTCGTCACCACCGATTCCGTGTTGAACGCGTACCACGGCCTCTTCGACACCCTGCTCCAGCGCCTCGAAGAAGCTGCCCTCTACGATCAGGCTCTGACCATGACCCAGGCCTTGTATGCCGCCGCCTCCGACCAGTGGAACACTGCCACCGACCCGGCGGTCAAAGAAGACGCCCGTCTGAACATGGCTTATTTCTCGGTAGCGGCGTCCCTGCTCCAGGGGGCGCCCGCGGCTCCGGACATCGTCAGGGATGAGGTCGAGGCGGAGCTGGGCCGCATCGAGGCGGCCGAGGGTATCGAGGAATCTCCCATCCTGCGGTACACCGAGGATTACAGCCAATACATCCCCCGCGGCCATTACACCCGCAGCGAGACGCTCAAGCGCTACTTCAAGACGCTGATGTGGTACGGCCATACGGCGTTCTTCATCAATCCCCGCGACCCCGACATCACCGAGGAAGAGGCCGTCAGCCTGACCCGCCGTGCCCTGCTGGTCTCGGCGTCGCTCGTCGGGGAAGCCAAAGAGGCCTGGCTGGCCATCTATGAGCCCACCAGCTTTTTGGTGGGCCGCGCCGACGACATCACCGTGGACGACATGGAGTCCATCATCGGCCAGGTCTTCGGTACCGCCCAGCCCGAACCGGACGCTTTGGCCGACGCCGGCAAGATCGCGGCGGTCCGAGAGCAGATGAACGAGTTACCGGCGCCGAAGATACTCTCCGCCACGCTCCGGTTACCCGGCGATACCCAGGAGCGGGAGGAGAACGAGCGCAGCCTCCGGGTGATGGGGCAGCGGTACATCCCCGATTCTTACGCGTTCCAACAGTTGGTCTGGGCCTACGTGGGGGAGGAATTCCCGCCCGAGGCGAAACGCGACCTTCCCATGGGGCTCGACGTCATGACGGTACTGGGCTCCGACCAAGCCTATAGGATCGAGAAGGAGGATTTCGGCCAGGACCGCTACAAGAACTGGGAGGAGCAGATCGCGAAGGTGCACGAAGAGTTCGCCGGCCGTGATCCGGATCTGTGGCCGGCCAACCTCTACACCGGCTGGCTCGAGTCGCTCCAGCACGTGATGGCGTTCCCCGCCGACGGCGCTCCGGACTTCATGAAATCCCGGGTGTGGGCCCGCAAGAGCCTCAACACGGCCTTGGGGAGCTGGACCGAGCTACGCCACGACACCATCCTGTACGCCAAGCAGTCGGTAACGGCCGAGGGAGGTGGGGGAGAAGAGCCCGGATCCGCCGGGTACGTGGAGCCGTATCCCGCCTTCTACGCCAAGATCGCCGAATTGGCGGCCACGCTGCGCCAGGGACTGCTCGACTATGACCTCATCGACGCCGAATCCGCCAACAAGCTGGAGACGATGGTCTGGCTGGCCGGGATCCTCGGATCGATCGCTGAGAAGGAACTGTCCGGAGAAGAACTGACTGCCGAGGAGACCGCCACTATCGCCGAGTATGGACACTACCTGGAGACGCTCGAGCAGTTCGACGACACGCAGGAAGGCCGCACCTTGTCGCCGACGGCGGAAAAGAGCCCCCTGGTGGCCGACGTGCACAGCAGCTACAACACGAGGCTGGCGCTCGAGGAAGCTACAGGCTATCCGCTCATCCTCTACGCCGTCTTCGAGCTGGACGGGCAGCTACAACTGTTCACCGGCGCTTCGTATGCCTACTATGAGTTCACGGTGCCTCTCGAGGAGCGGCTTACCGACGAGCAGTGGGTCGCCCTGCTCGACTCCGGCCAAGCGCCGCCTCGACCGGCGTGGACCGACGAGTGGATCATGGACGGAGACTAATCGTCGAACTAGGGTCTTTCGGTCGGTCGCACGCGAGATCGCAGCAGGACTTGCCCGCCACCATATGACGCGGGCAAGTGGCGCCGGCGCCTTGACGACTCCAGCAGGTCGACTCATGAGTGGTTCTGCTTCCGGCTGATGTTTGCTAGCATGGGGACTGCCGGCTCCTGATGGAGCGACCGACTGACGGGTTCCAGAGGGCGGGGGTCTGCCCGCACGATCAACAGGCAGAAGGGAGCGGAAGTGGGTCTGAAGAAGATGTGGCTGACCATCAATGGGGCACGCCGGATGCTGGTGTGCGATCCAGACAAAGACAGCCTGGCAGAGGTCCTGAGAAGAATGGGTCTTCTGGGCGTGAAGCTGGGCTGTGGTGCCGGCCAGTGCGGTGCCTGCTCGGTGATCCTTGATGGCGAAGTGATCCGGTCGTGCAGCAAGAAGATGAAGTATGTGGAGGACTGCTCGGAGGTCACGACAATCGAGGGCATCGGCACTCCCACGAATCTCCATCCCCTCCAGCAGGCGTGGATAACCTACGGCGGCGTTCAGTGCGGATTCTGTTCGCCGGGGTTCATCGTGTCCGCCAAGGGATTGCTGGACACGAACCCGTCGCCCACGAGGGCTGAAGTGCGCGCCTGGTTCCAGAAGCATCACAACGTGTGCCGCTGCACCGGGTACAAGCCCCTCGTCGATGCCGTGATGGAGGCCGCCAAGGTGATGCGCGGCGAGGCCACGATGAAGGACATCACCTATTCGGTACCGGCGGACGGCAAGATCTACGGGACGCGTTTTCCGAGACGCGAAAGCGGAGTCGCCCGGGTCTGCGGACTGGCCAACTACGGTGCCGACATGGCGGCGTTGATGCCCGAGGATACTCTGCATCTGGCAGTGGTGATGCCGATGGTCGCCCATGCAAACCTCAAGCTCATCGATGATACTGAGGCGCTCAAGATGCCGGGCGTCGTGAAGGTCATCACCGCGAAAGACGTGAAGGGTACCAACCGGCACGCCACTCCCACAGTGCACCCGCGTCTGAAGAACCCCGGCCTCTACTGGCCTATCATCTGCGACACCAAGATCTCAAGATTCGGCGACGTGGTCGCCGTCGTGGCGGCAGACACGCGGGAACACGCTAGGGAGGCCGCCAAGGCCGTGAGGGTGGAGCTTGAGCCGCTCCCTGAGTACACCACCGCCCTCGAAGCGATACTGCCCGACTCGGTCTCGATCCACGAAGGGCAGCCGAACCTGTTCCTGACTACCCCGCTCCACAAGGGCACAGATACCCGGGAAGTGTTTGCCAAAGCCGATTACGTGGTAGAGGGGAGCTTCCACTCCGGACGGGAGCCACACCTATCCATTGAGCCTGAGGTTGTTCAGGCCTATGTCGACGATGAAGGTAACCTGACGGTTCACAGCAAGACGCAGTTCGTCTACGGCACGAAGTTCATGATCGCGGGGGGCGTCGGCCTCCCGCCCGACAAGATCAGGGTGATTCAGAACGAGACCGGTGGTGCGTTCGGTTACGCCGTCAGCCCGCCTTCAGCGAGCCTGGTGGCCGCCTGTGCCCTGGCCGTTGACCGGCCGGTCTCTCTCGAGTTCTCCTACCCCGAACACCAATGGTTCACCGGGAAGCGGGCGGCGGCGTACTCCAACGTCCGGCTGGCAGCCAATACGGACGGCAAGATCCAGGGCTACGAATTCGACTTCCTGCTGGATGTCGGTGGGTATGCGCACATGATCGAGCTCTACTCGAGTAAGGGCCTCAGCCTTCACGGCTTCGGCTACAACGTCCCCAACATCATGGGCCTCTTCAAGATGGCCTACTCCGATATCAGCTACGCCACTACCTACAGGTCCTTCGTGGAGACACAGACCGCGGTGGCGTCGGAATCCATCGTGGATATGATGGCTGAGAGGATCGGGATGGACCCGTTCGAGTTCCGCTACAAGAATATCGCCAGGCCCGGTGATCTCACCGTGAATAATCGACCTTTCCACGAGTACCCGCTGGAAGGATTGATGGATATGCTGCGGCCCAAGTATGAGGCCGCTGTGGCTGCGGCAAAGAGGGAAGGCACGCCGGAGAAGAAACGCGGCGTGGGCATCGCGATCGGCGGCTTTCATACCGCGGGTCCCGGCGACGACGGCTACGTCGACCTTGAGTGGTGTAGCGACGGCACGTTCGTCCTCTACAACACATGGGAAGACATGGGACAGCACGCAGAGAGTGGAGCACTGATGCAGACCTACGAGGCCTTGCGCCCGCTGAACGTGCCTCTTGACAAGATCAAGTTGGTCTCGAACGACAGCAAGTTGTGCCCCGACACCGGCATCGCCGGCGGAAGCCGCAGCCACTGGACGGTCGGCAGGGCGACCCATGAGGCGGCAGGCAAGCTCATGGACGCCATGCGTAGGCCGGACGGTACCTACCGCACGTATGAGGAGATGGTGGCAGAGGGCATTCCGACCAGGTATCAGGGAGCTTCGATAGTGCCTCGCGAATGCGTTCACGTGGATCCCAACACCGGCGAGGGACAGGCCTTTCCCGAAACCATGTATGCCGTATGGATGAGCGAGGTAGAGGTCGACGTGGCGACGGGCCAGACGAAGGTGCTTGCGCTGAAGGTGGCCGCCGATGTAGGCGTCATCGGGAACCTGCAGGGGGTGGAAGGCCAAGCCTACGGGGGGATGTCGCACTGCTTGGGTTTTGCCCTGAAGACCGACTTCCGGGACATGGAGAGGCACTCCACCATGAGGGGCGCCGGTATCACCGAGTGCGAGGACATGCCGGACGATATCGAACTCCTCTTCCAAGAGACGCCCAGGCAGAACGAGCCGCATGGGTCGGCGGGGGCCTCTGAGTGCTTCCAGAGCGCACTTCACGTCGCGATTCTGAACGCCATCAACAACGCCGTCGGGGTGAGGATAACCGAACTGCCGGCCTCTCCTGAGAAGGTGAAGGCGGGCATCGCGACGAAGGCACGGGGCGAGGAGATCAAGACGCCCAAGTACTACCTCGGACCGGACTTCTATGAGGATATCGACGGTTTGGCCAAGCAGCCGGTGTATTGGGAAGGCGTGAACCAGTAGGAGATGCAGGTCCGCTGATCTCGTGAGCATGATCGGTCGCGAGAACCGGAAGGAGTACGAGTCCTTTGCGGACGCGTGCGTTCGTGGGGGATTGCCCTCCTGTAGTGTGTCCTGCCCGCTCAATCTGGATGTACGCGAGATCGTCCGGCATGTCCAAGAGGGGAACTTCTGCGCGGCTTACAAGGCCTACAGAGTCAAGGCGGTGTTCCCGGAGATCGTCGCCAACCTCTGCGACGAGCCGTGCAGAGCCGGGTGTGTCAGAAGAGAATTGGACGAGGGCATATCGTTGCGGCTGCTCGAGAAAGCATGCGTCGAGTTCGCACGCGCGAAAGGCATTCCCAGCTTCAATCTCCCGCGAAAGACGCCGAAGATAGCCGTGATCGGCGCCGGGCTCAGCGGCCTTACGTGCGCCGTCAAACTGGCAGCCAAGAACTACCCGGTCACGGTATACGAGAAGAGCGCGAGGCTCGGTGGCAGACTATGGGACCTGCTGGACGCTGAGGTCTTCCTACCGGCGATTCAGGCCCAGCTCGAAGCCACCAACTGCACAGTCCGGCTCGAGACTGAGGTCACGCGTCTGAGCGATATCGAGTATGAGGCGGTGGTGGTGGCGACGGGCGGGGGCGGGGAGGCCTTCGGCCTTCTGGAGGGGGTGAACCCGCAGTCGTTCGGGACAAAGCAGCCGGGGGCGTTCATCGTCGGGAGTCTCCTCGGAACGACGCCGGTTGAGGACATAGCCCAGGGCAGAATCGCGGCGTCTTCTGTGGAGAAGTACCTCAGTGTCGGCGCGATGGACGGAATGCCGGAGACTTTCAGACAGACGCGCTGCGCTCTTACGATGGACCTTTCGAGGGTCGACCGGACGGTGGCCGTTGTCCCGGACGGCCGGGGAGCATACGACGAGAAGGCGGCGTCGGCCGAGGCCGGCAGATGCCTACTGTGTGACTGCACGGTCTGCAGCGATGGGTGCGAGCTGTTCGATTTCGTTCACAGGATGCCCAGGCGCATGGTTGCCGACGCGGTCGCATCGCTGCACTCGAGGACGAATGCCGGGATGACTCGAGCCGTCTCGTCCTGCAATCTCTGCGGTCTTTGTGGGAAGATCTGTCCGCAGGGCATCGATATGGGGCGGTTCTGCAGGGACTTCCGAGTCTTCAAGCATGAGGACGGCCTGCTTCCTCCGGCGTTCCATGATTTCTTCATGTCCGACATGCAGTTCACCATGGAGGAGGCCTATTTGGCACGCACTGCGCCGGGCCACGCAAAGGCCGGCTACGTGTTCTTCCCCGGCTGCCAGTTGCCGGCCGGTGATCCCCGGTATGTGGAGCTCACATACCACTATCTTCTGCAGCGCATCCCTGATGTGGGGTTGATACTCGGCTGCTGCGGCGCTCCGGCGGAGTGGGGGGCGGAGACCGCGCTCAGGGATGGTGTCGCGGAGAGGCTGACAGCGGAGTGGGAGCGCTTTGGCAGGCCCGAATTCGTGTTCGCGTGCCCCACCTGCAAGCTTCAATTCGAGAGACACATGCCGGAGATCCGAGGTGTCTCCCTGTACACCCTACTGCTGGACGTGGGATTGCCTGAGCTGGAGACCGCCCGGGAACGCGAGGCCTGCGTCTTTGACCCGTGCTCCAGCAGGTACGACGAGTCCATGCAGCGCAGCGTGCGCCGGATCGCCGAGAAGGCCGGCATCAGCGTGACGGAGCTTCCCTACAGCGGGGAGAAAGCGCAATGCTGCGGTTGGGGAGGACACATAGCCGCCGCCAACCCCAAGCTACTCAACACCATCGTCCGGAACCGCACCTTGGCTCACTCGCTCCCATACATCACGTACTGTGCGAATTGCCAAGAGATATTCACCCGCCGTCGAAAAGCATCCCGGCATATCCTTGACATAGTGCTGGGGCTGGATAGGACGGAATACCCGTCGCCGTCCCTGGGACAGCGTCGAGTCAATAGACTGGTGGCAAAGCGGACCGTGCTCGAAAGGGAATGGGGTGTTCACGTGAAGGACGACGGGGACGACATGCATCGTAGGCTTGGATCGGTCGCCATACCCGAAGAGCTGCTGTCCAGGATGTACGACGATCGGATCCTCGAGGAGGACGTCTACAGGACTATCGAATACTGTGAAGCCACGAGCAACGCCGTGTATGACCCAAGACGAGATCTCTACATCGGCCATCTGCGCAGCGGTCATCTCACCTATTGGGTCGAGTATGCGAAGTCCGCCGAAGGCTATGTGCTGAGCAGCGTGTTTTCCCACAGAGCGCAGATCGTCGAGCGCTGAGGCAGCGAGAGGCGCGCATGGCAGAACTGATGTGTGTGAAGTGCAAGGTGGCACTGGTGGAGGAGAAGATAGAACTCCGCTACTTGGACCACAGCATGAACGTCACGGCCCTGAGGTGTCCCGAGTGCGGGCAGGTCTGTTTCTCCGAGGAACTCGTGAGAGGGAAGATCAGTGAGGTGGAGATGACCCTTGAGGACAAGTGAGGAGAGGCGTAGGACGAGCGTCTCCGAGTGGGTGGTCCCGGTGCCGCCGGCACCGGGACCCAGGCGACGCGGCCGGTCTTGACCTCCCCAGCCGGCTAAGGACTCGTTTCAAGGCACCCGTCAGATCCCGCCCCCCGCCATCGCGCCCGGCGTGGCCCGGGCCAGAACCATCGCCCCCTCGACGGTCAGGCGAATCTGGTACGAGACCGGCACCGCCTCATATGCCAGCAGCTCCAGGAGGGCGTCGCGCGCGGCGGTGATGACGGCGTGGCGGTCGTCCTCCACCCGCGCGGCCACAGCAGTCTCCACCCACACCAGCGACCGGCACCACGTCTCTCCCGCG
>JAJFUK010000063.1 GCA_021372435.1 Actinomycetes bacterium | reverse complement strand
GATCGGCAAGGAGTGCCACTCCCACTGCGCCATCTATGAGCAGGCGGGCGACTGCGTCATGCCTCGCGAGGGCGTGTTCGCCAGGGTTCTGAGGGGAGGCCGGGTCGCCCCGGGAGATCCTGTGCGGGTCAGGGCCTGGGGGGTAGGCGACCGCGACCCTGATGTGACGGCCGGGGCCGGCCGGTGAGCACCGTCCGGGGTCGCCGTTCCCTGAGCGCGGCCGTTATCACCCTCAGCGACAAGGCGAGCGCCGGGCTGCGTGCCGACGCCTCCGGGCCGGTGCTCAAGGAACTGCTGGCGGCCGCCGGGTTCACGGTGGGCGAACCGGTCGTGATATCCGACGATCAAGCGTTGATCGAGCATACGTTGGCCGAGTTGGCCGATAGGGGCGATGTGGACTTGATACTGACGACGGGCGGTACCGGCTTGGCGCCTCGTGATCGCACGCCGGAAGCGACGATGGCCATGGCCGACCGGCTGGTCCCCGGGGTGGCAGAGGCTATGCGGGCCGCTTCCCTCTCAGTGACTCCTCAGGCCATGCTCAGTCGCGCAGTCGCGGCCGTCAGGAAGAAGACGCTCATCATCAACATGCCGGGCAGTCCCAAAGCCTGCCGGGAGCATTTCGCCGTGATCGCGCCGGTTCTGGACCACGCGATAGAGACGGTGAGAGGGGAAGCGTTCGAGTGTGCGCCCGAGGACCGCGGCTGAGCCGGACCGGATGAGCCCGATCGTGGGCAGGTCTCCGACCGGCATTCCTAGGGCGTTGAAGTCGCCGACTGTCCGGCCTTCTCCTCTTTAGCCCGGTAGAGACTGGCATCGGCTTCGCGCAGCAGGGCCTCGGGGTCCACTCCGTTCTCCGGGCACGCGGCGGCGCCGAAGCTCACCTGGAGGCTGGCGAAAGCGCGACCGAGCTTGAAGCGGGTCTTGTTGATCGACTCCGATATGCGGCGGCCGACCATCTGAATGGCGTTTCTGTCGGCTTCGGGCATGAGGATCAGGAACTCGTCGCCCCCGAACCGGCAGGGGATATCCACGTCGCGGATGTTCATGCGCATGACCGTCGCAAGATGGGTGAGGGCCATATCGCCTGCGGCGTGACCAAACGTGTCGTTCACCCACTTAAGGTTGTCGAGGTCGAGCATGAGTATCGCGAACGGATGCCGGTAGCGCTTGTACAGCTCGACGTGTCGCGCCAACTCAGGTTCCCAATAGCGGCGGTTGTAAAGTCCGGTAAGACTGTCGGTGTGTGCCAGCCGGTCCAATTCGGCCCTGGATTGCTGATGGTAGGCGGCCGTGGCCGTCGTCATGATCCTGCGGAGGGCCAGCCGCAACACCCGGACTACCTGCAACAACTCCCGGTCCTGGTGGCGCAGACCCTGGGCAAGGCGGTCCCAGATGGCATCCTCCAAGGCACTCAGACTGTCGCCCAACGATCCGATGGCTTCCGCCCCGTCCCGCTGGAGGAGGCCCAAGGTCTCGGCCTGTTTGTGGTACAACCCGCCCTCTTCGAACTGAGAAAGGGTCTTCTCGTCGGTCAGGCAATGGCTCAGACCTTCGATAAGTTCGACCGCTGTGCGGATGCTCTCCTGGGTAGGGAAGCGCTCGAGCGATTCGAGGTCGTCGAGTTGCCCTACAAGGCGCCCGAGCCACTTCTTGGTGATCTCGAGTTTGTGGGCGTCCAGGATGCTGCTCGCCTTGAGCAGTATGGAACCCTGTTCGGATGCGCTCGTCGATGTTGCGCTTTCGAAGCCGTCTTGCACGGGTCGACCTCTACGCTCTCGATGCAATTGTGCACACATTCTACAGTCAGCTCGTCCGGTACCGCAAGGACCCGGGCATCTGCTTTGCTACTATTTTCGGGTGAAGGCGGGTATCACTTGACAGGATCACAGTGGGTTCGGCCGGCGGATAGGGTGTACTGGAGGTTCCATGAGGATAGGCTTCGATGCGAGGGAGGTGCGCTACCGGAAGGGTATCGGTACATACTCTCGGAACCTCCTGCGGCAATTCGCGGGTATGGGCCTCGAGGTCGTGGTCTTCTGCGAGGACGACCAGAAAGACACCATCCCTCGGGGAGAATCGTTCACCCTGGTGTCGGCGAACCTGGATCCCCTGGCTCCTTTCGGACAGGGCGCCTTCAGGGCGCTGGTCAGAGAGGCTGAGGTCGACCTTCTGCACGTTCCCAGCCCGTGGGCTCCCACCCCGTCGCCCGTGCCCCTTGTGTCGACCATGCACGACGTCACGCCCTTCCTGTACCCGCGCAGCGTACCGGCGACGCTGAGGCTGCGCTACAGACGGCGGCTCGCCGGGACCCTGCAGGAATCCCGGCGGGTCATCACGGTCTCGCAGATCCTTTTCTCGACTCTCAGCATCTACGCTCGGGTAGACCCTGCCAAGGTCAGGGTGATCCACAACGGGGTCTCCGAGCGCTTCGCGCCGCAGGCGGACGCCGCTGTTCTCTCGGCCGTGCGGCGGCGGTACTCGCTGCCGGAACATTTCGCGCTGTGGGCGGGCGATTTCCGGCCGGAGAAGAACGTCATGCTTCTTGTCAAGGCTTGGTCGAGGCTGCAGAGACGGCTGGCCGATCTCCCGGCGTTGGTGCTCGCCGGGGCGCAGAAGCTCGAGTATCGGAAGCTGATGAAGGAAGTAGCGAAGAGGGGTCTGGAAAAGAAGGTGCTCTTCCCGGGGTTCATCGGCGACGAAGACCTGCCGG
>JAJFUK010000057.1 GCA_021372435.1 Actinomycetes bacterium | reverse complement strand
GAGGTCGGCGCCGGCATCGCCGGGATGGGCCCGGCGCGGCAGTTGAGCGAGGGGATGAAGCAGTTTTACCTGCACTTCCACGTTAAGCCTGCGTCACAGCCAAAGTCACAGCCTGCGTCACAGCCTCAGAGAACGCTCTATGCGCTCCACGGCCTCAGCGATGCGGTGATCGGGGGTAGTGAGCGACAGCCTCACGAAACCCTCTCCGGCCGGCCCGTAGCCTCGTCCGGGAGTGACCACCACCCCGGCCTGCTCCAGGACGTGTTCGGCGAAGCTGCCCGAGTCGTAGCCCGCCGGCACCGGCACCCACATGTAGACGGTGCCCTTGGGCTTCGGGACCTCCATGCCCACTGAGACCAGCGCCTCGGCGAGCAGGTCGCGGCGGCGCCGGTAGACCTCGCACATCTCGTGGACGGAATCCCACGGCCCCTTGAGGATGAAGGCGGCGGTGCGCTGCAGCGCGTCGAACATGCCCGAGTCCAGATTGGTCTTGAGCCGCCACAGGTGAGAGAGGATCTCGTGGTTGCCGACGGCGAAGCCGGTCCGCCACCCGGTCATGTTGAAGGGTTTAGAGAAGCTGAAGAACTCCACCCCTACGTCTTTTGCTCCGGGAACGCTCAGGAAGCTCGGAGCCACGTAGCCGTCGTAGGTCAACTCGGAATAGGCGTTGTCGTGGACGACCGCGATGTCGTACTTCTTGGCGAACGCCACCACCCGCTCGAAGAAGTCGTCCTCGATCACGGCGGCGGTGGGGTTGTTCGGGTAGCCGATGAAGAGCACCTTAGCCCTCAGCGCTTCCTCGGTGCTGATCTCATCGAGGTCGGGGAGGAAACCCTTGTCCGGGAGAAGATCCAGGTACCGTACGCGACCGCCGGCGATGAGCGACCCGCCGGCATACACTGGATAACCGGGGTCGGGGACCAGCGCCAGATCTCCCGGGTCGAGCAGGGCCCAACAGATGTGAGCCAGACCCTCCTTCGCGCCCAGAAGCGGGAAGAACTCCTTGGCCGGGTCCAATTCGACGCCGAACCGGCGCTGGTAGAAGGAGGCCGCGGCTTCGGCGAACTCCGGTAGGCCCCAGTTGCTCGGATAGCGATGGTTGGCCGCGTCGGCCACCTGCCGTTGCATCTCCTCGACGATGTAGGCCGGCGTGGGCAGGTCCGGGTCGCCGATGCCGAGACTGATGACGTCCACCCCGGCCCTGCGCTTCTCAGTGATCTTCTGCTCCATCTCCGCGAAGAGATAGGGAGCCAGGCCGTCCATCCGTCTAGAGAACAGCACGCCCGCCTCCTCCCGATCGAAGGCCGGTCGCCGGCCAACCGAGCCGCTTCAGCATATCGACGGAAAGGTGGCAGGTGAAGACTTCCTCGGCCGGCCCCGTCATGAAGACCCGCGGCCCGGCGCCGGTCCCGGCCGCCGCCCGACCCTCGGCCGGGCCGGCCGCCGCGCTCACGGCGCCCGCCTCGTCGTGACGGCCCGCCGAGTCGCCGGGTAGGGCCCCGCCCACGGCGCCCACGGTCGCGCCTTCAGCCGCGTCCGCGCCGCCCGTAGTCGCGCCTGCATCCCCGCCTGCGCCGCCCACGGCCCCGCCCCCGGACGCCGAACCGTCGTTCACTACCTCGATGGTCAGGTCGCCCCCTGGCAGATGCACCCGCACCGGGCCTTCGACCAGACCCAGTCGCACGCAGGCTGCGCCCACGGCGGCGGCTCCCGTGCCGCATGCCTGGGTCTCTCCCACTCCGCGCTCCCAGACCCGCATGCGCACGGACCCGTCGGGTTCGACGCGCGCGAACTCCACGTTCACGCCGTGGGGGAACAAGCGGTGCTTCTCGATCCGCCGGCCGACCCCGGCCACATCGAAGGTAGCGGGATCGTCGACGAAGATCACGCAGTGCGGATTACCCACGTCGACGAAGGTGAACCGGTACTCCCAGCAGCCGGCCTCCAGGACCGCGTCGACCACGTCGTCGCCCGCCGGCAGCGCTACCTGCTCCGGCGGACTCTGCTCCTCCCCGCTCCGCTGCGGCGCGGCGAGGTCTTCCGCCCCGCCGCCGGAAAGGCCACAGGCCCCGCCGGATGGGCCACAGGCCGCGCCGGATGAGCCACCCGCCTCCGGTGAGATGTTCTCGCTACGGAAGCGGGCCCTACCCATGTCGACCCGTACCGTCCCGTCGGGCAGGAGACGCGGCTTGATAGGACCCGCCGCCGTCTCGACCACGAACTCATCCTCGGCCGCCGGGCCGTTACCTGCGAGGTGGCCGGTATCCCCGAGGTGGCCGGTATCCGCGAGGTGGCCGCTACGCGCCAGGTAGCGCGCGAACATACGGATGCCGTTGCCGCACATCTCGGCCTCGCTGCCGTCGGGGTTGAAGACCCGCATACGGGCCACCGCGCCGGGAACCGCGCCGGT
>JAJFUK010000040.1 GCA_021372435.1 Actinomycetes bacterium | reverse complement strand
GCCGGCGCGGGGCGATGGCTGCCCAAGGCAGAGTGACCTCGCCGAGCCGCCAGCGGGCGCGGCCCCCGGCGGGCGGCCGCGCGAGGAGCGGCCAGGTCAGTGAGAGGTGCTCGACCGCGGCGATCCAGCGCTGTCGCGGTCCGAAGACCGACTGCGGAGCCGCGATGGCCCAGGAGCGGTCGAAGTCGGTGAGAAAGTGATGGATCGGTTCGCCCGGCACGTTGTGGTGAATCAGCGTCTTAGGCAGCCGCTCCGCCAATTCCGAGGGGCACGACAAGGTCGACACCCGTGCGGCGAACGTGATCGTACGGGCCTCAGCGGGCCCAGACCCGCCGGTCCGCCCCTTCGCGCGACGGCCGGGAAGGCAACCGGCGGTTCCAGAGCGGCCCAGGGTGACCCACACGGCGCGGCGGCCGGTCTCGTCGCACGTGCCTTCGACCAGCACGCCGTCCGGCGCGAGACCCTCACAGAGTCGATCCCACCCCCGCCAGGCCTCCTCCTCGTCATACTGCCGAAGGACGTTGAAGGCCCGGACCAGCAACGGCGCCCGCGGCACAGGCAACTCGAACCCGCCGAGCGCGAAGGTCAGCCCGCGGTAGTGGTCTGCCCGGCCGGACTCGGCAAGAAACCGCCTACCCTCCTCGACGCGGACAGGATCGATCTCCAGACCGACCACTTCCACGTCCGGCCGGACCGCCCGCAGCCGTTCGTACAGCTCGACCGTCGTGACCGGCGACGCGCCGAAGCCGAGGTCGACCACGAGGGGCGCCCCCTCGCTGGACTGCAGCAGCCGGGCCTGGTTCGCGGCGATCCAGAGGTCCACACGGCGTAGCCGGTTAGGCGCCGTCTTCCCTCGAGTGGCCGCGCCCTCTGGGCGGTGGCCCGCACGATCGACCACGGCTGCGGGCATCCGGCGCGGTCGCGCCGCTTCAACCCCGGTCTGGGTTGAAGGTGCTGGTGATGGTATAGGTCTCGGCGTCGTCGCCCTCCCCGATGACGAACCCGACCTTCGCCCCGAAATCCCGGAAATCCCTGGGGTTCCCGCCGATAAAGTAAAGGTGCTCGATGACGACCATCTGCAATCGTACAACCAGAGTCGAAGAGAGGAAACGCCCCCGAGATCCACGATGACCGAAGCGCGAGGTGAGACGGATGGGATGAACCTCAACCAGCGCAGGGCGGCCGTCCAGTAGTACAGTATCTCCATGATCGGGTGGTCCTATGACTGGGTAGTCCCTATGACTGGACAGGAGGTACCCATGGGCAGAGTGCAGGACAAAGTGGCGATCGTGACCGGCGGCTCCACCGGTCTGGGCAGGGCCACCTGCGGGTTGTTGGCCGAGGAAGGCGCCCGGGTGGTCATCGCCGACATCCAGGACGATCTGGGCAAGGCGACCGTCGAGCAGATCGAGCAGAGCGGCGGCAAGGCCGTCTATTACCACATGGACGTGACCGACGAACCTAGGGTCAGGGAGGTCTGCGCCGACGTCTTCACCCGCTTCGGAGCCATCCACATCCTGGTGAACAACGCCGGCATCACCGGGGCGCCCCTGCCCACCCATGAGATCACGGTGGAAGAATGGGACAAGGTGCTGGGGGTGGATGCCAAGGGAGTGTTCCTGTGCACCAAGCACGCCGTCCCCTACATGAAAAGGAGTGGCTGCGGCAGCATCGTCAACATCTCCTCCGTGTACGGGATGGTGGGCGGCATGGACGTCCCCCCGCCGTTCCTCTACCACGCGGCCAAAGGAGCGGTGCGCATCATGACCAAATCGGACGCCATCTGCTACGCGCCCGACAAGATCCGGTGCAACTCGGTCCACCCGGGCTGGCTCTGGACCCCCATGCTCGAAGGGGTAGGCAACGCCTCCCCCGAAGGGCCGGAGGCGTTCCACGCGCGCATCAAGAGCCGTCTCCCGCTGGGCCATTACGGGGAGCCCCTCGACGTGGCCTATGGCGTGCTCTACTTGGCTTCCGATGAATCCAAGTTCGTTACCGGCACCGAGCTGGTGATCGACGGCGGCTACTGCGCCTGGTAGTTCGAACCGGCGGCGGGAAGCCGCGCCCGCACGATGGCGCTACGGCCACAGGGCCGTGCGGCGACGCGCCGGGCCGCCGCGGCCCGGCGGCCCGGAGGTCTGCGTGGCGGTGGCCGCTCTACCCGGCCGTAGCCGCCGCCCGGTCCTCGCCCGACATGGACGCCAGCCTTTCCACCTCAGCGATGTCGAGTCCCAGTCCCTGAGCTACCCGGGTGCCGTAGTCGGGGTCGGCCTTGTAGAAGACGGCGCATTGCCGTAGCTGGATACGCTTCTGGGCGGCGCCCAGGTGTCCCACGATGTTGCTGATGAGGTGATCGCGGTCGTAGTCGGTCATGACGTCCCGGTAGAGAGCGCCCGCCTGTACGAAGTCGTCGTTGGGATGACTGTAAGCAGTGCGACCAGTGACACCGGTAAGTTCCAGGCCCGGGTCGGCGGCGCCGGGATCCGGAACCGGCCCGCCGAAGCTGTTGGGCCAATAGTTGGGGGTGCCGCCCAGGTTGTCATCGGTGCGCATGGCGCCATCGCGTTGATAGTTGTTGACCGTGGCGGCCTTGGCGGCATTGACCGGGATCAAATGATAGTTGGGGCCAAGACGATGCCGATGTGTGTCGTGGTAGCTGAAAAGCCGGGCCTGCAGCATCTTGTCGGGAGACGGCGCGATGCCGGGTACGAGGTTGCCGGGTGAGAAGGCCGCCTGCTCGACCTCGGCGAAGTAGTTCTCCGGATTGCGGTCGAGCACCAGGCGCCCGATGGTGATCGGGGGGTAGTCCGCATGCGGCCACACCTTGGTGATGTCGAGGATGTCGAACCGGTACGTGGCGGCTTCCTCGTAGGGCATAATCTGCATCTCCAGGCGCCAGGCCGGGTAGTCACCCCGGGCGATGGCCTGATAGAGGTCGCGGGTGGCGTGGTCGGGGTCGGTGCCCTTCAGCACCTCGGCTTCCTGCGCGGTCAGGTTCTGGATGCCCTGCTCGGTCTTGAAGTGATACTGGACCCAGTAGCGGTCCCCGGCTTCGTTGTACCAGAGGAAGGTGTGGCTGCTGTACCCGTTCATGTGCCGGTACGTCTTGGGCGTCCCGCGATCGGAGAAGAGGATGGTCACCTGATGCACCGATTCGGGGGTCAAGGAGAGAAAATCCCAGAACATGTCGGGGTCTTTGAGGTTGGTGGCCGGATTGCGCTTCTGGGTGTGGATGAAGTCCGGGAACTTGAGCGGGTCGCGGATGAAGAACACCGGGGTGTTGTTGCCCGTCATGTCGTAATTACCGTCTTCGGTATAGAACTTGACGGCGAACCCGCGCGGGTCGCGCTCGGCATCGGCCGAGCCCCTCTCGCCCCCCACCGTCGAGAAGCGCACGAACACCTCGGTGCGCCTGCCGACCGCGGAGAGGAACTTGGCCTTGGTGTACTCGGTGACGTCGGCCGTGACCTCGAAATAGCCGTGGGCGCCGGCCCCCTTGGCGTGGACCACCCGCTCGGGGATCCTCTCCCGGTCGAAGTGGGCCAGCTTGTCTAAAAGGTGGATGTCCTGCATGAGGACGGGGCCGCGCTCTCCCGCGGTCAGTGAGTTGAGGTCGTCGTCGACCGGTTTGCCGAAGCTTGTGGTCAAACGCTTCTTATCCTCAGCCATCGTTTTCCTCCCTTTGTTGGCATTCTTTGCAGACACCGCGTAGTAGGACGGTCACCGACTCGATCCTCCCCAGTTCCGTGGCCGTCTGCGGCACTTCTAGCCCATCCAACGAGGCGCTGTACACATCTCGGATCAGGCCGCAGCGGGAGCATACGAAGTGGTGATGG
>JAJFUK010000188.1 GCA_021372435.1 Actinomycetes bacterium | reverse complement strand
GACGCCGTGGTAGGAGTTGTAGAGCGAGACGATCTTGTATTTCCAAGTCCCCTGGTTCTTCCAGTACGCGCGGCTGAGTTCAAACGCCACCTCTACGCTCTCGCTCCCGCCCGGCGTGAACACGAACATGGTCAGCTCCGGCGGGGCGATCTCGGCCAAGCCCTTCGCGGCTGCTATGGCCGCCTCGTTCGCCAGACCCCAGAAGTTCGTGGAGTAGGGAAGCTTCTTGATCTGAGCGGCGACCGCCTCAGCCACTTCCCGCTTGTATTCCTCACGATAGCCCAGCGAAACACACATCAGCTGGGAGCTTCCGTCCAGGATCTCCACGCCGTCGGACGTGAAATAGGAGACATCGTCGGCGTGGTCGACCAGCGAACCTGCGTTCTCCCCGAACGGGATCGTGAAATGGCCCAGGTGCCGCCGGTCCCAATTCAAGAGCGCGGTCATCGATGGGTTCGTCCGGCTCTTCTCGGAGATCTCGTGCATGAGTGCACCCCTATCCGAATCCGCCCGTGGTAGTATTTACTTACCGGTCAATAAACAAGAACAATACGACGCGCCCCGGTTGCTGTCAAGATGGATGCGGCTATGAGCATCGAGCTGACGTGTCGCGCGATAACGGAGGCAGGACATGCCCGCAAGACAAGGGCCACCCGAGGCGCCGAGACAGAAACAGCACGCGCAGACCGTGATCGCGCCTGATCCAGATGGCCGGGCGTCCCCGCAGCGCGACGGGCGGCAGGAAGAGACCGCACCGGTGCCCCGGGGGAATTGGACTGCGACTGCTCAGCGGCTGCTGGAGGCCGCGCAGCGCCTGCTTGCGAGGTCGGGCTTCAACGCGTTGTCGCTCGAGAAGGTCGCGCGGGAGGCGGGCGTCAACAAGCCCCTCATCTTCTACTACTTCGGCAACAAAGCCGGCCTTCTCCGCGCGCTCATGGACTCGGTATTGCAGAAGGACCTCGAGACGCTACGCCTCATGTACGCGGCCCTTCCCGAGGGCGAGGCGCGCATCCATGCTGTGGTCGAGTACAGCCGGAAGGCGGCCGCCGACCGGGCGACCAACCAGGTCTTCTTCGATACGGCCGTCAACATGCTCCGTCACACGCGTGATAGGGCGAGACTCGCCGAGTGGTGCGCGACCTGTCGTCGGCAGAATATCTGGGGCCTTTCAGGGAACGAGGAGCAGGAAGCCACAGAGGACATCAGAGCGCTGAGCGCGATGACTTTGGCACTGCAGGACGGCTTGGCCCTGCAGATCCTCGCCGAGCCAGGGGCAGTAGACACAGAGCACATCTGGGCGCTGTGGGAGGAGTTTCTCGGCGTGGTCGGCCGGCACCCGGCGCCGTGACGGATGGGAGGAGCGAAATGCCGCTGCAATACAGGGTGTTCCTGCACAGTTACGAGGGCATGAGCAGTACGTCCACCCTGTTCTACGGGGAGAGAGACGCTGTGCTGATCGACGCATGCCAACTCCTGAGCGACGCGCACCGCCTGGCTGCGGAGCTCCTGCTCATGGGCAAGAACCTCACCCACATCTACGTGTCGCACTTTCACCCGGACCATCATTTCGGTCTTGGAGTCCTGGAGTACGCTTTCCCACGTGCGCGGATCGTGGACCTTCCCAGCGTCGTAAAAGACATCGTCTTCACGACCGACGACAAGATACTCATGTGGGGCGACTTCTACGGCAGCAATCAGCCCAACCGCACGGTGATCCCCATGCCTCTTGCCGAGGATCACCTGCAGGTCGAAGGGGAAGAGCTGGAATTCTCCGACGGTTGGGAAGGAGATTGCCCAAACAACACCGTGGTCTGGGTTCCCTCGCTGGGAGTGCTCTGCGCCGGCGATGTGGTGGAGTTGGACTGCCATCTGTGGATGGTGGAGAGCGACGCGGCACGGCGTGTCAAATGGCGAGACTCGATCAAGAGGCTGCGCGACTTCGGCGCGAGAGTCATCATCCCCGGCCACTGCAGTCCCGAGGCCTACGCGCACCTAGGGGATACGTCTTCAACGTCCTCCGTCGAGTTCTCGCTCGCTTACCTTGATGTCTACGAGGATGTGCTCTCTGGAGCGACCACGGGTGAGCAATTGGTGGCCGGGATGGACCGTTATTTTCCGGAGATGAAGACCGAGGACTTCGGCCTGCAGTGGCAGGCCCGACTCCTGTTCCCCAAAAGTTCTCCCGAGTGGTTCGCGAGGCTTCCGGGAGAGCCGGGGGACATCTTTCTTGACCCCGACGGTAACTACCTTGGAGAACCGCCGCGCGAGTAGGCACTCGTTGCGCCCGGCCAACAGCAACACCCCGTGACTGCAGGGGCTTCAATGAGCCGTCCGGG
Source organism: Actinomycetes bacterium (assembly GCA_021372435.1). Taxonomy (GTDB): domain Bacteria; phylum Actinomycetota; class Thermoleophilia; order RBG-16-64-13; family RBG-16-64-13; genus RBG-16-64-13. The sequence goes on along the minus strand of JAJFUK010000188.1, from coordinate 12,275 downwards.
ACTCGAACCCGGGACACCCGGATTAAAAGGGCGGCACGGGCCGTGTCTGCTCGTGCTGGTGGCTGACTCACGGTGCCGCTTTATCCTGCAGACTGGCACTTCTCGACGGTGGTCATGACTGTTCGTCACGTCCCGTTCTGAGCGGTTCGTTGGCAGAGCGTTGGCAGACCTCTGGGACGTGACAGGTGCTTGGCGAGGCCTGACGCAGGATCTGTCGCCGCTGCCCGCATCTGACCCCTGCATATTTCGGCCCCAACTGACCAACGATATCGGCGGTAACTGACCACCCGTATCGGAGCGCCGCGACGGAGGCGGCATCCCGTCGATCGTCTACCACGGACGGTGTTGAACGCGACTATTGGCCAATGCGCAAATCATCTGCATAATATGCGCTCGTAAATCGTCGTCAAAGGAGAAAGCATGCGCACTGCTCGGAAGGCACTCAACATCCTCGGGCTCGTTGCCCTCTCAGCCGCCTTCGCGTTCGTCGTTGGGGGTTGCGGGACATCGACGGAAACCACGACGACGGCACCAGCCGGGACTGAGACAACGGCACTCTCCGGCACCGAGACGACGGCCGCCAACACCACGACCAGTGCTGCCGACGGTACCAGCAGCTCCGTGGCCTCCGGCACTCAGGTCGACAAGGTATACAAGATTGGGATCACCCAGATCGTGAGCCATCCGGCGCTGGATGCCACGGTCGAGGGCTTCATCGACGCCTTGACGCAGGCCGGCTACGTGGAGGGCAAGAACGTCGCCTATGACAGGCAGAACGCCCAGGGTGACATGGCGAACGCCACCACCATCGCCCAGAAGTTCGCCGGCGATAAGGACGACCTGATCCTTGCCGTAGCCACCCCGGCAAGCCAGGCCGTGGTAAAAGCGACGTCCACCATTACCGTGATATTCGCGGCTGTGACCGACCCGGTCGCGGCAGGGCTGCTCAAGAACCCCGAGGCTCCTGAGGCAAACGTAACGGGCGTGTCGGACATGCTGCCGGTGCAGCCGCATCTCGACCTCATCAAGGAACTGGTCCCCAACGTCAAGACCATCGGCCTCCTGTACAACTCTGGTGAGACCAACTCGGTCATCCTGGTGGAGAAAGAGAAGGCGGCAGCCGAAGCCATGGGGCTGAAGGTGGTGGAGGCTACGGCCGCCAACTCCTCTGAGGTGCTGGCGGCGGCTCAGTCTCTGGTCGACAGGGTGGACGCCATTTCGGTACTCACCGACAACACCGTCGTTTCCGCTCTCGAAAGCGTGATGAAGGTGTGCCAGGAGAAGAAGATCCCGTTGATCGCCGGCGACATTAACAGCGTCGAGCGGGGAGCAGCCGCGGCTCGTGCCTTCGACTACTACGACCACGGGGTGCAGGCCGGCAAGATGGCGGTCAGAGTGCTCCAAGGCACACCCCTCTCCGAGATCCCGGTCGAGTACGCCCAGAACCTGCAGTTGGCCGTCAATACGGCGGCCGCCGAAGCGATGGGGTTAACGATCCCTCCGGAGCTGCTTACAAAGGCACAGGTCAAGTACTAGGGTAGGCAGCGCTGAACAGGCCGGTCCAGGATGAGTCACGGGCCGGGGGACGGCGGGGAAGGGCGGTCCCGCCGTCCCCCGGCCGGCTAGGGATGTGACAGCTGTGGAGACGGTGATCATCAGCGGCCTACAGCAGGGCCTTCTCTACGGTTTCATGGTGCTCGGGGTGTTCATCACCTTCCGGGTGCTGGACTTCGCCGACCTCACCGTCGACGGGAGCTTCCCCCTGGGAGCCGCGACAACGGCCGCCATCATCACCGCCGGCCACTCCCCTTGGCTCGCTACCGCAGCCGGTATGTGCGCCGGCCTGCTCGCCGGCTTTGCCACCGGCGGTCTCCACCTGGTTCTCAAATCCGGCCAGAGCGCCTCCAGCGACTACGGGGCCAAGCTGCTTGCCGGCATACTGATCATGACCGGACTCTACACGATCAACCTCCGCATCATGCGCGGGAGCAACGTTCCGCTCCTGGGCAAACCCAACGTCTTCGACCAGATCGGCAGCTGGATGTCGGTTCACATGACCGGCTGGTGGCTCATCCTCGTGCTGGCCATATTCATGCTCATCGTCAAGTTCATCATCGACTGGTTCCTCCATACCCAACTGGGGCTGGCTATGCAGGCCACCGGTGACAACGAGCAGATGATCCGGTCGTTGGCCGTCAACACCGACCTGGTGCGCATCCTCGGCGTCGGGATGGCCAACGCCCTCGTTGCCTTGAGCGGCTCCTTGGTCGCCCAATTCCAGGGGTTCGCCGACGTGGGCATGGGCATCGGAACGATAGTGGCCGGTTTGGCCGGGGTCATTGTGGGCGAGGTTCTGTTCGGGACCCGAGGCATCAGTTGGACCCTCTTCAGCGTCATCGGCGGCTCTATCGTCTTCCGCCTGCTGACCGCCGTCAGCCTCCGGCTGGGCATCGCTCCGACCGACCTCAAGCTGTTCACGGCCATCCTGGTGATCTTGGCGCTGTCGCTGCCTGCCGTACGCCGCAAGGTCATACGCACATGAATGTAGACACCGGTCTGGTTTGCCAGAGCCTTAGAAAGGTCTTTCTCGCGCGAAGCGTCAATGAAGTGGTGGCCCTGGATGACATCAGTCTGCGGGTCGAGCCCGGTGACTTCGTCACTGTGATCGGGTCCAACGGGTCAGGCAAATCCACTCTCCTCAACACGATCGCCGGAACAGTGCGGGCCACATCGGGTTCGATCTGGCTGGACGGCGAGGACATAACCGGGGTTCCAGAACATGTGAGAGCCCGATCCATTGGGCGCGTGTTCCAAGATCCACGGGCGGGGACCGCCCCCTCGATGTCCATCCAGGAGAACCTGGCCATGGCCTACATGCGGGGCCACACACGGACCCTGCGGCCGGGAGTCCCGAGCCCGCTGAAGAAGCAGATGAGGGAGGCGCTGAGCGCGCTCGGCATGGGACTGGAAGACCGGCTTACCACCCAGGTGAACAAACTATCCGGCGGCCAGCGGCAGGCGCTTTCCCTGCTCATGGCCACCGTGGCCCGCCCCCGACTGCTGCTGCTTGACGAGCACACGGCCGCACTCGATCCCAACGTGGCGGCCACCATCATGGATCTCACAGGCAAACTGGTCCAACAACTGCATCTGACCACGTTGATGGTGACCCACAACATGGAGATAGCGCTTGAATGGGGCAACCGCTTGGTGATGATGCACGCCGGGCGGGTGATCCTCGATGTGCCGGGCAGTGAGAAGCAGGCGTTGACCGTCGCGGGCTTGGTGGACAAGTTCCACGAGGTCAGCGGAGAGAAGCTCGCGGTCGACAGGCTGCTGCTGGAGTAAGAACTCCTTTCAAAATGAAGCTCCTCGGCGCAGCCGCACGACCCACGAGGACCATGCTCACGCGGAGTTATAAGAAAGATCAGATCCATGTCGTCCGGGATAGCGCGATCTCCGGAATGAACCGCCCCCGATCATGTTCCCCTGCTCGTCCCCGGCGTCGTAGTCCTGGTTGGGCGAGGCCGATAGAGTGCGAGAGGCCACCATAGCCCTGGCCTTCCACCGAGGGCATGCTGCCGATCACCCCTACGTCTCCTACGAGAGTGAACGCAGCACCCGGATTCTTCCCGCGGCGATATCCACCTCCACCAGAGCGACGTTGACTCCACACTTGAACGCCGGGACCCGCGAGCCTTCGCCGACAGTCGGGTCGAGGGCCGGGTCCGGTCCCCTGTTCACCCGGTCATAGTGGCCTACGTACTGTGTCGGCGCCCTGGCCGAGATCCTCTCAGGTGTTGTAGTGGGTGAAAGCACCGGCCGGGTTCAGCTCAAGCGGCACTTCGGAGCAATCGAACATGCCGATGGTCGAGACAAAGCCGCGCATGCTGAGGCCCACGCCGACGTGCCTTCCCACGGCTACGCCGCCTCGGCCTCAGCCTTGTACCTGCCGTAGGCAGGCTTTGCCATCTCGAGGACCTTGGGATAGACGTAATCGAGGTATGGTCGGCTGTTGATGGTCCGATCTCCCGGACGAGCAGCGTTCTTATAGCGGAGCTCCCAGGGGTCGATACCCGCCTTCTCCGCGTAGACGTCGATGAGCGCGTCGGTGGTGGTGGAGATCTGTGGCGGGCCGCACCCCGGGCAGCAGGTGTTGAAGTTGTGGTTGGAGTTGCCCCGGTCTAGGAGCCCGTCGGGGAAAAGCGGTTCTGGGTAGGTCGGCCACAACATGTTGTGCCTCACGTATGGTCAGGCAACAATGACTGGTAGACACACAGGTGCTTGATGCTTTTCCCCGACAGGCTCCTAGCTGTGCTTCCCCCGTACAGCGTCACCGCCCGTCGCAGACCGGGCCGATTCTGCTCGGCACGAACTCCCCGGCCTGCCGGAGCTTGAATGAGCCGTCCGGGACTCGAACCCGGGACACCCGGATTAAAAGTCCGGTGCTCTGCCAACTGAGCTAACGGCCCCCATCAGGCGCCAGATTCTAGCCCCACCCCAGGTGGGTGTCAACGAAAGCACCGCGCTCCGCATGGCTCAGGGTCCGATTTGCACCGGAGTGTCCTCCGGGCCGGGGCGTCCGCGCCGTGGCTGCCCGGCCCACCAGGAGTACGCTCTGCCGCCGGGGCCCCGCCCTACCGTCCTTACAAAACCTTGACTTCTCGCTTACGCATGGCTTATGCGCTCCCGGGTACCATGCGGCGGACGCGCAAACGTCGAGGCATATCAAGGCTCGGTGACATGAGCAGGCACAAAAAGAAGACGGCGACGGTGACACTGATCGCGGTCCTTTCGCTGTTCGGGCTGGTGTACGGATTCGGCTTCCCCGCCACCGCGCTCGCCTGGGACGACTGCCCCAGGGGCCTTGTCGATGATCCGTTCCCAGGAGAATGCAGGCGGTACAAAGACACGAACGGCGACGGTATCTGCGACCTGTCGCAGCCGGAGCCGGTCGTCACCACGACCACGACCACCAGGGAAACAGTCGCCACGACGACGCAGGCGACGGCCACGGCCACGTCGGGCGAGCCTCCCACGGGCGATTGTCCTCTCGGTCCGTGCCTCGGTTGCGGGGCCTGCTTCGGCGTCCCCGTGCCGGGTGCGACCGCGTCTACCGGCTCCGCCACCGACGGCGGCGAGACGGACGACATCGCACAGACCGCGGGTGTGGCCACGGCGGCCGTTTCCGGCGATCCCACCAACACCACGACCACCGCGCCGTCCTCCGGCGGATCCGACTCTTCAGCGACGGCTGCTTCCGATGAGACCGTCGCGTCCTCGACCACCGACGATTCCGGAGGCTCCTCCCTCATGACCCACTACATGGTCAGCCCAATCGCGGTCGCCTTTTTCCTGGTCTACGGCGCCAGCTTCATCCTCTACAAGACCAAGCGGATACGCCTATCCACGCATCGCAAGATCTGGAATGCGCTTCTCGCGGTCACGTTCCTTGTGACCGGCGTTTTTGGTCTGCTCCTGACGATCCAGCTGGATTACGAGTTGCCGTTCAAGATCCCCTTCGACCTGCTCTTCTGGCACGTGGAGGCGGGCATCGTCATGACATTGATCTCCCTCTTCCACCTCGGCTGGCATTTTAACTACTACCGCAACATGCTTCGCACCAGCCGCAGCAAAGCCCGCGTCTCGCGCGACGCGGAGCGGGTCCGCACGGCAGCCGCCGGTCGACCGGCCGCTGTGGCGCGCGAGCGACAACCCCTCGAAAGGAAGATGAGCCGCGGCACCGCGGCCTCCCGGGAGACCATCGCCTATCATGCCGTGGCCGAACCGGAACGAACGGCACGGACCCCCCGGCCTCGGGCGGAGTTCGAAGCGGAGTAGCCGGGCGGAGTAGCCGGGCCGAAGTGGCCAAGGCGTAGCAGCCGACGCGCAGCCGCCAAGGCGGGCCGGCCGACGTGGAGTGGCCGGGGCGACGCAGCAGCGCCCACCGGCGCTCTGCGTAGAGGACGGCGACTCAAGCCCGGACTACCCCGCCCGGAGGGCGCCCAAGGCTCCCTCCATCCTCATAGGGCCTCGAGGGGGCGAGCGGGTCCCCTGGAGGAGTCGCACAGGCTTTTGTGCGCAGCCGGAAGGAACCCGGGCCGGGGGCCGGCAGTGCCGCGCCCGCAGGCCCACCCGTTCCGGGGAGTCACAGGGGGTTCCTGGAGGAGTCGCACAGGCCTTTGTGCGCAGCCGGAAGGAACCCCCTGTGACTCCTCCGGTCAGTGCCTGAAGTGCCGCCTTCCCGTGATGACCATGGCCATTCCCCGCTCCTCGGCCAGGGCCAGAGACTCATCGTCCCGCTTCGACCCTCCCGGGTGGATCACGCAGGTCGCCCCGGCGTCGGCACACACCTGCAGGGCATCGGGGAACGGGAAAAAGGCATCCGAGGCCACCGCACACCCGTCGAGCGGGAAGCGGGCCCGGTTGACGGCCAAGTTCGCCGAATCGACCCGGCTCATCTGCCCGGCCCCCACGCCCACGGTCATGAGGTCCTTGACCAGGATGATGGCGTTCGACTTAGTGTGCTTCGCAACCCGCCAGGCGAAGAGCAGATCGCCCCACTCCTGCTCGGTAGGATACCGGGTGCTGACGACGGTCATGTTCTCGCGCTGGTCGACTTCGCAGTCCCAATCCTGCACCAGCATGCCTCCCACGATCCGCTTCATGTCGAAGCCGCCGCAGGTATCGCGGTTCTGCTGCCCGGCGAGGATACGGATGTCCTTCTTGCCGGCGAGGATCTCGAAGCCCTCGTCGGTGTATCCGGGAGCCCACAGGACCTCGACGAAGTTCGTGGATAGGAGGCGGGCCACAGCGTCATCGACCGTTCGATTCACTGCGATCACTCCGCCAAAGGCCGAGACCGGATCGCAGGACACGGCCTTCTCGTAAGCGGCCGCCGCCGTCTCCGCGACCGCCACGCCGCAGGGGTTGTTGTGCTTTATGATCACGCAGGTCGGCAGGGCGAACTCGTCAAGGACCCGACGGGCCGAATCAAGATCGAGCAGGTTATTGAACGACAACTGCGCTCCGTGGAGCTGCTCCAGGGCCGCGGCCAGGCCGCCGCCGATTTTCGTCTCCGAATACCAAGAGGCCCGCTGATGGGGATTCTCGCCGTAGCGAAGATCCTTGATCTTGACCAGGTCGAGCATCAAGCGCTCAGGGAAGTCGGCTTCCCCCTCACCGAACCAGTTCGCGATCGCTGCGTCGTAGTGAGCGGTATGCTGGAAGGCCTTGGTAGCCAGACGGCGACGGGTCTCCCGCGACAGCCCGCCCTCGTTCTCCCTCAGTTCGGCGAGTACCGGATCGTAGTCGGCAGGATCGGTGACGATCCCCACCGCCGAGAAGTTCTTCGCCGCCGACCGCACCATACTGGGACCGCCGATATCGATGTTCTCGACAGCATCGGCCTCACTCACCCCCCGTTGGGCGATGGTGGCCTCGAACGGGTACAGGTTGACTACCACGAGGTCGATCGGTTCGATGCCCAGCTCGGCGATGGCCTGCAGGTGGGCCGGCTTGCTGCGGTCGGCCAGGATGCCGCCGTGGATGGCCGGGTGCAGTGTCTTGACCCGCCCATCCATGATCTCGGGGAATCCGGTGACCTCGGAGACGCCTGTGACAGGCAACCCGGCCTCTCTAAGGTAGCGGGCGGTCCCCCCGGTCGAGATCACCTCCACTCCCAACTCCACAAGCCCACGCACGAAAGGCTCGAGACCGTTCTTGTCCGATACCGATACAAGTGCCCGCTTGACCTTCACTCTTTCCTCCTCGCTCGCCGTCCGGCCCCGCGGCCGGGTGGTTATCGTGTCACCAGAGACGTCGCCCCGGCGGCTCATTGGACCGGCCCGTTGCGCCCCCGCTGGGCTCCTGTCTCTGCGCCGGCAGTTGCCTCCTACTTTCCTTCGTCGCTCCAGTCTACCTGCACCACACGCGTTCCCGGAAGAGGGGGCTTGACTCTTCCGGTCGCGATAAGGCGGATCGTCGCGGGCAGGAGCTCGTGTTCGAGGGCGTGGATGCGGGCGGCTAAGCTCTCCGCCGTGTCTCCTTCGTCGACCCGCACCGGCTCCTGAGCGATGATGGGGCCGGTGTCCAACCCCTCGTCGACGAAGTGCACCGTGACCCCGGTGACCTTCACCCCGGCCTGCAGGGCGTCGCTGATCGAGGTGGTCCCGGGGAACGCCGGCAGCAGGGCGGGGTGCAGGTTGATGATCCGATAGGGAAACTCCCGCACGAAGACCGGCGAGACTAGGCGCATGTAGCCTCCCAGCACGACCAGGTCAACCTGTGCCTCGCGAATGGCGGCGGCCATGGCCAGGTCGTGCTCTTCCCGGGTGGCGTAGGAGCTGTTCGGGAACACCGCGGTCGGGATGCCGGCGGTGCGCGCGCGCTCCAGAGCGCGCGCGCCCGGGACGTCACTCACCACCAGAGCGACTTCGATAAGGGCAGGTCCCGCGAACGGGGCCGGCAACAACGGTGACCCGCCCACCGGGCGCCTGTGCAACTTGTCGATTATGGCCTGCAGGTTGGAGCCGTTGCCGGAAGCCAGTACAGCCAGGCGGAAGATCCGGGCGGCGGCCGGGCCCTCGCCAGGCGCGGGCCCGCCGGCGCCGGCGGCTGTGGTCTTCCCCTGCGTCCCGGCGTCCGCGGGCGTCCCGGAAGCCGCGATCTTACCCTGCGTCCCGGCGGCTGCGGGCGTCCCGGCCCCAGCGGCCCCGGCTCCGACGGGCCCCGCACCCGCCGGGTCGTCTTCAGGCGCCGCGTTCATGCCGGGCCTTCCAAGACCACCCGGACATCTCGCTGCGATCCGCCTGGGACTATCTCCCCGACACGGACGACCCGCTCTCCCATCGTGGTCAGCAGACCGGCGGCTTGTCCAGCCGCCTCCGGCTCCATCACGAGCAGGTAGCCGATGCCCATGTTGAAGGTGAGGAACATCTGTTCATCGACGATGCCGCCCAGTCGTTGGAGCGTCAGGAAGAGCTGAGGGACGGCCCAAGCGCTCCGGTCCAGACGCGCCATCAGCCCCTCCGGGATCACACGCGACAGGTTGCCCTTGATGCCCCCGCCGGTGACGTGCGCCATGCCCCTGATGGGCACGTCTCGCTCCAGCAGTCCAATGACGCTCCGTACGTAGATGCGCGTGGGCGTGAGCAACACGTCGGCGGTCGACATGTCCGTGTCCGGGAAGGTATCGCCGAGCCGGAGGCCGCTCGCCTTCAAGACCTGTCGCACCAGGGAGAAGCCGTTGGAATGGAGGCCGCTCGATGCCAGCCCCAACACCACGTCGCCTTCCGCCACGGCCGAACCGTCGATGAGCTTTCTCCTCTCGGCCAGGCCCACGCAAAAGCCGGCCATATCGAACTCGCCCGGATCGTAGAGCCCGGGCATCTCGGCCATCTCGCCGCCCACGAGGGCACAGCCCGCCCGGCGACAGCCCTCCGCGACCCCCGCCACCATCTGAGCCATGTCCGCAGGCGTGAGCCTGCCCACCGCGATGTAATCGAGAAAGAGCATAGGCCGGGCCCCGATGGTGAGCACATCGTTGACCGACATGGCCACGAGGTCGATGCCCACGGTGTCGAGCCGGCCCGTCTCCTGGGCGAGAAGGATCTTCGTGCCCACGCCGTCGGTGCCGGTGACAAGGACGGGCTCCTCCAAGCCGTCGGGCAGTCGAAACAGGCCGGCGAAGCCCCCCCACGAGCCCAACACCCCCGGGATGTAGGTGCTCTCGACGTCCTTCTTGATCAGCCGGACGGCTTCCTCCCCGGCTTCGATGTCCACTCCCGCGGAGCGGTAGGTGAGACGCCGGTCGAGACCGTCGTCCGTCGCGTCCGTGCGCTCAGCCACCGGATACCCCCGTCGTGACCGTGCGATACAGCGTGGTGTGGGGAACGGCCGTGGTGGTGCTGGCAAAGTGGATCGTCGTGCTGGTGGTACTCCTGAGGCTGATCGTGGTGCCCCAAGTGCTGCTCGTCGTGCTCCCGGGCACGGTGGTGGACAACCCGGCCGGTCCGGTAGTGGAGGTAAGGGCCGTCCCTCCCAGCGTCGTGCTGCTCGAAGCCTTCTGGTCGTCATCGCCCAATCCCAAGCGCCAGGAAGGCAGCTCCACGGGGGTAAGAAACACGATGATCACCACTACGGCTATCAGACAACCCGCGGCCGCTCCCAGTAGTTTGCGGCTGTGCTCAAGGGTCCCCAGAAGGATCGTCAGGAAGAAGCCGCTGAGCAAGAAGAAGAGGGCTATGCTCACTGAGTTTTTCACCAGCCCAGGGTACCAAAAGCGCAGGTCCGCCGATACGGGACGTTGGCGCGACATGAACAACGTGATCAGGGGACGGATGGACAGCGAGGAAAAAGAACGCAATCGCAGGCCGGCGCTCGACTTCTACGAGAACGTCATGTTCTGACCCGCAGCGCGGGCCGGGAGGACCTGCTTCGAGCATCGCGCGGTATCGCGGGCCTTTCGCCCAACCCTCCGGCCCCGGCGTCTGCGCCACAGGTTCACCCGCAGGGCGCCGGGACCCGCACGGAGTCGCGTCGCGTGGACTCCGCTGACCTGAAGTGCTAGAGTGCCCTCCAGCAAGCATGGTGCCTCCACAGTCAGGCTCCGGGGATTCTCAGAGCCGAGAGGGAAGCCGGTAGGAAGCCGGCACGGTCCCGCCACTGTAACCGGGAATCGCGGAGGGGCGCGAGCACCCGGGAGTCAGATACCTGCTGTAGAGGAGGAGCAGACGCTTTCCGCGGAGAGAGCGACTCCGCCCTGATGTCGCGGGGCGCCGACTCGGTTCGACCGCTTAACGGTCAGGCCGGGGAGTAGCAGGCCTGCTCTCCACCATCTTGCGGGCCATGACCATAGGTTGAACCGAAAGGAGTCCGTATGACCGGACACCCGACGCCGCGCCGCACACCGGCGGGGCCCGACCTGCCGCCTTCTCGGCGCCGCCATTCCTGGAGCCCGATTCCGCTCGTCCTTGTGCTGCTCGCCCTGCTGGCAGCCGGCTCGCTGGTATTCGCCGGCTGTGGCGACAAGGCCGCCCCGGCGGAGTCGAGCACTTCCACAGCCGCGGCGGTAGCCACCACCGCGGCGGCCGCGACTACGACGGTGGTGCCCACCACCGCTTCGACCGAAGCCGCACCGGCCGAGGGCGCGTTCCCCGTGACGGTGACCGACGACAACGGCACCACCGTGGCCATCAAGGCTGAACCGCAGCGCATCGTCTCCACGGCCCCGGCCGGCACCGAAACGCTGTTCGCGCTCGGCCTGGGCGACCGGGTGGTGGGAGTGACTTCGCTGTGCGACTACCCGCCCGAAGTGGCCGCCATCACCAAGATCGGTGACTTCCAGGCCAACACCGAGGCCGTCATGGCCCTGAGCCCCGACCTGGTGGTCGGGTACTCCGGCAATGAAGAAGCCCTGGCTCCGGTCCAGGAGGCTGGAGCCGCGGTGATCATTTTCAATCCCACGACGATCGAGGGCATCTATGTCGACATCGCCACCCTCGGGAAGGCCACTGGGACGGAAGCCGAAGCTGCCGGGCTCATCGACTCCATCAAGGCCCAGATCAAGGAGGTCACCGAGGCCGCGGCGGCCACCGGCAGCAGACCCCGGGTCTTCTACGCCCTGGACAACACTCTGTGGACCTGTGGGCCCGGGTCGTTCGTGAACGAGATGCTTTCGCTGGTCAACTGCACGAACATCGCGGCGGAGGAGACGGCCGGGGTCACTCCCCAAGCCTACTACCAGCTCACCCCGGAACAACTGGTGGCAGCCGACCCCGATCTGATCCTGCTGCCCAGCTCATCGGGATACTCGGGCGTGGAGGGATTCACCGGTGATCCTCGTTTCGCCGGGCTCACCGCCGTGAAAGAAGGGCGCGTCTACCTGTTCGACGACACCATCGTGACCCGGCCGGGGGCGCGCATCGGGCAGGGACTGCGGGTCCTGGCGGAAGCCGTCCATCCCGAGGTCTTCTGAGTCGGAGGCTGTGACCGGCGGGGGGCGCGGGCGCTCCGCGGCCCGCGCCCCCGCCGTCCAGGCTGCAGAGAGAGGACAACATGGCCACCAGCGAAAGCCGCCGCCGCACCTATCGCTTGGTGATGCTTGCCCTTGTCATCGCGCTGCTCGCGACCATCGTCACGGCAACCGTCATCGGGGCGGCCGGCATGTCGGTCGGCGAAGCTTTGCGGGCGCTCGCCGGTCTCCTACGCGACGGAATCGACTCCGTCGGCGACTTTCCGGACTGGGCGCCCCGGCTGCTCCTCGACCTGCGCCT